>NZ_JBSGHG010000025.1:0-102837 GCF_053604275.1 Streptomyces sp. NPDC004051 | reverse complement strand
CAAGGTCGTAGCTCATGCCCCGGAGACTTCCACATCGCACCGACACCCACCTGGCCGGTCGACGACACGAGCCTCAGCCATAAGAAACGACGTCTAAAGGGCTCTCCGAACCAACCGGCCCTGTGACCTGGGGCGATCAGGCGCGGAGCACAAAGGGCCGGGAGAGGACGGTGACGGTGACGGAGAGGGCGGCCAGGACGGTGATCGTGGGGCCGGGGCCGAGGTACAGGGCGAGGCCTCCGGCAAGCGCGGCTCCGATGCCCTGCCAGGTCATCCGGCCGGCGGACTCCACGCCCTGGACCTGGCCGCGGACCGGGTCGGGGGTCAGCGCGAGGAGCTGTTCCTGGAGCGGCAGGGTGGCGGCGAACCCGGCACCGGCCACGAACACCGCTGCCGCCGCCACCATCGTGGGCGGGTGGGCGGCGAACAGCAGGTACGGCACGGCGAGCAGCAGCCGCAGGGCGAACGCGCAGCGGCGTCGCCGGTCGGCGGTGAGCAGTCGCCCGACCGTCAGGTCTCCGAGGAGCATGCCGGCCGAGCTCGCGGCCAGGAGGAGACCGGCCTGCTCCGGGTCGTAGGAGAGGAACAGCGCCTCGCAGCCGACGATCAGGCCGTTGGGAACCCACAGGTTCAGCAGCAGCGCACGCCTGCCGGGGTGGGAGAAGAGTTCGACGTTGGTCGTCCAGGTCCGGCGCAGTCCGGGGCGGGGGTCGGGACGCCCCGGATCGGCCGGGCGGCGGGTCGAGTGCTCCCGGACGGTCGTCGCCACGGCGACCAGCCCGAGTCCGGTCAGGACGGCGGCGACGGCGAAGACCTCGTGCGGGCTCAGGTGGCGCAGCAGGAGGGCGCCGACGGCGAAGCCGAGAACGGCCGTGCCGCCCGAGGTGATGTTCATCAGCGACCGCGCGAGCACGTACGTGGAGGCCGGTACGACTTCGGCGAGCAGCCCCATCCGTGCTCCGGCGCCGAGGGACTGGAAGAACCCCAGCACCAGGAGGAGCCCGAACCGGGCGGCCAGTGGCAGCCCCGGAACCGCCTGCGCCGCGACGCCCGCCAGGGAGACGCACTGGAGCGTGACGAGGGTTCGGCGAGGACGCTTCCCGTCCGCGGCCGACATCAGCGTCAGTGCGCCGAGCACCGTGGCGAACGTGGCGCCGTACATGCTCACGGCCGTCAGGAACGGGGACCCGGTCCGGTCGTCGACCAGCGTGCCGAGTGCGAAGCCGGACAGGGTGCTCGCGGCGACCGTCAGCGTGAAGCTGACGTACAGGCCGGTGAACTCACGGTTGCGGAGCAGGGCGCGGTAGCCGGTGGCGGGAGGCGCGGTGGAGGAAGGTGCGGTGGAGGGGGAAGTGGGTGCGGACGTGTCGTCGGAGGGCATGAAAAAAGCCTCCGGACGCACCCACTGGGGGAGCTCCGGAGGCCAACTCGCATATTTTAGCAGGGGTTTCGGACGGCGGTCGCTCAATCCAGGTGGGTCGGGGCGAACATGCGCAGGAGGGCCGGGAGGACGACCACCGAGGGGCCGGGGGTGGCCAGGGCCTGTGTCAGGTCGTGCTCCAGGGTTTCGGGGGTGGTGCGGACGGCCGGGACGGCGAAGGACTCGGCGAGGGCGACGTAGTCCGGGCGGGTCAGTTCCGTGGCCGTGGGCTCGCCGAAGGTGTCGGTCATGTACTCGCGCAGGATGCCGTAGCCGCCGTCGTCGACGATCAGCCAGGTGACGTCGAGGTCGTACTGGCGGGCGGTGGCCAGTTCGGCGAGGGAGTACAGGGCGCCGCCGTCCCCGGAGACCGCCAGGACCGGGCGGGTGGGGTCGGCGACCGCGGCGCCGAGGGCGGCCGGGAAGCCGTAGCCGAGGCCGCCGGCGCCCTGGGCGGAGTGCAGGTGGTTGGGGCCCTTGGCGTCGAAGGCGGACCAGGCCCAGTAGGCCAGGATCGTCATGTCCCAGAAGGAGGGCGAGGTGGCGGGCAGGGCGCGGCGGACCGCTGTCAACACCTGCTGTTCCAGGGTCAGCTCCTGAGCGCCGATGCGGTCGGCGACCTTCGACAGCAGGGTGCGGACGCGTTCCGGTGCCGTGGTGTCCTCGCGTGGTTCCGCCGTCTCCAGCAGGGCCTGGAGGGCGAGGCGGGCGTCCGCGTGGATGCCGAGCGCCGGGTGGTTGGACTCCAGCTTGCCGAGGTCGGCCTCGATCTGGACGATCCGGCCGCGGGGCGTGAACGTGTGGTAATTGGAGGAGAGTTCGCCCAGTCCGGAGCCCACCACCAGGAGGACGTCGGCGTCCTCCAGGAAGTCCGTCGTGTGGCGGTCCTCCAGCCAGGACTGGAGGGACAGCGGGTGGGTCCAGGGGAAGGCGCCCTTGCCGCCGGGGGTGGTGACCACGGGGGCCTGGATCAGCTCGGCGAGCTGCCGCAGCTTGCCGGAGGCGTCCGCGCGGACCACTCCCCCGCCCGCGATGATCGCCGGGCGAGTGGCGTTCGACAGCAAGTGGGCTGCCACCGCTGTCAGTTCGGGGCGCGGGGGCAGCTCGTCGGGGGTGGCGTCCATGGCCGTCACCTGCGGCAGGGCGGTCTGTACGAGCAGGACGTCCTGCGGGATCTCCACCCACACCGGGCCGTGCGGCACCGTCAGGGCCGACTTCCAGGCCTCGGTGATCGCCGACGGGATCTGGGACGCGGTCCGCACCGTGTGGACGGACTTGACCACGCCCCGGAACGAAGCCGACTGGTCGGGCAGTTCGTGCAGGTAGCCGTGGCGGCCGCCGCCCAGCCCGGCCGTCGGGATCTGGCTGCTGATCGCCAGGACGGGGGCGGAGGCGGCGGCCGCTTCCTGGAGCGCGGGCAGCGAGGTCAGCGCACCCGGCCCGGTCGAGAGCAGCAGGGGCGCCGCCTCGCCGGTGATCCGGCCGTACGCGTCCGCCGCGAAACCGGCGTTGTTCTCCACCCGCAGGCCGACGTACCTCAGGTCGGAGCGGCGCAGGGCGTCGAACATGCCGAGGGCGTGCTGGCCGGGCAGGCCGAAGACGGTGGTCGCGCCGAGCCCGGCCAGGGTCTCCACGACCAGGTCGCCGCCGTTGCGGCCGGGGGGAGGGTTGAGCGCGGCCTCCGTCTGGGCCGGCGTCGGGCGCAGCACCAGGTCGTGGTCGTGGGTCACTTGGCCGTGCCCTCCTTGTCGGTGTTGCCGGTGTTGCCGGTCTTGCGGGTCTTGTCAGCGCTGTCGGCGCGCGCCGCGGCGATCTGGCGGGACATGATCGTGGTCAGCTCGTACGCCGTGTGGGAGGCGGCGATCGAGGTGATCTCGGCGTGGTCGTAGGCGGGGGCCACCTCGACGAGGTCCGCCGAGACCAGGTTGCAGGAGGCCAGTCCGCGCAGGATCTCCAGGAGTTCGCGGGAGGTCAGTCCGCCGGCCTCGGGGGTGCCGGTGCCGGGGGCGTGGGCCGGGTCCAGGCAGTCGATGTCGATGGAGATGTACAGCGGGCGGTCGCCGATGCGCTGGCGGAGCTGGTCGGCGACCTCGTCGGCGCCCCGGCGGTAGACGTCCGCGGAGGTGACGATGCCGAAGCCCATCTTCTCGTCGTCGGTGAGGTCCTGCTTGCCGTAGAGCGGGCCGCGGATGCCGACGTGGGAGAGGGCGGAGGTGTCGAGGATGCCCTCCTCCACGGCCCGGCGGAACGGGGTGCCGTGCGTGTACTCGGCGCCGAAGTAGGTGTCCCAGGTGTCCAGGTGGGCGTCGAAGTGGAGCAGGGCGACCGGGCCGTGCTTCTTGGCGACCGAGCGGAGCAGCGGCAGGGCGATGGTGTGGTCGCCGCCCAGGGTCATCAGGCGGGCGCCGGTGCCGAGGAGGTCGTCGGCGGCGGCCTCGACGGTCTCCACGGCCTCGTTGATGTTGAACGGGTTGACGGCTATGTCGCCGCCGTCCGCGACCTGGGCGAGGGCGAAGGGGGAGGCGTCCTGCGCGGGGTTGTAGGGGCGCAGCAGCCGGGACGCCTCGCGGATGGCGTTGCCGCCGAAGCGGGCGCCCGGCCGGTAGGAGACGCCCGAGTCGAACGGCACGCCCACCACGGCGACGTCGGTGCGGCCGACCTCGTCCAGGCGGGGCAGCCGGGCGAAGGTCGCGGGGCCCGCGTACCGGGGGACGCGGGAGGAGTCGACGGGCCCGCGGGGCGTCTCGTTGCTGCTCATGGGGACTGCCTTCTTTCCTACGTTTCGTCGCGTATGTACCTGCCTGCCCTGTGACTCTACTGGGAGACAGTGACCTCTTCGGACACGGGTTCGGGGGTGCGGCCGGCCAGGCGTTCCCGCCAGGCGGCGAGGACGGCCTCGTCGGTGGGCCTGGTCGCCAGGGAGACGACGACGTAGACCGCGAGCGAGGACAACAGGCCGTAGAGGATGGGCTCGTTGGCCAGGATTCCGTAGGTCGCCATCAGGCCGATGACCGCGAGACCGCCGACGGTGACGGAGGCGAGGGCGCCCTGCGCGGTGCCGCGCTTCCACAGCAGTCCGCCGAGGATGGGCACCAGGAGGCCGCCGACGAGCAGGTTGTACGCCACGGTGAGCGCCTCGACGACGTTGTTCAGCGCGATCGCCGTGCCGATCACGGCGAGGCCCATGAGGAGGATGAAGGCGCGGTTGCCCTTGACCTCGTCGCGGTCGGTGCCCGAGCCCGCGGTGAGCCCGCGCAGCCGCGCCCAGATGTCGTTGTTGGCGACGGTGGCGCAGGCGATCAGCGCGCCGGAGGAGGTCGACATCACGGCGGCGAGCGCGGCGGCCAGCACCAGTCCGCGCACTCCCATGGGGAGTTCGTTCTTGACGATGGTGGCGAAGGCGTCGTCGGCGCTGCCGAGGTCGGGGTAGAGCACCTTGGCCGCGGTGCCGATGACGGCGCCGGCGAGGGCGTAGGCGAGGCAGTAGGTGCCGGCCACGGTGCCGCCCCACTTGGCGGTGCTGTCGCTGCGGGCGGTGAACACGCGCTGCCAGATGTCCTGGCCGATCAGCATGCCGAACGTGTAGATCAGCACATAGGTGAAGATGGTCTCGCCGCCGATGCCCAGCGGGTCGAAGTACCCGGTGGGCAGCTGCGCCTTCATCTCGCTGAAGCCGCCCGCCTTGACCACCGCGATCGGCAGCAGCAGGAGCAGCACACCGATCGTCTTGACGACGAACTGCACCATGTCGGTCAGGGTGATCGACCACATGCCGCCCAGCGTCGAGTAGGCGACCACGACGGAACCGCCGAGGATGATCGCGAGGGTGCGGTTCATGTCGAACAGGACGTCGAAGATCGTGGCGTAGGCGATGGTCGAGGTGACCGCGAGCATCAGGGTGTACGCCCACATGACGACGCCGGAGATGACGCCGGCCCGGCCGCCGTAGCGCAGGTCGAGCATCTCGGAGACGGTGTAGACCTTCAGGCGGGCGATGCGGGCGGAGAAGAAGACGGAGAGGGCCAGCAGGCCGAGGCCGATGGCGAAGACCATCCAGGCGCCGGAGAGGCCGTGCTTGTAGCCGAGGCCCACGCCTCCGATGGTGGAGGCGCCGCCGAGGACGATGGCGGCCATCGTGCCCGAGTACATGGTGGGGCCCAGGCGGCGGCCCGCCACCAGGAACTCGCTCTTGGACTTGGCACGGCGCATGCCCCACCAGCCCATGGCCAGCATGGCGGCCATGTAGAAGACGATGACCAGGTAGTCGACGGCCATGTCGGCCTCCTTCGCGCACTGTCGTCAGGGTGTCGTGCAGCTGGAAGTTGTCCGGTGGCTCGTCGCGGGATGCGGCGGGGTCCGTCGCGGGGGACGTCCGCCGCACCCGAGGGCTGCCGGTCGGACCCGACACTAGGTGGCTGGAAAGCGACTGCGAAGTGTACGTTTCATCCATTCGGAACGAACGGGCTGGAGGAAACGTCCACCATGTCGGATCCCGTGGTCCCGCCCACTCCCCCGGTGCCCCTGGACGCCCTCCTGGCGCGGGAGGATCTGGGACTGCGCCGGGTCGCCGGACCGTCGGGCCCGGACATCGTGGTGCGCTGGGTGCACACCTCGGAGATGGCGGACCCGTACCCGTACCTGCTGGGCGGGGAGCTGCTGCTGTCGGCGGGCGTGCACATCCCGGACGGGGCGGGCCCGGGGTACTTCGACGCGTACGCCTCCCGGATCGTGGCGGCGGGCGGGGTGGCCCTGGGCTTCGGTCTGGCGCCGGTGCACGACACGGTGCCGGAGGCACTGGCCGCCGCCTGCGAGCTCCACGGGCTGCCGCTGCTGGAGGTGCCGCCGCGGACCACGTTCTCCGGGGTGGCCCGCGCGGTGTGGCAGCTGATGGCGCAGGCCCGGCTGGCGGAGCTGCGCCGGGTGACGGAGGCCCACCAGAGCCTCGCGTCCGCCGCCGCCCGCCCGAACCCGGTGCCGGCCGTGCTGCACCAGCTCTCCCGCCGGCTGGGCGGCCGGGCCGTGCTGTTCGGCCCGGAGGGCACGGAGCTCGCCGCGGCCGGCCGTGACCAGGGCGCGGAGACCGGCGCGGCGCTGGCGCGGCTGGCCCGGGTGGTACGGCCGGCGGGTACCGGCCACCGGCCGGCCCCGGCACCCGGCGACGGCCCCGGCCGCCCCGCGCCCACCTCCGCCGCCGACACGCTCGCCGGGGTCCGGCTGACCGCGTACGCGCTCGGCGCCGGTCACGGGTTCGTGCTCGGCGTCGCGGCTCCGCGGTCGGACTCCGGGGACCACACCATCGCGTCCGTGGCCGCCGTCCTGCTCGCGCTGCTCACCGGTGAGCAGCAGAGCGGTACCGGCGCGGCCCGCTCCGCCGCGCTCGTACGGCTGCTGCTGGGGGGCGAGCCGGAGGAGGTGGCGCCGCTGCTCGGCGGGGAGCGGTGGCGGGTCGTGCACGCACGGCCGGACGCACAGACCCCGGCCACACGGACCCCGGGCACACAGACTCCGGACGCACAGGCCCCCGACGCCCTGGCGGCCTCCGCGCTCGGCGCCGCGCTCGGGTCGGCGCTGGTGGATCCGGCGGGCGGGGTCGTGCGGGTGCTCGTCCCCGCCGGGCGGGAGCTCCGGGCGCAGCCGGGCTGGACCCTGGGGGTCAGCGCCGCCGTCGGCCCGCGGGAGTGGCCCGCGGGCGACACCCAGGCGGCCCGCGCCCTGGCCCGCGCCCGCGCCACCCGGACCCCGCTGGTCACGCACGGCGCCCGCCCCGCGCTGGACGACCTGGTCGCCCCGGCGGACGCGGACGCCCACGCCCGCCTGCTGCTCGCCCCCGTCGAAGGCACCCCCGCCCTCGTGGAGACCCTGCGCACCTGGCTCTCCCTGCACGGCAGTTGGGACCGCACCGCGGTGGCCCTGGCCGTGCACCGCAACACCGTGCGGCAGCGGATCGCCCGGTGCGCGGCCCTGCTGGAGACGGACCTGGACGACCCGGACGTACGGATGGAGCTGTGGTTCGCCCTGCGCCGCACCTGAGTACCCGGCACCACCGCCCCGGGCCGGGCCCGCTGAGTATCCGTACGGAGGCGCTCCGAGTAGGGGACGCACGTCCCAGGAGGCGACATGCCGGGGGACGCCCACAGGGCGCTGCCCCACAATGGGGGCATGCCGATACCCGGGACCCCCAGCCGCGCCGAACTCCTCCTCCACCTCACCGCCACGCGCATCGCGGGCGAGGTCGCCACCCCGCGCGAGAACAACCTCTCCCACTACCGCAAGCTGGCGAACGGCGACCGCCACTTCTGGCTCGGCCTGGAGCTCGGCGACCGCTGGAACGACGAGCAGGACGTGCTGGCGGTGATGGCGGAACGGGTCGGGGTCAGCGACGACCCCGAGCACCGGTACGGCCAGGACACCATCGACCCGGAACTGACCGTGGCCGCCCTGGAGCGGATGGCGGGACGGCTGCGCAAGGCGGCGGACGGGCGGCAGCGGGTGCTGTTCGCCACCGGCCACCCCGGCGGCCTGCTCGACGTGCACCGGGCCACGGCCGCCGCGCTGCGGGCCGCCGGCTGCGAGATCGTGGTGATCCCGGACGGGCTGGCCACGGAGGAGGGGTACGTGATGCAGTTCGCGGACGTGGCGGTGCTGGAGCACGGTGCCACGCTGTGGCACACCCACTCCGGCGAGCCGATGCGGGCCATCCTCACCGCCCTGGAGCGGGAGGGCCGCCCGCTGCCCGACCTGGTCGTCGCCGACCACGGCTGGGCGGGGTACGCGGGACAGCACGGCGTCGACTCCGTCGGCTACGCCGACTGCAACGACCCGGCGCTGTTCCTCGCGGAGGCGGAGGGCACCGTCCAGGTGACGGTGCCCCTCGACGACCACGTGGTCAGCCCCCGCCACTACGACCCGATGACGGCGTACCTGCTGGCGGAGGCGGGGCTGGACCGGAACGCCCGCTGATCACCGCGGGACGCGGACCACGCCCTCCTGGATGACCGAGATCGCGAGGCGGCCGTCCTGGGTGTATATGCCGGCCTGGCCGAGGCCCCGGCCGCCGTGCGCCGACGGGGAGTGCTGGTCGTACAGCAGCCACTCGTCGGCGCGGAACGGGCGGTGGAACCACATGGCGTGGTCGAGGGAGGCCCCGACCACGTCGCCCACCGCCCAGCCGCCCCGGCCGTGGGCGAGCAGCACCGAGTCCAGGAGCGTCATGTCGGAGACGTACGTGGCGAGGACGACGTGCAGCAGCGGGTCGTCGGTCAGTTTGCCGTTGGTGCGGAACCACACCTGGGAGTGGGGTTCGCGGGGCTCGCCGAAGCGGCCGTAGGGCGGCTCGTCGACGTAGCGCAGGTCGACCGCGGCGCCGGCCTCCAGGAAGCGCTCGACGAGGTCGGGGTCGAGATGGCCGTAGCCGCGGAGCCGTTCCTCGGAGGTGGGCAGCGTGGCCGGGTCCGGCGCGGGCGGCATCGGATCCTGGTGGTCCAGGCCCTCCTCGTACGTCTGGAAGGACGCGGAGAGGTGGAAGATCGGATTGCCGTGCTGGACCGCGACGACCCGTCGGGTGGTGAAGGAGCGGCCGTCGCGGATCCGGTCGACGGTGTAGACGATGGGCGCGCCGGGGTCGCCGGGGCGCAGGAAGTACGCGTGCAGGGAGTGCGCGGGCCGGTCGGCGGGGACGGTCCGCCCGGCGGCGACCAGGGCCTGCGCGGCGACCTGCCCGCCGAAGACGCGGGGGACGACGACGGAGCGGGACCGGCCGCGGAAGATGTTCTCCTCGATCTGCTCGAGGTCGAGCAGATCGAGGAGTTCCTGTAGTGCCTGACTCATGGGGTCAGTTGTATACGTCGGGGATTCCGGGTGTTCTACAGACCCATGTCCTTGGCGATGATCGACTTCATGATCTCGCTGGTGCCGCCGTAGATGCGGTTGACGCGGTTGTCCGCGTACAGGCGGGCTATCGGGTACTCGTTCATGTAGCCGTAGCCGCCGTGCAGCTGGAGGCAGCGGTCGATGACGCGGTGCGCGACCTCGGTGCAGAACAGCTTGGCGGAGGCGGCCTCGGCGGGGGTCAGCTCACCGGCGTCCAGGGCCTCCGTGGCGCGGTCGGCGACCGCCTCGGCGGCGTCCACCTCGGCCTGGCAGGCGGCCAGTTCGAACTTGGTGTTCTGGAAGTGGGCGACCGGCTTGCCGAAGACGGTGCGCTCCTGCACGTACTGCTTGGCGAACCGGACGGCCGCCTTGGCCTGCGCGTAGGCGCCGAAGGCGATGCCCCAGCGCTCGGAGGCCAGGTTGTGGCCGAGGTAGGAGAAGCCCTTGTTCTCCTCGCCGAGCAGGTCCTCGACCGGCACCTTGACGTCGACGAACGCCAGCTCGGCGGTGTCGGATGTGCGCAGGCCCAGCTTGTCCAGCTTGCGGCCGACGGAGTAGCCCTCGGACTTGGTGTCGACGGCGAAGAGGGAGATGCCGAAGCGGCGGTCCTCGGCGGTCGGGGCGGAGGTGCGGGCGCAGACGATGACCTTGTCGGCGTGGACGCCGCCGGTGATGAAGGTCTTGGCGCCGTTGAGGACGTAGTGGGTGCCGTCCTCGCTCAGCTTGGCGGTGGTCTTCATGCCCGCGAGGTCGGAGCCGGTGCCCGGCTCGGTCATCGCGATGGCCCACATCTCCTCGCCGGTGACGAACTTCGGCAGGAAACGCTTCTTCTGCTCGTCGGTGGCGAGCATCTTGATGTAGGGCAGGGCGAGCAGCACGTGCACGCCGGAGCCGCCGAACTGGACGCCCGCGCGCGCGGTCTCCTCGTAGAGGACGGCCTCGAACTTGTAGCTCTCCATGCCCGCGCCGCCGAACTCCTCGGGGACGTTGATGCCGAAGATGCCCAGCTCGCCGAGCTTGTAGTAGAAGTCGCGGGGCGCCTGGCCCGCCGCGAACCACTCGTCGTAGACCGGGACGACCTCGGCCTCGATGAAGTCGCGGATGGTCTCCCGGAAAGCCTCGTGGTCCTCGTTGAACACCGTACGGCGCACCGCCGCCACCCTTTCTTGCGCCTAAGCCGGCGCCGCTCTCGCGTATGGGGTTGCTCGCCGTGTGGGTTCCTCAATCGATGGTTGCGGCCCCATATGGCTAAGCGCTTGCTCAGACGATAAAGATACCGGCGGGTAGCCGCAGCCGTCCAGAGCGGAGGCCCCGTAACGCTCGTCACTCCGCCGGAGCCCTCAGGGGACCCGCCGGAGCCCTCAGGGGGCGCCCGCCGCCGCGAAGGCGCCGCGGGCCATCCGGTGCAGCAGGACGGCCGTGGTGGCGCGGCCGGGCAGGGCGCCGGGGCGGCCGAGGTGCGGGGTGGAGTTGAGCAGGCCGAACACCGAGTGCACGGCCGAGCGGGCGGCCGGTTCGGCCAGCTCCGGGTAGAGCTCGCGCACCACCCCGACCCACAGCTCGACGTACTGCCGCTGCAGCTGCCGCACCAGTTTGCGGTCGGTGTCCCGCAGGCGGTCCAGCTCGCGGTCGTGCAGGGTGATGAGGGGGCGGTCGTCGAGCGCGAAGTCGATGTGGCCCTCGATCAGCGAGTCCAGGACCGCCGCGGGATCCGCCCCGTCGGCCCCGGTGGCCCCGCCGCCCCCGCCGACCTCGCCGACTTCCTGGAGTCGCCGCTTCGCACCGGTCAGCAGCCGGCCGCTGATCCCCACCAGCAGTTCCGCGAGCATCGCGTCCTTGCCCGGGAAGTGCCGGTACAGGCCGGGCCCGCTGATGCCGACCGCGGCGCCTATCTCGTCGACCCCGACGCCGTGGAACCCGCGCTCGGCGAAGAGCCGCGCAGCCTCCTTGAGGATCTGCTCGCGGCGGGTCGGGGCGTCGGTCCTGGTGGTCATGGAGACGATTCTAGACAGCGAGGGTTAGCGGTCGTTAACCTGAGGGGAACGCGTTAACGCTCATTAACCAGTGAGGGGACCGCAGGATGCACGAGGCACCGGAGCTTCACAGCGCGGCAGATCCCGCGTCGGAGTCCTTTCGGGCCAACGAGGAGGCGCACCGCGTCCTCGTCGAGGAGCTGCGCGCCAAGCTGGCCGCGGCCGCGCTCGGCGGCGGCGAGCGGGCGCGGGCCAGGCACACGGCGCGCGGGAAGCTGCTCCCGCGCGAGCGCGTGGACACGCTCCTCGACCCCGGCTCGCCCTTCCTGGAGCTGGCCCCGCTGGCGGCCGACGGGATGTACGAGGGGCAGGCCCCGGCGGCCGGTGTGATCGCCGGGATCGGGCGGGTCGGCGGGCGCGAGTGCGTGGTCGTCGCCAACGACGCGACCGTCAAGGGCGGCACCTACTACCCGATGACGGTGAAGAAGCACCTGCGCGCGCAGGAGGTGGCCCTGGACAACCGGCTCCCCTGCGTCTACCTGGTGGACTCGGGCGGCGCCTTCCTGCCGATGCAGGACGAGGTGTTCCCGGACCGGGACCACTTCGGGCGGATCTTCTACAACCAGGCCCGGATGTCCGGCGCCGGCATCCCGCAGATCGCGGCCGTGCTCGGCTCCTGCACGGCGGGCGGGGCGTACGTCCCGGCGATGAGCGACGAGGCGGTGATCGTCCGCGGCCAGGGCACCATCTTCCTCGGCGGCCCGCCCCTGGTGAAGGCGGCCACCGGCGAGGTGGTCACGGCGGAGGAGCTGGGCGGCGGCGAGGTCCACTCGCGGGTGTCGGGCGTCACCGACCACCTCGCCGAGGACGACGCGCACGCGCTCAGGATCGTCCGCACCATCGTCTCCACGCTCCCCGCGCGGGGCGGGTTCCCCTGGCGGGTGGAGCAGGCCGTCGAGCCCAAGGTGGACCCGGCGGGGTTGTACGGCGCGGTGCCGGTGGACCCCCGCACGCCCTACGACGTCCGCGAGATCATCGCGCGGGTCGTGGACGGCTCCCGGTTCGCCGAGTTCAAGTCGGAGTTCGGGCAGACCCTGGTCACCGGCTTCGCCCGGATCCACGGCCACCCGGTGGGGATCGTCGCCAACAACGGCATCCTGTTCTCCGAGTCCGCCCAGAAGGGCGCCCACTTCATCGAGCTGTGCGACCAGCGCGGCATCCCGCTGGTCTTCCTGCAGAACATCTCCGGCTTCATGGTCGGCAAGGACTACGAGGCGGGCGGCATCGCCAAGCACGGCGCCAAGATGGTGACGGCGGTGGCCTGCACCCGTGTGCCGAAGCTGACGGTGGTGGTCGGCGGGTCGTACGGGGCGGGCAACTACTCGATGTGCGGCCGGGCGTACTCGCCCCGCTTCCTGTGGATGTGGCCGGGCGCCAAGATCTCGGTGATGGGCGGCGAGCAGGCCGCCTCCGTCCTCGCCACCGTCAAGCGGGACCAGCTGGAGGCGCGCGGGGAGAGCTGGCCGGCCGAGGACGAGGACGCCTTCAAGGCCCCGATCCGCGCGCAGTACGAGCACCAGGGGAACGCCTACTACGCGACGGCCCGCCTCTGGGACGACGGCGTGATCGACCCGCTGGAGACCCGGCAGGTCCTGGGCCTGGCCCTGACCGCGTGCGCCAACGCGCCCCTGGGTGACCCCCAGTTCGGCGTCTTCCGGATGTGAGGGGACCCCTGACGATGACTGACCAGACGACCGACCACACGACCGACCACGTGACCGATCAGATGTTCGAGACGGTGCTGGTGGCCAACCGGGGCGAGATCGCCGTCCGGGTCATCCGCACCCTGCGGTCGATGGGCGTGCGCTCGGTGGCCGTGTACTCCGACGCGGACGCCGACGCCCGGCACGTCCGGGAGGCCGACACGGCGGTCCGGATCGGACCGGCGGCCGCCGCGGAGAGCTACCTGTCGGTGGAGCGGCTGCTGGCGGCCGCCGCCCGCACCGGCGCCCGGGCGGTCCACCCCGGGTACGGGTTCCTCGCCGAGAACGCGGGGTTCGCGCGCGCCTGCGAGGAGGCGGGGCTGGCCTTCATCGGGCCGGGCGCCGACGCGATCGCCCTGATGGGCGACAAGATCCGCGCGAAGGAGACGGTGCGGGCGGCCGGGGTCCCGGTGGTCCCGGGTTCGAGCGGCAGCGGCCTCACCGACGAGCAGCTCGCCGAGGCCGCCCGCGGGATCGGCATGCCGGTGCTGCTGAAGCCGTCGGCGGGCGGTGGCGGCAAGGGCATGCGGCTGGTGCGGGACGCCGCGGTGCTGGCCGACGAGATCGCCGCCGCGCGGCGCGAGGCCCGTGCCTCCTTCGGCGACGACACGCTGCTGGTCGAGCGGTGGATCGACCGCCCCCGGCACATCGAGATCCAGGTGCTGGCCGACGGCCACGGGAACGTCGTCCACCTGGGCGAGCGCGAGTGCTCCCTCCAGCGCCGCCACCAGAAGATCATCGAGGAGGCGCCCAGTGTGCTCCTCGACGAGGCGACCCGGGCCGCGATGGGCGAGGCGGCCGTGCAGGCGGCCCGCTCCTGCGGCTACCGGGGTGCGGGCACGGTGGAGTTCATCGTCCCGGGCAACGACCCGGCCTCGTACTACTTCATGGAGATGAACACCCGCCTCCAGGTGGAGCACCCGGTCACCGAGCTGATCACAGGGCTGGACCTGGTGGAGTGGCAGCTGCGGGTGGCGGCGGGCGAGCGGCTGGCGTTCGGGCAGGAGGACGTGCGGCTCACCGGGCACGCGGTGGAGGCCCGCATCTGCGCGGAAGACCCCGCGCGCGGCTTCCTCCCCTCCGGCGGCACGGTGCTGGACCTGCGCGAACCGCAGGGCGGGGGCGTCCGCACGGACTCCGGCCTCACCGAGGGCACGGAGGTCGGCAGCCTCTACGACCCGATGCTGTCCAAGGTGATCGCGTACGGTCCCGACCGCGCGACCGCGCTGCGCAGGCTCCGGGCGGCGCTGGCTCAGACGGTGACGCTGGGCGTGCAGACCAACGCCGGGTTCCTGCGGCGGCTGCTCGCGCACCCGGCGGTGGTGTCGGGCGAGTTGGACACGGGACTGGTCGAGCGCGAGGTGGACGGTCTCGTGGCGGACGAGGTGCCCGCGGAGACGTACGCGGCGGCGGCGCTGCTGCGCCAGGCCGCGCTCGCGCCCGCCGGCGGGTCCGGCTGGGCCGATCCGTTCGCCGCCGCCGACGGCTGGCGCATGGGCGGTGAGCGGGCGTGGACGGCGCACCACCTGTGCGTGCCGGGCCGCGACCCGGTGACCGTGCGCGTGCGCAGCACCCCGGACGGAGGCACGGAACTGCTGCTGCCGGGGACGGACACGCCGCTGCGGGGGTCCGGGGTCGTGCCCCCGCGGCCGGGGGGCGGGCACCGGTTCACGTTCCTGCTCGACGGCGTCGCCCACACCTTCGCCGCCCTGCCGGACGGCACCTGGCTCGGCCGGGACGGCGACGCCTGGCACGTGCGCGACCACGACCCGGTGGCCGCGTCCCTCACCCGGGCGGGCCAGGCGGGCGCCGACTCGCTGACCGCGCCGATGCCCGGCACGGTGACAGTGGTGAAGGTCGCCGTCGGCGACGAGGTGAGCGCGGGCCAGAGCCTGCTGGTGGTGGAGGCGATGAAGATGGAGCACGTCGTCTCCGCCCCGCACGCCGGCACGGTCACCGAACTGGACGTGGCCCCGGGCACGACGGTCGCGATGGACCAGGTGCTGGCGGTCATCGCGCCCGCGGAGACAGCCGCGGAGACGCCCGCGGGGTCCCCTGCGGAGCCCTCCGCGCAGAAGGAGACGGCATGAACGCCCCGGAACCGGCCCTGCCCATGGTCGTACCGGCCGAGGGGCTGCCCGCCCGCGTGCGGATCCACGAGGTCGGCGCGCGCGACGGACTGCAGAACGAGAAGGCGACCGTCCCGGCGGTGGTGAAGGCGGAGTTCATCCGCCGCCTGGCCGGCACGGGCCTGACCACGATCGAGGCGACGAGCTTCGTCCACCCGGAGTGGGTGCCCCAGCTGGCGGACGCCGAGGAGCTGTTCCCGGCGGTCGCCGACCTGCCGGTGTCGCTGCCGGTGCTGGTGCCGAACGAGCGGGGTCTCGACCGCGCGCTGGCGCTGGGCGCCCGCCGGGTGGCGGTGTTCGCCAGTGCCACGGAGTCCTTCGCCCGGGCCAACCTCAACCGCACGGTGGACGAGGCGCTGGCGATGTTCGAGCCGGTGGTGGGCCGGGCGAAGGCCGAGGGCGTCCACGTCCGCGGCTATCTGTCGATGTGCTTCGGCGACCCCTGGGAGGGCGCCGTCCCCGTCCCGCAGGTGGTGCGGGTCTGCCGGGCCCTGCTCGACATGGGCTGCGACGAACTGAGCCTGGGCGACACCATCGGGGTGGCCACCCCGGGCCATGTGACGGCCCTGCTCACCGCGCTCGCCGGAGCGGACGTCCCCGTGTCCGCCCTGGGCGTCCACTTCCACGACACCTACGGCCAGGCCCTGTCCAACACCCTGGCCGCGCTCCAGCGGGGCGTCACCACCGTCGACGCCTCCGCCGGCGGGCTGGGCGGCTGCCCGTACGCGAAGTCCGCCACCGGCAACCTCGCCACCGAAGACCTCGTATGGATGCTGCGGGGTCTCGGCATCGAGACCGGCGTCGATCTCGGCCGTCTGGTCGCCACAAGCGTCTGGATGGCCGCCCACCTGGGCCGGCAGAGCCCGTCCCGCACCGTCCGAGCCCTCTCCCACCAGGAGTCGTGAACGACCATGGACCACAAGCTCTCCCCCGAACTGGAAGAACTCCGGCGCACGGTCGAGGAGTTCGCGCACGATGTCGTCGCGCCGAAGATCGGCGACTTCTACGAGCGGCACGAGTTCCCGTACGAGATCGTCCGGGAGATGGGCCGCATGGGCCTGTTCGGCCTGCCCTTCCCGGAGGAGTACGGCGGGATGGGTGGCGACTACCTGGCACTGGGCCTGGTCCTGGAGGAACTGGCCCGGGTGGACTCGTCGGTGGCGATCACGCTCGAGGCCGGTGTCTCGCTGGGCGCGATGCCGATCCACCTCTTCGGCACCGAGGAGCAGAAGCGCGCGTGGCTGCCCCGGCTGTGCTCGGGCGAGATCCTGGGCGCGTTCGGGCTGACGGAGCCGGACGGCGGCAGTGACGCGGGCGCGACCCGTACGACGGCCCGCCTGGACGAGGCGACGGACGAGTGGGTGATCAACGGCACCAAGTGCTTCATCACCAACTCGGGCACGGACATCACGGGCCTGGTCACGGTCACCGCGGTCACCGGGCGCAAGCCGGACGGCACACCGCTGATCTCGGCGATCATCGTCCCCTCGGGCACCCCGGGCCTCACGGTGGCGGCCCCGTACTCCAAGGTCGGCTGGAACGCCTCGGACACCCGGGAGCTGTCCTTCGCCGACGTCCGCGTCCCGGCGGCGAACCTGCTGGGCGAAGAGGGCCGGGGCTACGCCCAGTTCCTGCGCATCCTCGACGAGGGCCGGATCGCCATCGCGGCGCTGGGCACGGGTCTGGCGCAGGGCTGCGTGGACGAGTCGGTGAAGTACGCCGGGGAGCGGCACGCGTTCGGCCGTCCGATCGGCGCCAACCAGGCCATCCAGTTCAAGATCGCCGACATGGAGATGAAGGCCCACACGGCCCGCCTGGCGTGGCGGGACGCGGCGAGCCGCCTGGTGGCCGGCGAGCCCTTCAAGAAGGAGGCGGCAGTGGCCAAGCTGTACTCCTCCACGGTCGCCGTGGACAACGCCCGCGACGCCACCCAGATCCACGGCGGCTACGGCTTCATGAACGAGTATCCGGTGGCCCGGATGTGGCGCGACTCCAAGATCCTGGAGATCGGCGAGGGCACGAGCGAGGTCCAGCGCATGCTGATCGCCCGGGAGTTGGGGCTGGCGGCGGGCTGACGGAGCGGGGCGGGCGGCCCGCACCCCTGGACAAACTCTGAGGTTAGGCTAACCTAAGCCTGGCTCCAGCCAGGGGTCCGCGGGCCCGCCCGCAACCGCCTGCTCCGCACGCACGAAAGCAGACCCAGTCATGTCGAACGCCAGAACCGCCCGCTTCTCCCGTCGCGGCCTGCTCGCCGCCGGTGGCGCTCTCGGACTCGGTGCCGCGCTCGCGGCCTGCGGCGGCGGGGAGACCAAGAGCGGCGGCTCGGACGCGCCGGGGTCCGCCGAGCCCAAGTCCGGCCCCTGGTCCTTCGAGGACGACCGCGGCACCACCGTGAAGCTGGACAAGGTCCCCGCGAACATCGTCGCGTTCACCGGCGTCGCCGCGGCCCTGTACGACTACGGCGTCCAGGTCAAGGGCGTCTTCGGCCCGACGAAGACCAAGGACGGCAAGGCCGACGTCCAGGCCGGCGACATGGACATCAGCAAGGTGACCGTCCTGGGCAACGTCTGGGACCAGTTCAACGTCGAAAAGTACGCCACCCTCGCCCCCGAGGTGCTCCTCTCCACCACCTTCGACGACGCGGGCACCCTCTGGTACGTCCCCGAGGCGTCCAAGGACAAGATCGCCAAGCTCGCGCCGAGCGTCGCCGTCTCCGTCTACGACCGCCAGTTGACCGCGCCGCTCGAGCGCATGTGGGAGCTGGCCGAGTCGCTGGGCGGCGACATGAAGGCCGCCGCGGTCGTCGACGCGAAGAAGCGCTTCGAGGCGGCGTCCGAGCGGCTGCGCAAGGCCGCGAAGGCCCACCCCGACATCAAGGTGATGGCCGGTTCGGCGAGCGCGGAGCTGTTCTACGTCTCCGGCACGGATCTCTCCGCCGACCTGGAGTACTTCAAGGCGCTCGGGGTGAACTTCGTCGAGCCGACCGAGGAGGCCAAGAAGCCGACCGGCGGCTGGTTCGAGAGCCTCAGCTGGGAGAACGTCGACAAGCACAAGGCCGACGTCATCATGATGGACGACCGCAGCTCGGCCATCCAGCCCGCCGACATCACCGAGGCGACCTGGAAGAAGCTCCCCGCGGTCAAGGCCGGCCAGGTCATCGCGCGTTCCGCCGAGCCGATCCTGTCCTACGACAAGTGCACCCCGCTGCTCGACAACCTGGCCGAGGCCATCGAGAAGGCGAAGAAGGTCAGCTGACCGCCCCTGCCTGAACCCTCCCCCGGGAGTCATACGTGACCACCGCCGCAGCCGCCCCGTTCCGCCTCCCCTCCCTCCAGGTCGACGGAACGGGGCGGCTCGGTCCGTTTCCGGCCCCGCCCAGGCCCGGACGGGGCCGGGGGCACCGAAGTCCGGCGCAGGAACAGTTACGCCAACGGCATTGGCCACGGCACCGGTTGAGCGTCCCGCACACCTCGCGGCGCAGTGATCACGGTCACGGCCGGAGCAGGAATAGAGCCACCCTACTTAGGCTAGGCTCACCTAAGTAAAAGTGGGCCGCACAGCGGCGCGCGCCCCGCTCCCTCCCCGCACCGGACCACCCCACCGGAGGCCCCCACATGCGCTCGCACCTGCTCAACGACACCACCGCGGAGCACTACCGCCGCTCCGTGACCGAAGGAGTCGAGCGGGTGGCAGCCAAACTCGCCACCACCGAACGCCCGTTCACCGGCGTCACGGTCGACGCCCTCGCCCCCGCCATCGAGCGGATCGACCTCGACCGGCCCCTGCACGACACCACCGCGGCGCTGGACGAACTGGAGGACGTCTACCTCCGGGACGCGGTCTACTTCCACCACCCCCGCTACCTCGCCCACCTCAACTGCCCGGTCGTCATCCCGGCCGTGCTCGGCGAGGCGGTCCTCTCCGCCGTCAACTCCTCCCTGGACACCTGGGACCAGTCGGCCGGCGGCACCCTCATCGAGCGGAAACTCATCGACTGGACGGCCGCCCGCATCGGCCTCGGGCCCTCCGCGGACGGGGTGTTCACCTCCGGCGGCACCCAGTCCAACCTCCAGGCGCTGCTGCTGGCCCGCGAGGAGGCCAAGACCGACGACCTCGCGACACTGCGCGTCCTCACCTCCGAGGTCAGCCACTTCAGCGTGCAGAAGTCCGCGAAACTGCTCGGCCTCGGCCCGGACGCGGTGGTGTCCCTCCCCGTCGACCACGACAAGCGGCTGCAGACCGTCGCCCTCGCCCGCGAGCTGGCGCGCTGCGCCGAGGACGGCCTCGTCCCCATGGCCGTCGTCGCCACCGCCGGGAGCACCGACTTCGGCTCCATCGACCCGCTGCCCGAGATCGCCGAACTCTGCGCCCAGTACGGCGTCTGGATGCACGTGGACGCCGCCTACGGCTGCGGACTGCTCGCCTCGCTGAAGCACCGGGACCGGATCGACGGCATCGAACGCGCCGACTCGGTCACCGTCGACTACCACAAGTCCTTCTTCCAGCCGGTGAGTTCGTCGGCCGTGCTGGTCCGCGACGCGGCCGCGCTGCGGCACGCCACCTACCACGCGGAGTACCTCAACCCGCGCCGCACGGTGACCGAGCGCATCCCCAACCAGGTCGACAAGTCCCTGCAGACCACCCGCCGCTTCGACGCGCTGAAACTGTGGATGACGCTGCGCGTGATGGGCGCCGACGGCATCGGCGGGCTCTTCGACGAGGTCTGCGACCTGGCCCACGAGGGCTGGGAGCTGCTGACCGCCGACCCGCGCTTCGACGTGGTCGTCGAACCGTCGCTGTCCACGCTCGTCTTCCGCTACGTCCCGGCCGCCGTCACCGACCCCGCCGAGATCGACCGGGCCAACCTCCATGCCCGCAAAGCCCTGTTCGCCTCCGGCGACGCGGTCGTCGCGGGCACCAAGGTGGCGGACCGCCACTACCTGAAGTTCACCCTGCTGAACCCCGAGACCACGACCGCCGACATCACCGCCGTCCTCGATCTGATCGCCGGCCACGCCGAGCAGTACCTGGGAGAGTCCCTTGACCGCGCTTCCTGAAGCCCCCGACACCGCCTACGACTTCGTGGGGATCGGGCTGGGCCCCTTCAACCTCGGCCTCGCCTGCCTCACCGAGCCCATCGGCGACCTGAACGGCGTCTTCCTGGAGTCCAAGCCGGACTTCGAGTGGCACGCCGGGATGTTCCTCGACGGCGCCCACCTCCAGACGCCGTTCATGTCGGACCTGGTCACCCTCGCCGACCCGACCTCCCCCTACTCCTTCCTCAACTACCTGAAGGAGAAGGGCCGTCTGTACTCGTTCTACATCCGGGAGAACTTCTACCCGCTGCGCGTCGAGTACGACGACTACTGCCGCTGGGCCGCCGGCCGGCTGAGCAGCATCCGCTTCGGCACGACCGTCACCGAGGTGACGTACGACGAGAGCACCGAGCTGTACGCCGTACGGACCGCGGCCGGCGACACCTACCGCGCCCGCCGGCTGGTGCTCGGCACCGGCACCGTGCCGTTCGTGCCCGAGCCGTGCCGCGGCCTGGACGGCGACCTGCTGCACACCTCCGCGTACATGCACCGCAAGGCGGAACTTCGGCAGAAGAAGTCGATCACGATCGTCGGCAGCGGGCAGAGCGCCGCCGAGATCTACCACGAGCTGCTCTCCGAGATCGACGTCCACGGCTACTCGCTCAACTGGGTCACCCGCTCCCCGCGGTTCTTCCCGCTGGAGTACACCAAGCTGACCCTGGAGATGACCTCCCCGGACTACATCGACTACTTCCGCGCACTGCCCGAGGAGACCCGCTACCGGCTGGAGAAGCAGCAGAAGGGCCTGTACAAGGGCATCAACTCCGACCTCGTCGACGCCGTCTTCGACCTGCTGTACCAGAAGAACGTCGAGAGCGGCGACCGCGCGGTCCCCACCCGGCTGCTCACCAACTCCTCACTGGTCAGCGCCCGCCACGAGGACGGCGGGTACACCCTCGGCTTCCACCAGGACGAGCAGGGCAAGGACTTCGAACTGCGCACCGAGGGCCTGGTGCTGGCCACCGGCTACCACTACGAGCAGCCGGCCTTCCTCGAACCGGTCCGCGACCGGCTCCGCTTCGACGGCCGCGGCCGGTTCGACGTGACCCGCAACTACGCCGTCGACGTGACCGGCCGGGGCGTGTTCCTGCAGAACGCCGGCGTCCACACGCACAGCGTCACCAGCCCCGACCTGGGCATGGGCCCGTACCGCAACAGCTGCATCATCCGCGAGATGCTCGGCTCCGAGTACTACCCCGTGGAGAAGTCCATCGCCTTCCAGGAGTTCACCGCATGAGCATCACCGACAGCGGCTACCGGTGCGCACTGGGCACCTTCACCGTCCGCCCGCTCGACCCGCTCCGGGACGCCGGACTGCTGCACTCCTGGGTCACCGACCCCAAGGCCGCGTTCTGGATGATGCAGGACGCGGAGCTCCAGGACGTCGAGCGCGCGTACATGAGGATCGCCGCCGACGAGCACCACCACGCCCACCTGGGGCTGCACGACGGTCGGCCCGCCTTCCTGATGGAGACGTACGACCCCGCCCACCGCGAGCTGGCCGGCCTGTACGAGCCGGAGCCGGGGGACGTCGGCATGCACTTCCTGGTCGCGCCCACCGACACCCCGGTGCACGGTTTCACCCGGTCCGTCATCACCGCCGTGCTGGCGCACCTCTTCCGCGACCCGGCGGTCCGGCGCGTCGTCGTCGAACCGGACGTGTCCAACAAGGCGGTGCACGCCCTGAACGAGGCCGTGGGCTTCGTCCCCGTACGCGAGATCGACAAGCCGGAGAAGAGGGCCTTGCTGAGCTTCTGCACCCGCGAACAGTTCGCCGCGGCCACGGGGGTGGACATATGAACCCCGCCGACACCGTGGACCACCTCACCCCCGAACGCTGGGAGAGGGCCAACCGCCTGCTGATCCGCAAGGCGCTCGCCGAGTTCGCGCACGAACGGCTGATCACCCCCGAGGAGACGGACGGGGGCCACTACGCCGTCCGCAGCGACGACGGCCTGACCGAGTACCGCTTCACCGCCGTCCGCCGCGCCCTGGACCACTGGCAGGTGGCCGCCGACTCCATCAGCCGGCACCGCGACGGGTCCGAACTCCCTCTCGCCGCCCTGGACTTCTTCATCGAGCTGCGCAAGTCGCTCGGGCTGAGCGACGAGGTCCTGCCGGTGTACCTGGAGGAGATCTCCTCCACCCTCTCCAGCACCTGCTACAAGCTCGCCAAGCCGCCGGTCACCTCGGCCGAGCTGGTCGGCGCCGGCTTCCAGGCCATCGAGACCGGCATGACCGAGGGCCACCCCTGCTTCGTCGCCAACAATGGGCGGCTCGGCTTCGGCATCCAGGAGTACCGCGCCTACGCGCCGGAGACGGCGAACCCGGTCCGGCTGGTGTGGCTGGCGGCGCACCGCTCGCGGGCGGCGTTCACGGCCGGCGTCGGCATCGAGTACGAGTCGTTCCTGCGCCAGGAGCTGGGCGGGGAGACCGTCGAGCGCTTCCACCGGACGCTCACCGGCCAGGGCCTCGACCCGGCCGACTACCTCCTGATCCCCGTCCACCCCTGGCAGTGGTGGAACAAGCTCACCGTCACCTTCGCCGCCGAGGTCGCCCGCCGCCACCTGGTGTACCTCGGCGAGGGCGACGACGAGTACCTGGCCCAGCAGTCCGTCCGGACCTTCTTCAACCGGTCGCACCCCGGGAAGCACTACGTGAAGACGGCCCTGTCCGTCCTCAACATGGGCTTCATGCGGGGTCTTTCGGCCGCCTACATGGAGGCCACCCCGGCGATCAACGACTGGCTGGCGCGGCTGATCGAGAGCGACCCGGTCCTGCGCTCGACGGGGCTGACGATCATCCGGGAGCGGGCGGCGGTGGGTTACCGGCACCTGGAGTACGAGCAGGCCACCGACCGCCACTCGCCCTACCGCAAGATGCTGGCCGCGCTGTGGCGGGAGAGCCCGGTGCCCTCGCTGCGCGACGGCGAGTCCCTCGCCACCATGGCCTCCCTGCTCCACGTGGACCACGAGGGGACGTCCTTCGCGGGCGCGCTGATCGAGCGGTCCGGGCTGGCCCCGGCCGAGTGGCTGCGGCACTACCTGCGCGCCTACTACACCCCGCTGCTGCACAGCTTCTACGCCTACGACCTGGTGTTCATGCCGCACGGCGAGAACGTGGTCCTGGTGCTGGAGGACGGGGTGGTGCGGCGCGCGGTCTACAAGGACATCGCCGAGGAGATCGCGGTGCTGGACCCGGACGCGGTGCTGCCGCCGGAGGTCTCCCGCATCCGCGTGGAGGTGCCGGAGGACCAGAAGCTGCTGTCGGTCCTCACCGACGTCTTCGACTGCTTCTTCCGCTTCCTCGCCTCCGACCTGGCCTCCGCGGGCGTCCTGTCCGAGGACGACTTCTGGCGGACGGTCGCGGAGATCACCCGCGAGTACCAGGAGTCGGTGCCCGAACTCGCCGAGAAGTTCGCCCGGTACGACCTGTTCGCCCCCGAGTTCGCGCTCTCCTGCCTCAACCGGCTCCAGCTGCGCGACAACCGGCAGATGGTCGACCTCGCGGACCCGTCCGGGGCGCTCCAGCTGGTCGGCACCCTGAAGAACCCCCTCGCGGGACTCTGACCCGCCCGGCCGGGGCCGCCACCCGTGGCGGCCCCGGCCGTCATGGGTTCCACGGGCTCCACGGGCTCCACGGGCGGCGGCGGGGAGCCCGGTTGGCGCAGACCGCTCTCCCCCGATCGGGTGAAACAATCCCTCCCATGGCGGAAATCATCCAGAAGGACGGAACCTGGGTCTTCGACGGGGACACCCTGCGGCTGACTCCCGGACGGGACAAGAACGTCGGGCTGCTCCGCAGGACGCTGGGCGAACTGCTGGTCCCGCTCGGCGCGCTGGCGGGGGTCTCGTTCGAGCAGGGCAGGAAGACGGGGCGGCTCAGGCTGCGGCTGCGCGAGGGCGCCGACCCTCCCCCACTGCCTGAACGGCGTGGGGGGACCCCCAGCTGCAGGCGACCGGCGGCCGGCTCCCCGAGTCGCACGACCCGTACCAGCTGGTCGTGGAGTCCGACCGGTACGGCGTCGCCGAGTACTTCGCGGACGAGGTGCGCAACGCCCTGCTGCTGGACCAGGTCCCCTCCCACCCGGTCCCGGAGTACCTGCTGCCCGGCCCGTCCGTACCGCTGTCCGCCTCCGCCGGGGACGGTTCGGTGAGCTTCGACGGGGAGCGGATCCGCCTGGAGTGGAACTGGAAGACGGAGGAGGCCAAGTCCGCCGCCGGCGCCCGCACCCTCGCGCTGACCGACATAGCCGCCGTGGAGTGGGTGCCGGCCACCGGACTGGAGAACGGCCACCTCCGTTTCCTCGTGCGCAGCGCGCCCACCAAGACCCCGGCCAAGTACGACCCCAACGCGGTGGAGCTGTGGGGCTTCAAGAAGGACCCCCTGATGGCGCTCGTCGCCGCCGCCGTCCAGGCCCGCCTGCCCCACCCGGCCGCCAGGGACTCCGCACACGGCACCGCCCCGGACCGGGCCGGGCACGACCACCCGGCAGAGCTGGAGGCCACCCCCGCCGCCGCCGCCTCCGCCGCCCCCGAGGACGAGCACGACGCGCTGCTGCGCCGGCTGCGCGAGCTGGGCGAGCTGCACCGCTCCGGCGTACTGACGGACGAGGAGTTCACCCTGGCCAAACAGGCGGTCCTCAAGCGCATGTGAACGCCCACCCTCTACGCCTTCCGTCCACTGCCGCCGACACTCCGCACGCTTTCCTGCCCGAAATCGGGCAGGATTCTTGCGTGAGCCTCCTCGTTACCTCAGGATCATCGGGTGCACGACGAACTGGTCGATCATCTGACGCGGTCCACGCCCCTCAGCCGGGGCGAGGCGCTGCGCGTCGTCCAGGACGTGCTCGCCTACTTCGACGAGACGACCGAGGAGTACGTCCGTCGCCGCCACCGTGAGCTCCAGGCCCAGGGCCTGGTCAACGCGACGATCTTCGAACGGATCGAGGCGGATCTCCGTTATCGCGCGGTGGCCCCGCCGGAGCTCTCGCTCCGCCAGCTGCGGCGCATCGTCTACGGCTAGGAACACACCCATATGTGCGGAATCGTCGGATACATCGGCAGGCGTGACGTCGCCCCTCTGCTGCTCGAAGGCCTGCAGCGCCTGGAGTACCGGGGCTACGACTCGGCGGGCATCGCCATCACGTCGCCGAAGGCCGCCGGACTGAGGACGGTCAAGGCCAAGGGCCGGGTGCGCGAGCTGGAGGCGAAGGTCCCGGCCCGTTTCAAGGGCACCACGGGCATCGCCCACACCCGCTGGGCCACCCACGGCGCCCCGTCCGACGTGAACGCCCACCCGCACCTGGACGCCGAGGGCAAGGTCGCCGTCGTCCACAACGGCATCATCGACAACGCCGCCGACCTGCGCCGCAAGCTGGAGGCGGACGGCGTCGAGTTCCTCTCGGAGACGGACACCGAGGTCATCACCCACCTGATCGCCCGCTCGCGGGCCGAGAAGCTGGAGGACAAGGTCCGCGAGACGGTGCGGGTCATCGAGGGCACCTACGGCATCGCCGTGCTGCACGCCGACTTCCCGGACCGCATCGTGGTGGCCCGCAACGGCTCGCCCGTCGTGCTCGGCATCGGCGAGAAGGAGATGTTCGTCGCCTCGGACATAGCCGCCCTGGTCACCCACACCCGGCAGATCGTCACCCTCGACGACGGCGAGATGGCCACCCTCAAGGCCGACGACTTCCGCACCTACACCACCGAGGGCACCCGTACGACGACCGAGCCGACCACCGTGGAGTGGGAGGCCGCCTCCTACGACATGGGCGGCCACGACACCTACATGCACAAGGAGATCCACGAGCAGGCCGAGGCCGTGGACCGGGTGCTGCGGGGCCGGATCGACGACCGGTTCTCCACGGTGCGCCTGGGCGGCCTGAACCTGGACGCCCGTGAGGCGCGCCGGATCCGCCGGGTGAAGATCCTCGGCTGCGGCACCTCGTACCACGCGGGGCTGATCGGCGCCCAGATGATCGAGGAGCTGGCCCGCATCCCGGCCGACGCCGAGCCGGCCTCCGAGTTCCGCTACCGCAACGCGGTCGTCGACCCCGACGCGCTGTACGTCGCGGTGTCCCAGTCCGGTGAGACGTACGACGTGCTGGCGGCGGTGCAGGAGCTGAAGCGCAAGGGCGCGCGGGTGCTGGGCGTGGTGAACGTCGTCGGTTCGGCGATCGCCCGCGAGGCGGACGGCGGCATGTACGTGCACGCCGGGCCCGAGGTCTGCGTGGTGTCCACGAAGTGCTTCACCAACACCACGGTCGCCTTCGCCCTCCTCGCCCTGCACCTGGGCCGCACCCGCGACCTGTCGGTGAGCGACGGCAAGCGGATCATCGAGGGGCTGCGCAGGCTGCCGGGGCAGATCACCGAGATCCTGGAGCAGGAGGAGGAGATCAGGAAGCTGGCCCTGCAGTACGCGGAGGCCCGCTCGATGCTCTTCATCGGCCGGGTCCGGGGCTACCCGGTGGCCCGTGAGGCGTCCCTGAAGCTCAAGGAGGTCTCCTACATCCACGCGGAGGCCTACCCGGCGTCCGAGCTCAAGCACGGTCCGCTGGCCCTGATCGAGCCCGCGCTGCCCACGGTGGCGATCGTCCCCGACGACGACCTGCTGGAGAAGAACCGCGCGGCCCTGGAGGAGATCAAGGCCCGCAGCGGACCGATCATGGCGGTCGCGCACCGGGAGCAGGAGAAGGCCGACCACACGATCGTCGTCCCGAAGAACGAGAACGAGCTGGACCCCATCCTGATGGGCATCCCGCTGCAACTCCTCGCCTACCACACGGCGTTGGCCCTGGGACGGGACATCGACAAGCCCCGGAACCTCGCCAAGTCGGTCACGGTCGAATAGCGGCGGTCCGCAGCCGCCCGGCGGGCCGGCGCCTCAGGGGATGACCACCACGGGGCGCTGGGCCCGCTTGGCGAGCCGGCCGGCGACGGAGCCGAAGAGCCGGCCCACCAGGCCGTGGGTGGAGCCGACGACGATCGCGTCGGCCTCGTACTCCCGGCCGACCTCCTCGAGTTCGTGGCAGATGTCGCCGCCGCGCTCGACCAGGATCCAGGGCACCTCGGTGAGGTGGTCCGCACAGGCCAGCTCGAGGCCGAGGACCTCGGTGCGGTGGTCCGGGACGTCGACGAAGACCGGCGGCTCGCAGCCCGCCCACACCGTGGTCGGCAGCCGGTTGGCGACGTGGACGATGATCAGCGCGGAGCCGAAGCGGCGGGCCATGCCGATCGCGTAGGCGAGGGCCCGCTCGCTGGAGGTGGAGCCGTCGAAGCCGACGACCACACCGTGCCGGAAGGCGGGATCACACGGGTGGCGCGACTTTTCCGCGCCCAGGGGGTCGGCCCCGAACGGCTCGGCCGCCGTGGGGTCGGCGAGGGGTCGCTTACGATCCGCGGGTTCGAAGAATTCGTGACCGGCCATGGCTGTCTCGGCGTTGTGATCCTTGTGATGGGTGACGACAGGGTGCGTCGGAGCTGTGTCCGGGAATCATCTTCCCAACCCCATACCCCCAAGGGTACGGCGGTACGCGTTCTCAGCCCAGACCTCTGCCCGAACCGGCCGACGGGTTTCCCGGAGCATGCCCGAGCGGGCATTCGGCACGCAACGGTCGCTGCGCCGTACAGGCGGTTTGCACGGGGTGGACCGGACCGTGCGGATCTCGCCGTGCGCCTTGGTTCCGGAGGCCCGGGGCTCCCCGGATCAGGGGTTTCGTCCCTGGACCTCGGTGACCGGCACCCCTCCCACGCGCCGGCCCCCGTGAGCCACGCCACAGGGAGCACGGCACGCCCGCTCCCCGTCCCGCCGCCGGGGCGGACCGCGCGCCGGACTCCCCGGGAAGCCTTCGCGCCGGAAGTCCCCCGGGGCCCGGTCACCGGCGCGGCCCGCCCGGCGGCCTCCGGCTCCCCGCCGGCGCCGGTCGCCCGGTTCCGGCGCGGGCCGGGCGCGGTTCCGGTGCGGCTCCGGCACGGTTCCGTGCGGGCGGCGCGGGGCGGCGGGGATACACCGGTCACGTGACCGGTTTCCGCGCCCCCGGGCGTATCTTTTCAGCCAACTTCCGCAACCTGTGCATCCCCTGCCGTGGCCACCCCCCAACCCCCGTTCGACCTGCGTGAAAAGGGGTCGGCGCCCCCTGCGCACCCTACGGGGATTGGCCACCATGACAAGGCGCACTTCCCTGCACGGCCCACGAGTGCGACCCTTCGTGATCGAATGCTTCACGCCAAGTTGTCAAGTCGACAATGCGCCGGAGCCGAACTGGCCACCCGGACACGACGGGACACAGTAGATTCGATCTTGACTGTCTTACGGCGGGGGACTCGTGCAGGACCGAGGGGAAACGTGTTGGAGCGACAGACCCGAAAGGATCAGGGCGCCGCGACCACCGAGGGGGGCTTAGCAGTATGAGCCACGACTCCACTGCCGCGCCGGAGATCGCGGCCCGGAAACTCACCGGGCGACGCCGCAAGGAGATCGTCGCCGTGCTGCTGTTCAGCGGCGGCCCCATCTTCGAGAGTTCCATACCGCTGTCGGTGTTCGGGATCGACCGCCAGGACGCCGGCGTACCGCGCTACCGACTGCTGGTGAGCGCCGGTGAGGGAGGCCCGCTGCGGACCACAGGGGGCCTCGAACTCACCGCGCCGCACGGCCTGGAGGCGATCGCCCGCGCGGGCACCGTCGTGGTGCCCGCCTGGCGTTCGATCACCTCGCCGCCACCGGACGACGCGCTCGAGGCGCTGCGCCGCGCCCACGAGGAGGGCGCCCGCATCGTCGGGCTGTGCACCGGCGCCTTCGTGCTCGCGGCGGCCGGCCTGTTGGACGGCCGTCCGGCGACCACCCACTGGATGTACGCGCCGACGCTGGCGAAACGCTATCCGTCGGTGCACGTCGATCCGCGCGAACTCTTCGTGGACGACGGCGACGTGCTGACCTCGGCGGGTACGGCGGCCGGAATCGATCTGTGCCTGCACATCGTGCGCACGGACCACGGCAGCGAGGCGGCGGGGGCACTCGCCCGGCGCCTCGTCGTCCCGCCGCGCCGGACGGGTGGTCAGGAGCGCTATCTCGACAGGTCTTTACCCGAGGAGATCGGCGCCGACCCGCTCGCCGAGGTCGTCGCCTGGGCGCTGGAGCACCTCCACGAGCAGTTCGACGTGGAGACGCTGGCGGCACGCGCGTACATGAGCCGTCGTACCTTCGACCGCCGCTTCCGCTCGCTGACCGGCAGTGCGCCGCTGCAGTGGCTGATCACGCAGCGGGTGCTGCAGGCCCAGCGCCTGCTGGAGACGTCGGACTACTCGGTGGACGAGGTCGCGGGCCGCTGCGGCTTCCGCTCACCGGTCGCGCTGCGGGGCCACTTCCGGCGCCAGCTGGGTTCGTCCCCGGCCGCCTACCGGGCCGCGTACCGCGCGCGGCGCCCCCAGGCCGAGCGGAACCAGGGCACCGACGGCCTCCTGAACGCCCCGGGTGCCGTCCCGTCCGGCCCGGCGCACCAGCAGGGGCACCCGGCGTCCGCCGCGCCGCACCCGGACCACCCCGTCCCGCACCAGTCCCGGCGCGCGGCGGCGGCGAGCGGCCTGGGCGGTCCGTCCCTGGCGGCATCGGCGGACCCGGGCCGCGAGGCGTACGTCCCCACGCGGGCGAGCGTGCCGGGGCAGCGCAGCGCGCCGTGAGGCGGGCCCGGAGCACCTGAGAGCAGGACCGCGAAGAGAACGGTCCGGCGGGCCGGGCCGGAGACGAAAGCCTCCGGCCCGGCCCGCTTCTCTCACCCGGTGCCCGACGGGTCACCTGCGCTCCCGTGCGCCGTAAGGTGAGACACATGAACGATCGCATGGTGTGGATCGACTGCGAGATGACCGGCCTCTCGCTGTCCGACGACGCGCTCATCGAGGTGGCCGCCCTCGTCACCGACTCCGAGCTGAACGTGCTCGGCGACGGTGTGGACATCGTCATCCGCCCCCCGGAAGGGGCCCTGGAGACGATGCCGGAGGTGGTGCGGGAGATGCACACCGCGTCCGGGCTGCTCGCCGAACTGGCGGACGGCACGACGCTCGAGGACGCCGAGCGGCGCGTCCTCGCGTATGTGAAGGAACACGTCAAGGAGCCCGGCAAGGCGCCCCTGTGCGGCAACTCCGTCGGCACGGACCGCGGATTCCTGCTGCGGGACATGCCGACGCTGGAGGACTACCTGCACTACCGCATCGTGGACGTCTCCAGCGTCAAGGAGCTGGCGCGCCGCTGGTACCCGAGGGCGTACTACAACAGCCCCGAGAAGAACGGCAACCACCGCGCGCTGGCCGACATCCGCGAGTCCATCGCGGAGCTGCGCTACTACCGCGAGGCCGTCTTCGTACCGCAGCCCGGCCCCGACTCCGACACCGCGAAGAAGATCGCCGCCAAGCACGTCCTGCCTGCTCAGTAGGCCTGTGAGGCGGTCCTCCGAGGGGCGCCGCGCAACCCTGGCGCGAGCACCCCTTCGGACCAGGTACACTTTTTCTCGGCTGGTCGGGGAAGACACCGATCTTCACCGGTACCAGCCGTGGTGGGTGTAGCTCAGCTGGTAGAGCACCTGGTTGTGGTCCAGGATGTCGCGGGTTCAAGTCCCGTCACTCACCCTGAACGGAAGAGGCCCCCTCGGGGGCCTCTTCCGCATGATGGGCACCCCTTCCCATGGGGCGCCGGCTTTCCGGATGCCGGCCAGAGCGGTGTCCTCGCCGACGGCCGTGACCTCGACGCGCAGTCCGAAGTCGGTGGCCACGGTGCCGGCGACCACCTGCTCACCGGGCTCCCGGCGGACCGGCCTGGACTCCCCGGTGACCATGGACTCGTCCATGCTCGCCGCACCGTCGACGATCTTCCCGTCGGCGGGCACCGAGGCGCCGGGCCGGACCAGGACGACGTCGCCGACGGCCAGGTCGGCCGGAGTAACCGTCACGACCTCGTCGCCCTCGACCCGCTCGGCCTCGTCGGGCAGCAAGGCGGCCAGGGAGTCGAGCGCGGACGTGGTCCGGGCCAGGGAGCGCATCTTGATCCAGTGACCCAGGAGCATGATGACCACCAGCAGGGCCGGCTCCCACCAGAAGTCCAGTTCGTCGTCGACCAGGTGGAGGGTCGCACCCCAGGAGGCGACGAACGCGACGGTGATGGCCAGGCCGATGAGCAGCATCATGCCGGGCGCCCGGGAGCGGATCTCCGAGGCGGCTCCGGTCAGGAAGGGCCGGCCGCCCCAGGCGTAGACCACGGTGCCCAGCACCGGGGAGACCCACCGCGCCCACCCCGCGTCGGGCAGGTCGTAGCCGACGAGGTCGGCGAACATCCCGTTGAACCCCACCACCGGGACCGCCAGGACGAGCATGAACCAGAACAGCCGCCGGAACTGCTCCACGTGATCACCGTGGCCACCGTGACCGGCGTGGTCGGCATGATCGGCGTGGTCGGCATGATCGGCGTGACCGGCATGGCCGGCGTGTTCGGCCGGCCCGTGGTGACCGCCGTGCCCCGCAGGCTCCCCGTGCCCCGCAGGTCCGCCGTGGTGGCCGGTGTGCCGGGTGTCCTCGGCCGGGTCCGAAAAGTGCTGGGGATCATGGCGCATACCCGCCCCCGTACCCTCGCCCGCGCATGGTCACACCGGGCGGGGCTACGAGGAGGTCCGCTCCACCAGCTCCGTGGCCAGGACCACCTGGCGCCGCTCCAGCCCGCGCGAGGCGGACGGGCGGCGGTCGGCGATCTCGGCGAGGAGGAGGTCGATCATCCGGTGGCCCATCTCCTCTATGGGCTGGCGCACGCTGGTCAGCGGCGGGTCCATGTGGCGGGCGATGGCGGAGTCGTCGTAGCCGACCAGGGCCACGTCGTCGGGGATGCGGCGGCCCGCCTCGCGCAGCGCGTGCCGGGCGCCGGCGGCGGTCACGTCGGAGGCGGCGAAGACCGCGTCCAGGCCGGGGCGGCGCTCCAGCAGGGCCGCCATCGCGTGCCGGCCGCCCTCCTCGGAGAAGTCGCCCGCCTCGATCAGCAGGTCGTCCACCTCGTGGCCCGCGTCCCGCAGGGCGTCACGGTAGCCGTCGACGCGCCGCTGGGCGCCGTACACGTCGAGGCGGCCGGTGATGTGGGCGATACGGCGCCGGCCCCGGCCGAGGAGGTGCTCGACGGCCTGCCGGGCGCCGCCGTAGTTGTCCGAGTCGACCGAGGTCAGGGTCTCCGCGGCCGACCGGGGGCCGCTGATCACGGCCGGGATCTCCAGCCGGGTGAGCATGTCGGGCAGCGGGTCGTCGGCGTGCACCGAGACCAGCAGCACCCCGTCCACCCGATGCGCGGCCAGATAGTCGGCGAGCCGCTGCCGCTCCCGGTCGCTGCCCGCGAAGATCAGCAGCAGCTGCATCTCGGTGTCGGAGAGCGCCGCCCCCACACCGCGCAGCATGTCCGAGAAGTACGGTTCGGCGAAGAACCGGGTCTCCGGTTCGGGCACGACCAGCGCGATCGCGTCGGTGCGGTTGGCGGCCAGCGCGCGGGCCGCCGTGTTCGGGACGTAACCGAGCTCGGCGACGGCGGCCTCCACGGCGGCCCGGGTGGCGTCGCTCACCCGGGGCGACCCGTTGATCACCCGGGAGACCGTGCCCCGGCCGACACCGGCGCGCGCCGCCACCTCTTCGAGGGTGGGCCGGCCGCCGCTGCGACCCCGCGCTCCGTGGCTTGCCATCTGCGCCCCGCCTTCCGTCCCGTGTCACGCAGGCCTGCTGGCCTGGAATGTAACAGCCCCACCTGCGGCGGCGGCCGCCGTCCGGACCCCGGACGCCCCGGCGAGGACCGGGCGGCCAGCTAACAGCCCGATAACTGAACGCAGTTCTCCGCGTTCGGTCCCTTGACACCCCCGCCCGGACCCGCGACTCTTCAACACATCACTTGTGGGAGCGCTCCCACAGTACCTGGCACATACACAACCCGCACGTTCCCCGCCCGAGCCGCAGCACGCAAGTAACGGGCCCGACAAAGCCGTTGGCCGGGGGGTCGGCACGTCAGGGCAACAGGAGGACGCAATGCGAGCACGTACCCTCCCCCTCTCCCGGCAGCGCACGGGCGGGGGGAAGCCCTTCACCCGCAAGGCACTGGCCCTCGCGGCCGTGGTGTCGCTGGGCACGGGGCTGCTGGCCGGCTGCGCCGACGACGGTGGAGACGGGGACTCCGACTCCTCGTCGGACGGCAAGGGCAAGACCACGATCACGCTGGGCCTGTTCGGCACCTTCGGCTTCAAGGAGGCCGGTCTCTACGACGAGTACGAGAAGCTGAACCCGGACATCAAGATCGCCGAGAACGTCGTCGAGCGCAACGAGAACTACTACCCGGCGCTGCTCAACCACCTCACCACCAACAGCGGTCTGCAGGACGTCCAGGCCGTCGAGGTCGGCAACATAGCCGAGATCGTGGAGACCCAGGCCGGCAAGCTGGAGGACCTCTCCAAGGCCGAGGGCGTGAACAAGGGCGACTGGCTCGAGTGGAAGTGGGAGCAGGCCACCACCAAGGACGGCCAGACCATCGGCCTGGGCACCGACATCGGCCCGATGGCGATCTGCTACCGCAAGGACCTGTTCGAGAAGGCGGGCCTGCCGACCGACCGCGAGGAGCTCGGCAAGCTGTGGGCCGGCGACTGGGCCAAACTGATCGAGGTCGGTGAGGACTACCAGAAGAAGGCGCCCAAGGGCACCACCTTCTTCGACTCCCCCGGCGGTCTGATGAGCGCCGTCCTCAGCAGTGAGGAGAAGCGGTTCTACGACTCCTCCGGCGAGGTGATCTACAAGACCAACCCCGCCGTCAAGAAGGCCTTCGACATGACCGCGAAGGCCGCCGAGGACGGACTGGTCGGCGCCCAGACGCAGTTCCAGCCCGCGTGGGACCAGACGATCGCCAACAACAAGTTCGCCGCGATGTCCTGCCCGCCCTGGATGCTCGGCTACATCAAGGGCAAGTCCCAGCCGGACGCCGCGGGCAAGTGGGACGTGGCCCTGCCCCCCAAGGCCGGCAACTGGGGCGGGTCCTTCCTGACCGTGCCCAAGAGCGCCAAGAACGTCGACGAGGCCAAGAAGCTCGTCGCCTGGCTGACCGCGCCCGAGCAGCAGGCGAAGCTGTTCAAGGTGCAGGGCAGCTTCCCGAGCGCCCAGAGCATCTTCGACAGCCCCGAAGTGACCGGCGCGGTCAACGACATGACCGGTGACGCCCCGATCGGTGAGGTCTTCGCCGAGGCCGCCAAGCAGATCCCGGTCCAGGTCATCGGCCCGAAGGACCAGATCATCTCGCAGGGCCTGGGCGACAACGGCGTCATCCTGGTGACCAAGGGCAAGTCGCCGAAGGAAGCCTGGGAGACGGCCGTCAAGACCATCGACAACAACCTGGACAAGTGACCCGGATGTCCAGCCGCCACGACACCGCCGCGTCCCCCGTCGAGGGGGGCGCGGCCCCGGGCCGCCCGCCCGGGGACACCGTGTCCAAGACCTCCAAGCTCTCCAAGCTTTCCATGGGTTCCAAGGGGTCCAAGGGCTCCCAGGACAAGGAGGAGCGGCGCCGGCGGAAGCTGTCCCGCCGCTGGCAGCGCGACATGCGCTGGAGCCCGTACGCCTTCGTCGCGCCGTTCTTCCTGCTGTTCCTCGCCTTCGGCCTGTTCCCGCTGGTCTACACCGGCTGGGCCTCGCTGCACCAGGTGGAGCTGACCGCCCCGACCGACATGAGCTGGGTCGGGCTGAAGAACTACACCCGGATCTTCGACGACGACTTCTTCTGGAACGCGGCGCGGAACACCCTGACCATCGGCATCATCTCGACCGTCCCGCAGCTGCTGATGGCGATGGGCATCGCCCACATCCTCAACTACAAGCTGCGCGCCTCGACCTTCTACCGGGTCGCGATGCTCGCCCCGTACGCCACCTCGATCGCCGCCGCCTCCCTGGTGTTCGTGCTGCTCTTCGGGCGTGACTACGGGATGATCAACTGGGCGCTGGACCTCGTCGGGATCGACCCGGTCGCCTGGCAGGACGACAAGTGGCCCGGGCAGTTCGCCGTCTCGACGATCATCATCTGGCGCTGGACCGGCTACAACGCGCTGATCTACCTGGCCGCGATGCAGGCGATCCCGCAGGACCTGTACGAGTCGGCGGCGCTGGACGGCGCCAACCGCTGGCAGCAGTTCCTGCACGTGACGCTGCCGTCGCTGCGCCCGACGATCCTGTTCACGGTGGTCGTCTCCACGATCGGCGCCAGCCAGGTCTTCGGCGAGCCGCTGCTGTTCGACCCCAACAAGGGCGCGTCCGGCGGTGCGGAGCACCAGTTCCAGACGCTCGGCCTGTACCTGTACGAACAGGGCTGGATCAACCAGCACCTGGGCCGTGCCTCGGCGATCGCCTGGGTGATGTTCCTGATCCTGATCGTCATCGGCATCATCAACTACGTCATCTCGCGCCGGCTGCGCGCCAGCAGTTAAGGAGTTGTGGCCGTGACGACGACTGTGACGACCCCGCCCCCCGAGACCACGTCCGCCAAGGAGCAGAAGCGCTCCCGTCTGCCGAAGTCCGCGCGGGCCGGCGGCACCCTGCACGGCGGCCCGATCGCGTACGCGATCCTGATCGTGTTCACGATCGTCTCGCTGTTCCCGCTGGTGTGGACCGCGATCGCCGCCTCCCGGGACACCCAGCGCCTCGCACAGACCCCGCCGCCGTTCTGGTTCGGCTCGAACCTGTTCAAGAACCTGGAGATCGCCTGGACCGAGGCCAACCTCGGTGAGGCGTTCCTCAACACCACCATCGTGGCGGGCATTTCGGCGGTGACCGTCGTCATCCTGTCGACGATCGCCGGATTCGCCTTCGCCAAGCTGCGCTTCCGGGGCCGGGGCGCGCTGATGCTGCTCGTGATCGGCACCATGATGGTCCCGCCGCAGCTGAGCATCATCCCGCTGTACATGATGGTCGCCAAGCTGGACTGGACCGACCAGCTGCAGGCCGTGATCTTCCCGTCGCTGGTGAGCGCGTTCGGCGTGTTCTTCATGCGGCAGTACCTGCTCCAGGCGCTGCCGGACGAGATCATCGAGGCCGCCCGGGTGGACGGCGCGAGCAGCTGGCGCGTGGTCTGGCACGTGGTGTTCCCGGCGGCGCGGCCGGCGATGGCCGTGCTCGGCATGCTGATCTTCGTGCAGACCTGGAACGACTTCCTGTGGCCGTTCCTCGTCCTGACCCAGTCCGGCAACCCGACCGTGCAGGTCGCGGTCGCGGGCCTCGGCCGCGGATTCACCCCGGACCAGTCCCTGATCATGGCGGGCGCCCTGCTGGGCACGCTGCCGTTGCTGCTGGTCTTCGCGGTCTTCGGCAAGCAGATCGTGGGCGGCATCATGCAGGGCGCGGTCAAGGGCTGACCTCCGTCTGCCGATGTCTCCCACCAGGGGGCCGGGTCACCGACACCTCGGCCCCTTCCCCTTCTCTCCTTCCCCTTCTCTCCTTCCCCTCTCCTCATCCCCCTTCTCACCCCTGGTCCTGACTCGCAGGTCCCTCCACGACCGCCTATGGGAGCGCTTCCATGACTGACTCCACCACGCCGGTGACCCCGGCGGCCTTCCCCCCCGCCTTCCTCTGGGGTGCCGCGACCTCCGCCTACCAGATCGAGGGTGCGGTGCGGGAGGACGGTCGTACGCCGTCCATCTGGGACACCTTCAGCCACACGCCGGGCAAGACCGCCGGCGGCGACACCGGTGACATCGCTGTCGACCACTACCACCGCTACCGTGACGACGTGGCGCTGATGGCGGAACTGGGCCTGGGCGCCTACCGCTTCTCCGTCGCCTGGCCCCGGGTGCAGCCGACCGGCCGCGGCCCGGCCGTCCAGCGCGGCCTGGACTTCTACCGCCGGCTGGTCGACGAGCTGCTCGCCCACGGCATCAAACCGGCCGTCACCCTCTACCACTGGGACCTGCCGCAGGAGCTGGAGGACGCGGGCGGCTGGCCGGAGCGTGACACCGCGTACCGCTTCGCCGAGTACGCGCAGATCGTCGGTGAGGCGCTCGGCGACCGGGTGGAGCACTGGATCACGCTCAACGAGCCGTGGTGCAGCGCGTTCCTGGGCTACGCCTCCGGAGTGCACGCGCCGGGCCGCACCGACCCGGCGGCCTCGCTGCGGGCCGCCCACCACCTGAACCTGGCGCACGGACTGGGCGCCAAGGCGCTGCGGTCGGTGATGCCCGCCCGCAACTCGATCGCGATCAGCCTCAACTCCGCGGTGGTCCGGCCCCTCTCCCCCTCCGACCCGGCGGACCTGGCGGCGGCGCGCAAGATCGACGACCTGGCCAACGGCATCTTCCACGGCCCGATCCTGAAGGGCGCCTACCCCGAGTCGCTGCTGACGGCGACCGCGTCGCTGACGGACTGGTCGTGTGTCCAGGACGGCGACCTGGACCTGATCCACCAGCCGCTGGACGCGCTCGGCCTCAACTACTACACGCCCACCCTGGTGTCGGCGGCGGACCCGGACGCGGAGGGACCGCGGGCCGACGGCCACGGGGCGAGCGAGCACTCACCGTGGCCTGCCGCGGACGACGTGGCCTTCCACCAGGCTCCCGGGGAGCGCACCGAGATGGGCTGGCCCGTCGACCCGACCGGGCTGCACGAGCTGATCATGCGGTACACCCGGGACGCGCCCGGCCTGCCGCTCTACGTCACCGAGAACGGCGCCGCCTACGACGACAAGCCCGGCGCCGACGGCACGGTGCACGACCCGGAGCGGATCGCCTACCTGCACGGCCATCTCACCGCGGTCCGCCGGGCCATCACCGACGGCGCGGACGTGCGCGGCTACTACCTGTGGTCCCTGCTGGACAACTTCGAGTGGGCGTACGGCTACGAGAAGCGCTTCGGCGCGGTCCACGTCGACTACGCGTCCCAGGAGCGGACCCCGAAGGCCAGCGCCCTCTGGTACAGCAGGGCGGCCAAGTCGGGTGCCCTGCCGGGACCGGAGGCCATCTGACCCTCCCGAGAACGGGGGGACGGGGGAACGGGGGGACGGGGGCGGGGGAAGCGGGGCGCGGCGCTCTGGGGGAGGGCCGCGCCCCGTCGGCCGGTCCGCCGTGGGTCAGGGGGGAGCCAAAGGGACCAAGGGGACCAGGGGGGACCAGGGGGGACCAGGGGGGACCAGGGGGGACCAGGAAGATCAGGACCTGAAGGTCGGTATCAGCCGGCCGGGCCCGCGCCGACGTACGGTTCCCCGGTGACCGCGCCGCCGCCGGGGCGCCCCCTCCCGGCCGTCGAGCTGGATCCAGACGCGCACCTCGGTCCCGCCGAGCATCGACGAGCCGATCCGTACGTCCCCGCCGGTGGCCTCCGCGAGCCGGCGCACGATGTCCAGGCCGAGGCCGGTGGAGCCGTCGTTGCCGGAGCCCCGGCCGCGGGCCATCGCCGCCTCCGGGTCGGATATTCCGGGGCCCGCGTCGGAGACGAGCACGATCACCGCGTCCTCGCCGTTGTGCAGGTCGACGGCGAAGGCGGTGCCCTCGGCGGTGTGCCGGAACACGTTGCCGAGCAGGGCGTCGAGGGCGGCGGCCAGGTCGGCGCGGGCCACGGGGATGCGGACCGGGCCGTCCGCTCCGGCCACCCGCCATGTGCGGCCCTCGTCCTCGGCGAGCGCCGACCAGAACGCCATCCGTTCCCGGACCACTTCGGCCGCGTCGCAGCCGGCGCCGGGGCCGGCCGCCGCCGTCTGCGGTTTGGCGTCCCGTGCGGTACGGATGATGGTGTCGACCTCACGCTCCAGCTGCTCGACCGCCGCGCGGGTCTGCTCGGCGGCCGGCCCGTCGCCGAGGGAGGCCGCGTTCAGCCGCAGCACGGTCAGCGGGGTGCGCAGCCGGTGGGACAGGTCGGCGGCCAGTTCCCGTTCGTTGGCGAGGAGTTGGACGACCTGGTCGGCCATGGAGTTGAACGCCACGGCCGCCAGCCGCAGTTCGGTCGGCCCCTTCTCGGGCACCCGGGCACCCAGCTTGCCCTCCCCCAGTTCGTGCGCCCCCTCGACCAGTCGCTGCGCGGGCCGCACCATCCGCACGCCCAGCCGGTCGGCGACCGCGACCGAACCCAGGAGGAGGGCGACGCCGACCGCCGCGAGCACCGCCCAGGCCGTGCCCACCCCGTTGGTGACCTCGGACTCGGGGACGAACACCTCGACCACGGCGATCTCACCGGTGCTGAGCGCGACCGGCTGGAGCAGCGTCGAGCCGCCGGACACCTTGGAGGTGGAGGCCCGCCCCAGTTTCCGTACCGCCTCGACGTCCTCGGCGGTGGCGCGTCGGCGCCCGATGTCGAGGGGCTCGGCATCGGCGCCGACGGGTATGTGCACGGCCATCGCGGCGTCGGACCCGGCGGAGGCGACGACGCGTTCGAGCTGGTCGCGGTCGGTGGTGATGGAGAGCGCGGGAGCGACCGCCGCGGCTTCCCGTTCGGCGTTGGAGAAGGCGCGGTCGCGGGCCATCTCGCGGATGACGAGGCCGAGCGGCACCGCGAAGGCGATCACGACCATCGCGGTCACCGCCACCGACACCTTCACCAAGGCCCATCTCATCGCGGTGACTCCGCCGCGGGCACTCCCGTGGCCGGGGGCAGTCCCGTGGCCGGGGGCTCCAGCTTCACGCCGACGCCCCGCAGGGTGTGCAGATAGCGGGGCCGGGCGGCGGTCTCGCCCAGCTTCCGCCGCAGCCACGACAGATGGACGTCTATGGTCTGGTCGTCGCCGTAGGACTGCTGCCACACCTCGGCGAGGAGCTCCCTGCGGGGGACGACCACTCCGGGCCGCCCGGCCAGGAAGGCGAGCAGGTCGAACTCCCGCCGGGTGAGGTCCAGTCGGACGCCGTCCAGTTCGGCCTGGCGGCGCAGCGGGTCGACGGTCAGCCCGCCGACCCGGAGCACCGGGGGCTCGGCCGGCTCCCCCGCGTGGGAACGGGCCCGGCGCAGCACGGCCGCCATCCGGGCCGACAGGTGCTCCACCGAGAAGGGCTTGGTCAGGTAGTCGTCCGCGCCGGCGTTCAACAGCCGCACGATCTCCGCCTCGTCGTCCCGCGCGGTGGCGATGATCACCGGCACGTCCGTGATGCCGCGCAGCATCTTCAGCGCCTCGGAGCCGTCGAGATCGGGCAGGCCGAGGTCCAGGACGACGACGTCGAAACGGAAGTGGGCGACCTCGCGCAGCGCTTCCAGCGCCGTGCCGACGCTGCGCACCAGGTGTGCGGCGTCGGTCAGTTGCCGGATGAGCGCCGAGCGTACGAAGGGGTCGTCCTCGACTACGAGAACACGTGCCATGAGCGGCACCGTACGCCATGCCGGGCGACCCGGTGCGGGCCTGTGGACAACTCCGGACACCGCCGCGGGCGCGACACGTGCGGGGCGGGTGGGGCAGTATGGGCCGACGATGCGCAGAGGACTCGTACACGTACTGGCCTGGCTGCTCGCCACGGGCGCGGCGGTCACGCTGTCGTGGTGGGGTGTGGACACGGTGATGACGGGCACGGCCTACGACCCGCCCCGCGCGCTGCCCATCACGGCGGCCGACGCCACGACGCAGGGGTCGCGGCCGGTGTCGTCCTCGACCCGGCGCCCGACCGACGCGGGGGCGCCGGAAGCCGCCGGTGACGCGGCGGACGCCGGGGACTCGAAGGACGCGCAGGACCCGAAGGGCCCGAAGGACTCCAGGAGTTCCCAGAACTCCGGGAATTCCGGGGACACCGGGACCTCCGAAAGGTCCGGGGACCCCGGGGGCGCGGCCGCGGGCGCGGGCGGCGCGCAGGACGCGCCGGAGCAGGATGCGGCGGGCGGGTCCGGCGAGGGCGCCCCCGCGCCGGCCGACCCCGCCCCGGCCGCCTCCGGCGAGGTCAAGGCGTACGACACCGACGGCGGCCGGGCCGTCTTCGACCTCGGCGAGAGCTCCGCGTCGCTGGTGTCGGCGACGCCCGGGCCGGGCTGGTCGATGCAGGTGTGGAAGACGGAGTCGTGGATCCGGGTGGAGTTCGCCGCGGGCGCGGACCGGGTGTCGGTCTTCTGCACCTGGCACGACGGCCCGCCCCGCGTGGAGATCAACGACTACTGACCGGGCGGCCCGGCCCCCTCGCGCCCCACCTGTCACCGGAACACCGACGTCACCGGAACACCGACGGCGGTGGCGCCGGGGAGTCGACCGCCGCCAGGTCGCTGACCGGGGTGGCTCCGCCGGTGAAGTCCCTCAGTTCCCGCCCGTGTTGGACGCGCCCGGGGTGTGGGTCGGAGGCGGCGCGGCGGGTCAGCTCGGCGATCGGCAGGGGCGCGTCGGAGGCGACCAGCACGGAGTTGCCGAAGCGCTTGCCGCGCAGCACCGCCGGGTCGGCGATCAGCGCGAGTTCGGCGAACCGGGCGGCGGCGGTGGCGATCTGGCCGCGCAGATGGGCCAGCGGCGGCCCGTCGGCGAGGTTGGCGACGTAGACCCCGCCGGGGGCGAGGGCCCTGCGGACGTCGTCCAGGAACTCGGTCGAGGTCAGGTGGGCGGGGGTACGGGCCCCGCTGAACACGTCGGCGACGACGAGGCCGGCCCACCCGTCCCGCACCTTCGCGAGCCCCTCCCGGGCGTCCGCCGAACGCACCCGGATCCGCGCCCCGGGGTCCGGCGGCAGCTCCCGGCGGACCAGTTGCACCAGCCGTGCGTCCCGCTCGACGACCTGCTGGGTGGAGCGGGGCCGGGTGGCGGCGACGTACCGGGCGAGGGTGAACGCGCCGCCGCCGAGATGCACCGCCTGCACGGGACGGCCGGCCGGCCCGGCGGTGTCGATGACGTGTCCGATCCGCCGCTGGTACTCGAAGGAGAGGTACGCCGGATCGTCCAGGTCGACGTGCGACTGCGGGGCGTCGTCGATCAGCAGTGTCCAGGCCCTCGGCCGTTCCCGGTCGGGGACGAGCCGGGCGAGCCCTCCGTCGACGGTCTCGACGACGGCTTCGGCAGCAGCCCGCCCGCGTCCGGAGTTCCTGGACCTTCTCATGGGGGCATTGTCGCAACCCGCCGCGGACCGGTCCCCTCCCGGTCGTCCGGTCGTCCCGAGCGGCGCGCGCCTCCCCGCCCGGCGGGCTCAGCGGCAGCCGTCCGCCGCGTCGAGCAGGCGTCGTGCCTCGTCCAACGCCTCCCGCAGGACCGCGGGATCGGTGGCGGCACCGGCGTCGTCCTCGGGCGGCAGCAGCCAGTCCGCGCCCTCCACCGGCGGCTCGTCGGGCGCCAGGCCCAGCCCGCGGCCGTCGGTCTCCGTGCAGGTGCTGCCCGGCACGTCCCACGCGGCGGCCGTCCCCGGCGGCACCAGGAACCCGAGGGTGCTCCCGCCGTCGCCGTGCAGTACGAGCCCCACCACGTCCCCCGCCCCGGCCGCGCCGCGCCGGAGGATGTCCACCACCTCCAGGCCCTCGCGGGCCGGGACCGTCACCACCTCGCAGCAGCCCGGCGGTTCGCCCGGCGGTCCGCCCGAGGGCGTTCGGGGTTCACTGCTCCGGCTGGTCACCATCCCCGCCTCCACTTTCCTGCTCCCTCACACCCGGGGTTCCACACACGGGGTCCAACGCGGCGGACCGGCCTGGGCTACGGCGAAACCCAATAGCACAGAATGGCAGTTCATGGCGGATCACGGACGAGATATCCGGTTTGCTGCCAAACTCTGCGTGGCGACTCCGTCACAGCAGGTACGTTCTTGCCCGCCGGCAACAGAGCGGCGCGACGGATGGACCGCTCTGCTTCCGGCATGGTTCGACGGTTCGCAGAGAGGACCCGGCCATGGCGTCGTCGACGGTGCCCTCGTCCCAGCCCGACCGGCCACCACGGCCGAATCTCGTCTTCCGGCAACTGCGCGGAACGCGCTCGCCGGCCGAGTTCGCCGCGTCGGTCCGCAGGGCCGCTCGTGAGATAGGCGAGCGGGTCAGCTGTGACGCGCGATACGTGCACCGGGTGGAGGCAGGCGAGATCCGCTGCCCCAACTACGCCTACGAACGGGTGTTCCTGCACATGTTCCCCGGCCGCACCCTGACCGACCTGGGCTTCGCGCCCCGCGCGTCGGTCCGCGGACGCCGGGCGCGGAACGACGGGGGCACTCCCCCGGCGCCCGACGCGGCCCCGGCACTCGTCACGAGTGAGACCGGCGGGGCCCCCGAACCGTATGACGGACCGAGCCCGTACGACCCGTACCACACGCACCACAACTACGAGGAGAGCGACGTGCTGCGTCGCGCATTCATGACCGGCGGGGGCGCAACGGTGGCCGCCGCCTCACTGGGCCCGCTCGCCCTGGCCCCGGACGCCTCGGCGGCACAGCGCGCCGTGCGCCGTCCCGGGGCGAGCGACGCGGGTGCCCTGGAAGACGCCGTCCGCCACATCAGGCTGCTCGACGACCGGCACGGGGCCGACGGCCTCTACCGCAGGGCGGCGGCACCGCTGCGCGCCGCCTACGCCCTGCTCGACGCCGGGACGACCCGGCAGCGGACCGCGGACCGGCTGTACGCGGGCGCCGGCGAACTGGCCATCTCGGTGGGCTGGCTGGCGCACGACTCGGGCCGGTTCGACGACGCCCGCTCGCACTACGCGGAGGCGCTGGCGACCGCGCGGGTGACCGGGGACCAGGGACTGGAGGCGCACGCCTTCTGCAACACGGCGTTCCTCGCCCGGGACTCGGGCCGGCCCCGGGAGGCGGTGCGGGCGGCGCAGGCCGCGCAGCGGGCCGCGCGCCCGCTCGGTTCCGCCCGGCTGATGTCGCTGCTGGCGCTGCGCGAGGCGGGCGGCTGGGCCGGGCTCGCCGACCGGTCCGGCTGCGAGCAGGCGCTGGCCCGCGCGCAGGCCTACTTCGACCGCGGCCCCGCACCGGCCGACCCCGAGTGGATGACCTTCTACGGGGAGGCCGAGCTGGAGGGCCTGGAGGCGCAGTGCTGGTCGGCCCTGGGCGACTGGCCGCGGGCGGCCCGGCACGCGCGGCGGGCCGCCGAGCTCCAGGACCCGCACTTCACCCGCAACATCGCGCTGTACACGGCGGAGCTGGCGGACGACCTGGCCCTCGGCGGGTACCCGGACGAGGCGGCGGCCGCGGGGATGCGGGTGCTGGACCTGCTGCCCGAGGTCCAGTCGTCCCGGGTCCGCACGATGCTGGCGGGCACGGCCCGCGTCCTCCTCCCGCACCGCCGCGCCTCGGACGTGTCGGACTTCCTGGACCGCCACGACTCCCTCCCCCGCGTGACGTGACCGCCCGGCCCGGCGTCGGGCCCGGGGCCGGCATCAAGCCCCGGACCGGATCCGGGACGGCATCAAGCACCGGGACGGCGTCAGGTACCGGACCGGACCGGGCCCGGGACGACACCAGGCACCGGGCAGGAACCGGATCGGCATCAGGGCCCGGACCGGATCCGGGACGGCATCAGGCACCGGGACGGCGTCAGGTACCGGACCGGAGCCGATACCGGGACGGCATCAGGACCGGGGTTGGCGCCGATACCGGGACGGCATCAGGACCAGGGGCGGCGCCGGGTCGGGTCACCCCGCCAGGTGCCCCAGGTCGTTCCAGCTCTCGACGGCCGGTTCCCCGTACGCCCAGCCCAGCACCGACAGTGACGTCGGGTTGAGCCGGATGCGGGCCGCGAAGTCGAGCGGCAGCCCCAGCCAGCGGGCGCCGATCGAGCGCAGGATGTGCCCGTGGGCGAAGACCAGCACGTCCCGGTCGGCGGAGCGCGCCCAGGCGACCACCTCGTCCGCGCGGGCCGTCACCTCGGCGAGGGTCTCCCCCTCGGGCACGCCGTCGCGCCAGATCAGCCAGTCGGGCCGGTCCGCCCGTATCTCGTCGGGGGTCATGCCCTCGTACGCCCCGTAGTGCCACTCCATGAGGGCGTCCCAGCTCTGCGCGCGCTCGCCGAACCCGGCGAGTTCGCAGGTCTCCCGCGCCCGCACCAGCGGGCTGGTGCGCACCTCGACGCCCGGCAGCCCGTCGTACGGCGGCCGGTGCAGGCGCTCACCGAGCAGCTTGGCGCCCTGCCGGCCCTCGTCCAGGAGCGGCACGTCGGTCCTGCCCGTGTGCTTGCCGGACAACGACCATGCGGTCTGTCCGTGCCGGGCCAGCAGGATGCGCGGTGCCATGAGAGACCTTCCGGGAGGAATCGGGGACGGAACCCCTCCATCATCGCCCACCCCCGAGGCGGGCAACCCGGGGGGCGATCCCGACGTCTATCAGGGCCGAAGGCACCTCATGAGGGGCGCGGGTACGCCTAGAGTGGCTGACCGGATCGCCGTGGGGCGGAAGCGAGCGTGAAGGGGGAGGGCGATCGGATGCCGCACACCGAGACACCGGGTACCGAAGGGGCCCCGGCGATCCGGCTGCGCTGGTGGACCGAGCTGCCGCTGATCCTCCTCGTGTACGCCTGCTACTCGGCGGGGCGCCTGGTCGTCCGGGGCGACGTCACCGACGCCGTGGACCACGGACTGGCGATACTCCGCATCGAGCAGGCGCTCCACCTGAACGCCGAGCACCCGCTCAACCGGCTGTTCACGCGCGAGCCGTGGCTGGGCGTACCGGCCGACTTCTGGTACGCGTCGCTGCACTACCTGGTGACGCCCGCGATCCTGGTCTGGCTGTTCCGCTCCCACGCGGTGCGCTACCGCGCCGCCCGCACCTGGCTGATGACGTCCACCTTCATCGGGCTGATCGGCTTCACCCTGCTGCCCACCTGCCCGCCCAGGCTGCTCGACGCGAGCCACGGCTTCGTCGACACCATGGCCCAGTACAGCTCCTACGGCTGGTGGGCCGGCGAGGCCAGCGCCCCGCGGGGCCTGGGCGGACTGACCAACCAGTACGCGGCGATGCCGAGCCTGCACGTGGGCTGGGCCCTGTGGTGCGGTGTGATCCTGTGGCAGATCGGCGGACCGCAGACGGCAAGGACGGCGAAAGCCGCACAAGCCGCCAGGACGGCCGCCGTCGTCTACCCGCTGGTGACGGTCGTCGTGGTGATGGGCACCGCCAACCACTACTTCCTGGACGCGGTCGCGGGCGCCGCCGTGATGGGCGCCGGGCTGCTGCTCGCCCCCGTGGTGACGCGGTGCACGGACCGGGTGAGGGCCCGTCTGCTGCCGCGCCCGACGCCGGTCCCGGTGGCCTCTTCCGTCCCTGGTTCCCCGATTGTCAGTGCCGGATGCCAGACTTCCGCGGGTGAGCACTTTCCACGACAGCGGCCACGGCAGCGGCAGTTCGAGCCACGGTTCGCCCCGGAAACCGAGCGGGGCGGCGCTCCCCCCTCCGACCGGGGGGAAGGAACCCAGGCCGCTCCGGCACCGGCTCGCTGAGCTGCGCGGTCCGGAGGTGTCGGCGAAGGCGCTGGACGCACGCGCCCTGGCCGCCCTGGCCGCCAACCCGGGCTGCGCGCGCCGCGCGATCCTCGACGGCGCGGGCGTGGACAAGGCGGGACTGGCGGGCGCGCTGGGCTCGCCCTCGGTCTTCGGCCAGTCCCAGTTCGCGTTCGTCCGGGGCAACGCGTTCGAGGCCCGGGTCAAGGCGGACGGCGGCACGGAGCTGCTGCGGCTCGTCCACGAGAAGCTGGACCGCTCCGCGGAACCGCCCGCCGGCGCGCGGGTGCCGGACCTGACCGCGTCCGGCCCCCGGGGGCGCGCCGCGCGCACCGAGTTGGCGCTGGAGGAGGCCGCCCGGGCGCGGGACGGGTGGACGCTGCTCGACCATCCCCTGCTCGCGCTGGACGTCGCGGGCTCACCCGCCTTCCTGGAACCGGACGCGGTGGTGGTGCACCCGGACGGCAGCTGGACGGTCGTGGAGATCAAGTCCTTCCCCCTGCTGGACGGGGCGGCGGACCCGGCGAAGGTCGGCGCGGCGGCCCGGCAGGCGGCGGTGTACGTGCTGGCGCTGGAGGAGGTCGCCGCCCGGCTCACCGCCGTCCCGGCCCCCCGCGTGCGGCACAGGATCCTGCTGGTGTGCCCGAAGGACTTCTCCAACCTGCCGACCGCGTCCGCCGTGGACGTGCGCAAGCAGCGCGCGGTGACCGCCCGCCAACTGGCCCGGCTCACCCGGATCGAGGACATCGCCGGCGCGCTCCCCGAGGGCACCTGTTTCGCACCCGGACTGCCCCGCGAGCGGCTCACGGCGGCCGTGGAGTCGGTCCCGGCGAGCTACGCGCCGGAGTGCCTGTCCGCGTGCGAGCTGGCCTTCCACTGCCGGGACCGCTCCCGCGCGCAGGGCGCGGTGACCTCCCTGGGCCGCCCGGTCCGCGCCGAACTGGGCTCCCTGACGACGGTCGAGGACGTGCTGGCGGCGGCCCGCGGCGAGGCCGGCGACCCCGACGACCCGACGGTGGCCGCCCTGCGCCGGGCGGCGGCGCTGCGGGCGGAGGCCCTCGCCGACGCACGGGTCCCCGCCGGCGCGCAGGCCTCCCCCGATGTACTGGCCCCCACCGGCCGCCCGGAGGTGGCCCCTTGTCGCTGATCGCCACCCTGGCCCGCCTCGAGGCCGTCAGCACCGGCCGTGCCCAGCCCGCCGCCACCGTCCGGCACCGGCATCTGTCCGAGCGGCCCCTGGTGTTCGTGCCGCTGATCACCGCCGGTGAGGCGGGCGCCCCGCTCGGCGCGCTGGTGGGCACCGACCGGGACGCGCCGCGGCTGCTGGCCGTACCGCAGCCGCGCGACCGGGACCTCAGGTTCGCGTTCCTGGCCGAACTGGCCGACGTGGTCCTGCCGTACGTGGAGGGCTGCGCCGAGGCGGTGGAGGCCGCGGAACGCAGCGAGACCGACCCGGAGACCGGGAAGCGGGTCAAGGTCGAGGTCGAACTGTGCGCGGACGCGCCGCAGCTGATCGTGCCGAGCCGGGCCGGTGTCGACCTCGTACGGCTCCTCGGCCGTTCCACCCGGTTCCGGCGCACGGCGGAGCAGGACCCGGAGGCGCCCTTCCCGGCGCCGCCCCGGGTGCCGTTGCTGGGGCGGTGGCTGACCCACTTCGGGGAGCGGGCCCGGGTGCCCGGCTCGTCGCTCCTGGCCGCCATGACGGATCTGCTGGGCCGGCACTGGGCGACCGGCCAGTCCACGCTGGAGGACCAGCACCTGGGGGCGCTGCTCGCCTGGATCGACCCGCCCGAGGGACGCTCCGGGGCCGAGGCGGCGCGGGAGGCGGAGCTGGCGCGGGACGCCGACGGGCAGTTGCTGTGTCCGCCCGCGGGCCCGGCGACCGACCCCGCCTTCGACAACAAGCTGCTCGCCCCGGCCGTCGAGCGGTACGACCGCGCCCGCAGCGCGCTCGCCGCCGCCGAGGACGGTCTGCAGGCCGACGACCGGCTCGGCGCGCTGACCGCCGCCGAGCGGGAGGTCCGCGCGCTGGTGGAGAGCCGTACCCGGCCCACCTGGGACGCGGTGTGGCGGGGCCTGGACCTGCTGCGCGCGCTGCCGGAGGGCGCGCGCGTCGAGGAACGGTGGACGCGCGACCGCTGGTCGTTCACCGGCCACCGGGACCGGGTGCTGGCCGGTGAGCCTCCGCAGCCGCGCCGCGACGACGCGGTGACGGCGGCCAACAAGCTCGCCACGCGCGAGCGGGAGCAGGCCCGGCTGGAGGCCCAGGAGGCCCTGGACGACCCGCTGGTGATGGCGGGCCGGCGGCTGTCCGGGGAGGCGTTCGCGGGCGAGGTCGTCGAGGTCGTCATGGCGTACAACGAGAGCAAGCGGCCGAGCCCCCGCCCCCTGATCACCGTCCGGACGGACGACCGCCCGTACCTGGGCGAGCGCACCAGGGTGTACCGCTCCCTGGGCGGCAAACCGCAGACGGCCGAGTTCGTCGCCGTGGAGTCCGCGGAAACCTCGGAGGCCGGGGAAGCTGAAGGAGCGGGCGGGACCCTGCTCGTCCTGCGGATCCTGGACAAGATGGGCCGCGGCAAGGAGCCCGAGGCGGGTTCGGTGCCGGAGAAGGGCGACCGGCTCTGCTTCACCCTGTTCGAACACGAGCCGCGCGGCGGGGCGAAGCTCCCCGACCCGGAGGAGACCCCGTGGACCCACGGCGGCCCGCCCGGTACCGCGGCCGCCACCCCGGAGGCCGCCGACCCGGTGACCGAGGAGGACCTCCTGTGACCACCGAGACCGTGACCACCGAGACCGTGGCCCCCGGGGCTGTGACCACCGGGGCTGCAACCGCCGAGGCGGGCTTCGACCCCGGCACGGCGGCCGCCCGTGCCACCGACGCGATCCTGCGCGACACCCTGCACGGCACCGCGCGCGGTGTGGTCGTCGACTCCCCGCCCGGTGCCGGCAAGTCCACGCTGGTGGTCCGCGCGGCACTGGAACTCGCCGAGGTGGGGCGCCCGTTGATGGTGGTGGCGCAGACCAACGCGCAGGTCGACGACCTGGTCCTGCGGCTCGCCGAGAAGAACCCGGACCTGCCGGTCGGCCGGCTGCACAGCAGCGACACCGACCCGTACGACAAGGCGCTGGACGAGCTGGAGAACGTCCGCAAGTCGGCGAAGGCGGCCGATCTCGCCGGGCTCGACGTGGTCGTCTCCACGGCCGCCAAGTGGGCGCACGTCAAGGGCGTCGAACCGTGGGCGCACGCGATCGTCGACGAGGCGTACCAGATGCGCTCGGACGCGCTGCTCGCCGTTGCGGGACTGTTCGAGCGGGCGCTGTTCGTGGGCGACCCGGGGCAGTTGGACCCGTTCTCGATCGTGGGCGGCGAGCAGTGGGCGGGCCTCTCCTACGACCCGTCCGCGTCCGCCGTGACGACCCTGCTCGCCCACAACCCCGAACTGCCGCAGCACCGGCTGCCGGTGTCGTGGCGGCTGCCCGCCTCGGCGGCGCCCCTGGTGTCGGACGCGTTCTACCCGTACACGCCGTTCCGCAGCGGCACCGGCCCCGGCGACCGGCGGCTCACCCTCACCGTGCCCTCGGACGGTTCGGGTCCGGACCGGGTGATCGACGAGGCGGCCGAGTCCGGCTGGGGCCTGCTGGAGCTGCCCGCCCGGCACACCCCGCGCACCGACCCGGAGGCGGTCCGGGCGGTGGCCCTGGTGGTCCGCCGGCTGCTGGACCGGGAGGGCGCCACGACCTCCGAGCGCCCCGCCCCCGCCCCCGTCCCGCTCACCGCCGACCGGATCGCCGTCGGCACCGCCCACCGGGACCAGGCGGCGGCGGTCCGGGCGGCGCTGGCCGAGCTGGGCGTGGCGGACGTCACCGTCGACACGGCGAACCGGCTCCAGGGCAGGGAGTTCGACGTCACCGTCGTACTCCACCCCCTCTCCGGCCGCCCCGACGCCACCGCCTTCCACCTGGAGACCGGCAGACTGTGCGTGCTGGCCTCCCGCCACCGGCACGCCTGCATCGTGGTGTGCCGAGCGGGCGTGAGCGACCTCCTGGACGCCTACCCCTCGACGGAACCGGTCCAACTGGGCACCCTCGTGAAGTTCCCCGACGGCTGGGAGGCGAACCACTCGGTCCTGGCCCACCTCGCGGAACACCGGATCGAGTGGCGGCCCTGATCAGTGAAGGGTCCGCAGATCCCCGCCAGGGTCAAGCCAAGTCTTGGGCATACCCAGTCCTTGGAGGGAGGTGATGCGACCGGCTACGGCCAGGACAGCCGAATCGTTCTGGAGCCTGACGTCCATCCACAGAGCACACCCAGCAATAACAGGATTGCGGGATACGAGTGTCAGACATCCGGCCCGGTGGAACGTTCGTACCCAACGTAACTCGCCCTGTGTCAGCCAGCGGGGAGGGCCCGGAGACGCTCGCGGAACTCTCGTACGGCCGGCACTGCGGTATGTGGTTCGAGGTAGCGGCTGAACTTCGTCAGACGGACGTGGGCCCGGTCGGATCGGACTCGATTCTCCAGCAGTTCCAGGCCGACGTTGGCGGCATCCAGGGCTCCGTCGAGGTCCCGGGCGGCCAGTCGTGCCGTGGCGAGGCGGCCGGAGCGTACGGCCCGGTCGCGCGGGACTGCTTGGTCTACTGCCACGGCGAGGGCGCTGGTGGCTCGCTCGGGGAAGCCGGAGCGCAGCATGATCTTTCCCTCGGTGGACTTGAGCTGGGCCTCGCCGTACCAGCCGAGCCAGTCGGGTCGGTCGCCATCGCGGTGGGCGCCCCACAGGTCGTAAGCCCGGTTGAGGGATTTGCCGGCCGTCTCGTGCTGGGCGTCTCGGGACAGGGCCTCGGCCTGGTGGAGGTAGAGGTACGAGGCTGCTGCCGGCGGGAGGGCCGACGGGGCGTTGCTGATGGCGGTGTCGATGAGCTTCACGCGTGCGGCCGTGTCGCCCGAGTCGGAGATGTGGACGCCCATCTCGGCGAGGATGAAGGCGCCGAAGCCGTCGTCCTTCGCGCTGTGGGCGCTCCGGAGGGCGCCGACGTAGTAGCGCTGGCCGAGGGAGCGGAGGCCCTTGTCGTAGGCCATCCATCCGGCAAGGTACGACACCCGGGCTGCCGTGGCGTACAGGCGGTGTTCGACCGCGTCGGTGTAGCGCCCATGGTCGAGGAGGCCGGTGACCAGTGCGAGGTCGCTGGTGGCCTGGTCCAGGAGGCGGGCTCCGCCCATCTGGTCGTCGAGTGTGCGGAGGGTGTCCACGCGCGCTTCGATGGTGGTCACCATCGCGTCAGTGACGCGGTCGCCATCGAGTGCCGAGGCGAACGCCTCTGGTGCGGCTGCCCAGTTGGCGGCCACTCCCGTCAGTGCGACGCCGGTGATGGACAGGAATCCCCGGCGATCCATGTGGCCGCTCCTGACCAGATCAGCGAAGACCTTCACGGTGCCGGCCGGAGTCCATGGGGCCGCGAGGGCTGTGGACTCCCAGGCCGGTAGCCATCGGGGCCAAGCCGCCGAACGTACGTGGTCCTCGGGAACACCCAGCAGATCGGCGAGCACCCCTTGCGCGTCCGCGTCGGGCGTCTGTCCCTGCTCCCACTTCCAGATCGTCGTCCGGTTGGTGGCCAGCGGTACGCCCAGTTCGACCCCGCGTTCACACATGCGCCGGGCTAACTCGGCCTTGCCCCAGCCCCTGCCTTCTCGCACGTAGGTCAGCGGGTGCAGCGCCATCGGGTCAGCCATCTCACCCCTCCCCTCGGGTTGGTAGTCAGGAGGCTACTCCCCGTGCGCGAAACGGGGGTTTCTCTCGCCGGAGGAACCCCCTGGAAACGTTCCGGGCCCAGGGTCCGCAGCCGTTCACTGGCCTCACTCCGTTCGGAGCTGAGCACCCGGGTCAATCGGCTCCCCGCCCCTGCTCCGGACGGCTCCCGGACCGCAGCCCGGCATCGGCGTCCCTCACGTGGGTGACGGGCTGTACCACCCCTCAGGAGGTCGTGATGAGCCAACCTCTGCCCGTTCGCATGCCCGGCGCCAGCAGACGACTGCGCACCATTCCCGAGCCGCCGGCCGGCCCGAGCCCGGCCCTCCGCGCCCGCGCCGAGTCCGGATGGACGAGATTCCTCCGTCGTGGAGCGGGCCACCGCGAGGAGTCTGAGCGGTGAATCCGGTCGACGCCGAAGGCCGGGAAGGGCACCCTCTCCTTCACCGCCTGGTCCGCGACATCGCGAGCCGGGGTGAGGGAGAACTGACGGCCGTCGTCCACGAGAGGCACGGCGACCGGCTCATTCGCATCGCCCACATCCAGCCCGTGAACGGCATCGCTTGGTCGACCGCGGCCGACAACATCGGGCTCGCTCAATGAGGCAGCGCCCCGCTGTCGTGGCCTACGTGATCGCCATCACCACGCTCGTCGTCACATTGGCCGTCACCGGAGCCCCGGACCACTGAGAAACGGGAGGAGCACCTTGAGACGCACCGACAACCGCGGCTTCAACCACCGCCAGGCCATGACCGAGGAGTGGTTCCGCACCCGGGTTCTTCCCCATGTGTCCGGCGTGCGGTTCCTCCCCTATCAGGTGCGGCAGCTGCGGAACGAGCATCTCCCCGCGATGCTGCGCGACGAGGACAGGAAAAGCCTGGTCCGCATCGCCGGGGACCTGGTGAAGGTCTCCGCGCGGTGGCACTGCCTGCCGTTCCACTACTTCCGTTACGGCGGATACCGGCGCGAGGTGTCCATCGTAGGGGTCTGCTCGTACCTGCCGGAGACCGCGCTGTTCCACCGGCTCCTTCCTCGCGTGAACCGGGACGCGATCGGCTTGGACGACAAGACGTCCTGCAAGAGGATCCTCGCCTCGGCAGGCATTCCGCAGCCCGCTCTGATCGCGAGTGGTGACCGCCGTGCAGGTGTGACGTCCGCTGGTGAGACGGTGCCGCTGACTGGAGTCCTCGGTCGCGCTTTCGGTTTCGGGCGCGTGGTGGTCAAGCCCTCCCGCTACTCCAGCGGCAGGTCCGGCATCGTGATCGTGCGGCCCGGCGAGGACGGGTTCGACCTCGCGGCCTATGCGCAGCAGTGGGGCACGTGGCTGGTGGAGGAGTACGTACCCCAGCACCCCGACCTGGCTGTGCTGAACCCGTACGCCCTCAACACCTTCCGCGTGATCACCCTGCTGCGAGATGGCACTGCCGAGATCCTGTACGTGATGTTGAAGCTCGGCGGTGCCGAGAGCGGCACGGACAACTCGGCGGCGGGCGGCATGCAGATCCGCGTGCACCCGGACGGCGAACTCGACCACCACGGCTACGACCGGTACCTCAACGCCCATACGCGCCACCAGGTCAGCTCGGTGCCGTTCGCCGGCCACCGGATCACCCGTATGAGAGAGGTCCGAGAGCTGGCCGCGCGCTGTGCCCGCCTGTTCCCACAAGTGCCCTTCATCGGCTGGGACATCGCCCTCACGCCCGGCGGACCCGTGGTCATCGAGGGCAACAGCAGCCCTTCCCTCGCCCACATCCAGCGCACTCACGGCGGCGTCGCGCCGGAGCTCGTTCCCGCGCTCCGCTCCGTGATGGACCGCCCGATCATCTGACCCCAGGAGTTCCCGTGGAAAACCTGAAAATGCAGGCCCGCGCCGCGGCCGGAGGTCTGCTCGACACGCTCAAGACGATGCCCGAGGTCCAGGCGCTCTACGTCCTGTCCTCCTCGGCGGTCGCACCCCGCAACGTCACGCGGTTCAGCACCGACTCCGACTTCGACCTGGCCGTCGTCCTCGACGTCCCGCTCAAGGAGGACGAGTGGAGGCCACGGCCGGCGGACACCTACGCCCTGGTCCGTGACCGTCTCCCCGCCTGGCTCCCGGAGTTCAGCTTCCACCTGCCGGCCCCCTGGGGGCGCATGGAGGTCAACGTCCACCAGCTCCTCTTCCAGTACGAGGCCGACCCGCGCACGACGTGGAACAGCGACAAGTGCGACGCCTACGGAAACAAGGGCGAGCCGCTGTTCAACCGCAAGAAAGCCTTCGGAGCGCTGATCTCCCACAAGACGCGCGAGCAGCTCCAGCGACTGGAAGGCGAGGCCTACCGGCTGCACAACCGGATCACCTGGGACGTGCGTGAGATCCCGCTGCGCATGGCACGGCGGGTCGGAGTGCCCACAGGCCACTTCGTCCTCTCCGGGGCGCTGGACGAGGTTGTGGACTGGATGTACGCCAGCTCGGGCCGGTTGCTGCCGAACATGAAGTGGAAGCTGTACTCCCTGAGCGCGCTCGGCCTGATCAACGTCGAGCAGGAGAACCTGCTGATCGAGGCCCAGCAGTGCGCCCCGCTGTCGATGGTCGACCTGGAACGGCGGTGCGAGGCCCTGAGCACGTTCTGCCGCGCGGTCGGAATGGACTTCAGTCCCAAGGCGATCGCGGCGGTGCGGAAGGCGTACCAGCGGGCCAACCACCACCTTCTCGGGGAAGAGGCGTCGGTCTACGCCGACCAGCCGTCCCCGCGATTCATTCCCTTCGGCGAGCGCAGCAGTTCCGGTTAGGCGCTTATGTCCGGGTGTCAGTACGCTGCGTGATCCGCTCACACAGGAGGCATGATGTCGATCAAGGTCCACAACACGCTGACCGGCCAGACGGAGGAGTTCCGCCCCGAGCGGGAGGCCGAGGTGCGGATGTTCGTGTGCGGACCCACCGTGTACGGTCCCAGCCACGTCGGGCACGCGAAGACGTACACGCAGTTCGACTTCATCGCCCGGTATCTGGAAGCGAGCGGGTACAAGGTCACGTACCTCCAGAACATCACCGACGTCGACGACAAGATCATCCGGCGGTCGGCCGACGAGGGTGTCCCGCCGGAGGAGATCGCGGCCCTCTTCGAAAAGCAGTACCTGGAGGACATGACCGCGCTGGGCAACACCCGCGTCGACGTCCACGCGCGAGCCCACGACCACATCGACGCGATCGTGGACCAGATCAAGCGGCTCATCGAGCGCGGTCACGCCTACCGGCTCGACGACGGCTGGTACTTCGACCTGGCCTCGTTCCCCACGTACGGCAAGCTCTCCGGCCGCACCGACCTGCGTCCCGAGGACTCGGTGTCGCGCATCGACGACAACTCGAAGAAGCGCAACACCGGCAACTTCGCCCTGTGGAAGGGCCGCAAGGACGGCGAGCCGTTCTGGGAGACGGAGCTGGGGCCGGGCCGGCCGGGCTGGCACATCGAGGACACCGCGATCACGGAGACGTTCTTCGGGCCCTCGTACGACCTGCACGGCGGGGCCGTCGACCTCATCTTCCCGCACCACGAAGCCGAGGTCGCCCAGATGGAAGCCGCCTCCGGCATCGAGCCGCTGGCCCGCTACTGGATGCACACCGGTCTGCTGCGCGTCGACGGCGAGAAGATGTCGAAGAGCACCGGGAACTTCCTCACCATCCGCGAAGCCCTCGCCCGGACGGACTTCCGCACCCTGCGGCACGCCTTCCTCTCCCAGCACTACCGCTCCTCCATGGAGCTGAGCGACTCCACGCTGGAGCAGGCCCGAGGGGCACGCCGCCGGATCGAGAACTTCGCCCGGACCATCGATCTCGCGCACACCGACAGCCCGGCGAACGCCGCGCGCGTCGCCGACGCCTGGCAGGAGATGCGCGAGCGCCTGGACGACGACTTCGACACCCCCGGTGCCCTGGCCGTCCTGTTTCAGTACATCCGCGAGCAGAACCGCGTGGAGGAACCGGCCGGGCCGGCCGCCCTGCGGCTGGTCGAGGACGTGAACAACCTCTTCGGGACCTTCGACATCCCCGGCTCCGCCCAGAGCGATGCCGCTGTCGACGAACTCGTGAAGGAGCGCGACCGGCTCCGTGCGGCAAGAAAGTTCGCCGAGGCCGACGCGATCCGCGACCAGCTCACCCAGCAGGGCGTGACCCTCGAGGACTCGCCCGAAGGCACCCGTTGGTGGAAGGAGACCACCTCATGACCTGGAAGAGCCGCTTACCGCTCGTCGTGGAGAGCGCCGTCCCACTCAGCCTCTGCGGAGCGCTGATGAGTCACGTGAAGAACCAGGCCGCTCGCCCACGCACCTACCAAGGCGTCATCGACGAATCGCTCCGCAAGAGCGAGTACGTCGAGGTCCCGGCGCACCTGGAGGAGGCGGTCATCTCCCACTGCACCACCCACGTCCGCGATCACTTCGAGATCATCCCCAAGCGCATACCCGCCCAGCCGGCGGTCGTCTACCGCTATGGCGCCGGCGTCGGCTTCGTCGCCCACCACGACGAGGTCACCGACATCGAACGCGAGCGGGCCCGTACCAACGGACAGCCCGTCGTCGGCGGCGACCTCACCCTCGTGGTCTGGCTCAACACGCCGGACTCCTACGGTGGGGGCGAGCTGTTCTTCGAGAACCCCGCTCAAGAGATCAAGCCCCCCTGCGGCACCCTGGTCGCCTTCCCCGCCACCCGCGACCACATCCACGGCGTACGGCCGATCACGAGGGGCGAACGCGTGACCCTTGTCGTACGCACCGAGGCCGAGCGACTCTGACCCCAGCAACTGACTCCCGGGGAGAAACCCGGTGGTTCTGTTCAGCAGCCCGGCCCCGGAGAGCATGGACAGAAGCTGTTCTGCGCAGTGCTTGCACGCGCACTCCGGCCGGACCCGGGCGGAGAAGGAGATCGGGCCATCGGGTCGGCTCCGGGTTCCGCAGGCGACGGCGGGCAGGTCCGTGAGGGCGGCATCGGCTACTCCACCAAGGAAGGTGGCCAAGCTGCCAGGATGAGCGCATGACGACGATCGACGGCGAGGTGGCACCCGGATTCGAGCCGGTCCGCGAAGCGTTCGTGAAGAGCTTCGCCCAGCACGGGGACATCGGCGCGGCCGTGTGCGTCTACCAGCACGGTCGGCCAGTGGTGGACCTCTGGGGCGGCGTCGCCGACCCCGAGACCGGCCGACCGTGGACACGGGACACCCTGCAACTGGTCTACTCGGCAACCAAGGGAGTCACCGCGACCGCAGCGCACCTGCTCGTCGAGCGCGGCTTGCTGGACCTCGACGCACCGGTGGTGAAGTACTGGCCGGAGTTCGCGGCGAACGGCAAGGCAGACGTCCCCGTACGCTGGCTCTTGTCCCACCGGGCCGGCCTGGTCGCGCTTGATCGACCGCTGCCGCTGACAAAGGCGTTGGCCTGGGATCCCATGGCAGCAGCGCTGGCGAACCAGCGCCCCCTGTGGACTCCGGGCACCGCACACGGGTACCACGGCCGAACCTGGGGGTGGCTGGTCGGTGAGGTGATCCGCCGGGTTTCCGGCCGCTCGCCGGGCCGCTTCGTCGCCCAGGAGATCTCGGAACCCCTGGGGTTGGACTTCTTCATCGGCTTGCCGCCGAGTGAACGGAGCCGGGTCAGCCGCATGGTGTACCGGCGCCCGGCCGTCGACCTCACCACCGTCCCTGTCGAGTCCGTCCCCGAGGAACTCCGCGAACAGGTCGCCGCCTGGCGCGATCCGAACTCCTTCAGCAACCGTGCGTTCGCGGTCACCGACCCGGCCGCGATCGACTTCGACTCCCCGGAGGTGCAGGCCGCCGAACTCCCGTCCTCGAACGGCATCGGCACTGCACGGGCCCTGGCCCGCATGTACGCCGCGCTGGTCGGCGAGGTCGACGGCGTGCGCCTGCTCACCCCGGAGACACTGGCCTCGGCGACCGGGGAACAGGCAGGCGGGAAAGACCAAGTGATGGTGATTCCAAGCCGATTCAGCAGCGGCTACATGCTGCCTACGAACGACAACCCCATGACCGGGCCGAACGCCTTCGGCCACACCGGCCGTGGCGGCTCGCTCGCCCTCGCTGACCCCGAGCACGGCATCGCCTTCGGCTACGTGATGAACCACATCATCAGCGGCCCCGACGACGTACGGGCGGCTTCACTGACCGAAGCGGTCCGGAAGGTGCTTGAATCGCTCCGGGTTCGGTAGGCAGCCCAACGCCTCTACCGAATCCGGAACGGTTCAGAGCATCCTGTCCGATCTGGTAGTCGCGCCTTCACGCCGTGCATCTCGCGGGCGCCGGCGTCGTCCCCAGCTCGCACCAGATGTACTTGCCCTGGTAGCCCTCCCGGGCCAGCGGCTGCCAGCCCCACACGTCGGCGCAGGCCTGGACCAGTGCCAGTCCTCGACCGCCCTCGCGGTCGGCAGCGAGGGCGAGCGGCTGCGGCAACTCCAGCGGGGAGGGGTCCGCGTCCCACGCGCCGATGCTCAGTACGCCGGTCCCGGACCAGCGCACCCGCAGGGCGGCGGGCCCTTTGGTGTGACGTACGGCGTTCGACACCAGTTCCGTGGCCAGGAGTTCAGCCATGTCGACCAGGCGGATCAGACCGTGCATGGTCAGGATCAGACGGAGCGTGCGGCGGCAGATGGTGACGGCACGCGGGTCGTTGGGGATGGAGAGGGAGTACTCCCACGGATCGTTTTCAGGCATGCGGATTCCTTTCCAGCGCCAGAGGGGTTGAGGTCGGAACCGGTGTCATTGCCGCGTCCGTCACGGCAGGACGAAGCGGTGCACTTCCGGCTCCACGCATTGCACGGTGCACCCGATGCGTCACTGACAGTAGGTCATAGATTTATTACGCAGCAAGCGGATCGCGTAATCTGACCTCGAACGAGTCGCCCGGTCACAGCCGTTGAGGCGAGGAGGAAGTCATGCCGCCCAGACGGCAACCCACGGCGCGTCAGGTGCGGTTGGGTGCGGAGTTGCGGAAATTGCGAGAAGCGGCGGGACTCAAGGCCACCGAGGCCGCGAGCCTGCTCGGCGTGAACTCCGTACAGATGAGCCAGATGGAATCCGGCATCGCCGGAGTGAGCGAGGAACGGCTGCGATGCCTTGCCGCTCACTACGCTTGCGCCGACGCCGAGTTACTGTCGGCGCTCGTGGCGATGGCAACCGGCCGTACGCGTGGCTGGTGGGAGGAGTACCGAGGCGCACTGCCCAACTCGTTCCTAGACCTGTCCGAGTTGGAGCATTACGCCTCCTTCCGATGGGATGTCGACTTCCTGCACGTCCCGGGGCTTCTGCAGACCGCGGACTACGCACACGCCCTCTTCGCCTACGTGAATCCCGACTTCCCCGACAGCGAGAGGGCTCGTCGGGTGGAACACCGCATGCGGCGCAGAGCCGTCATCGAGCGTCCTGAACCGGTGCCGTACACGGCAGTGATCCACGAAGCGGCTCTCCGTATCCGCGTGGGCAGCCGTCCCGCTTCGAGGGCTCAGCTGAACCGCATCCTGGAAATGTCCGAAGCCGACGGAGTCACCGTTCGCGTCATCCCCTTCGACCTGGACGGTTTCGGCGGAGCCGGGAGCGCCATGGTGTACGCGGGCGGGCCTGTCCCTCAGCTGGACACCGTCGTGCGCGATGGCCCGAACGGCACGGTCTTCATCGACGCGGCGGCACAGCTGGGCCACTTTCGAACACTCTTCCATAGGGTAAAGACGGCGTCACTCGGACCGGAACGTTCGCGTGACTTCATCCACACGCTGGCGAAGGAGCTGTGAGGTCCGCCATGACGACCCCGGACATCTGGAAGAAGTCGTCCCACTCGGGCGGCGGTGAAGGCAACGCCTGCGTGGAGATCGCTCTCCGCCACCCCCGCATAGCCGTCCGCGACTCCAAGGCCCCGGAGCGGGCCGTGCTCACCTTTCCCGTCGCCACCTTCACCGCGTTCACCGCCCACCTCGGCGCCCTCGAGGCTCCCGGCAGGGAATAGCGGCACATGCATACGGTCCGGACGGCTGGGAAGCCATTCACCTGACGCCCGAGGGCATAGCCCTCAGCCCCTTCTCTGGAGGCGCGGGGCAATGGACGGTGGCCCGGCTTCTCCGGCACGCCCTCGGGCAGGCGATCAGCACCGCGCCGCCCCCTTCGCCGGACGGAGTCCGGCACGCCGCCGGAGGCGGCCGAGGATCACAGCCCCCGACGGCTGGGAGGCGAACCACTCGGCCCTGGCCCACCTCGCCGAGCACCGGATCGAGTGGCGGCCCTGCCCCCCGCGGGCCCGGTCGTGCCCGGCTCGAGGCCCTCTTGCCAGGGCGCGGGACAATGGACGGTGGCCCACTCACCGGCGGGCCGAGGTGGCGTACGCGCACGGCCTGCATGACGAGTACGACGTGTACGACCAGAAGGACGAGCAAGAGGGAGACGACATGGCGGAGCCCACGCCGCACCGGGACCGACCGCGGCTACGCCCCGCGCCCCTGCTGTTCGAGCCCGCGGAGGCGGCCGCCGATCCGGAGCACTTCTTCGACCTGGAGTCGATCGACGATCCGCGCGCGCTGCTGGAGCGGGCGACGGAGCTGACGCTCGCGTTCCGCGCGGCGACGGACCGGGCGGTGGAGTTCCAGGCGGTGGCGGCGGCGCAGCTGGCCGATCCGCGGCGCTTCGACCGGCTGACGCCGGCCGCCATCGCCGAGCGGGCCGAGTGGACCGAGGACTACGCGAAGAAGATGATCGAGTTCGGCCGGGAGCTGCTGCACGGGGGTGAGGGCCGGGGGTCCGCCGACCCGGTGTGAGCGGTGTGAGCGGTGTGGGCACGGTCGTGTGCCCTGCGTGGCCGGCGGCCGGCCGCCACCCCTCGAACAGGCATGGCATATGCCAGGCGGGCAAGATACCTCCCTCCCCGCCCCGCTGTCCTCGATTCCCGCAACTCCGGGAAACCGCTCCTTCACCGCGGGTAGACAGATCCCATGAGCAGCACACGCAGTGCAGGCAAGGCATCCGACGTCAGCGGTGTCACCCCGGACGGCGCCGCCTGGCTCGCCTCCGCAGGAACGTATCCGCGCAGCACCCTCTCGCTCTGGGAGGAGCGGCCGCACGCGCCCGTCGTGCTGCCCTGCGGCTCCGCCTTCGACGTGGTGAGCGCCCCCTCGACCTTCGGGCGCCGGATGCTGGACCGGATGTGGGAGGAGGGGCCGGGCTCCGGTCCGGTGGCCGAGTTCCGCGGCCGGATGCTGCTGTTCTCCACGCCCGGCACCGCCCAGCGGCTGCCGGCGCTGCTGGAGTGGGAGGAGTGGGACGCCCGCGGCAGGACGGCCGGGGTGGCGGGCCGTACGGGCGCCGTTCCGCCCCTGCTCTGCCACGGCGCCGGCGACGCGGTGACCGTTCCGGCGCCGGATCCGGGCGAGCGGGCGGACCGCTCCGGCTCGCGCTGGCTGGTCGCCCCGGACACGCGTCACCCCTGGTTACCGGGTCCGGAGGTGCTGCTCTGGGCGGCCGTACGGGCGGCGCGCGCGGCCGTGCGGATATCGATTTTTCCTCCCGCCGACCAGGGTGCTAATGTCTACGACGTCAGCAGGCGCCGCTAGCTCAGTTGGTTAGAGCAGCTGACTCTTAATCAGCGGGTCCGGGGTTCGAGTCCCTGGCGGCGCACGACACGTGGAAGGCCCCTTGCGAAAGCAAGGGGCCTTTTACGCGTCCTCCGTCCCCTCTCCGGCCCCGATGCTGACCTGCACCGTCCACGCCCCCGACTCCGTGCGCCCCAGCACCTCCACCCGCACGCCCTCCCCCGGCACCGTGAAGCTCTCGCCGAGGGCGACCGGGGCGTCCGCGAGGGGCGGGTAGACCGACTCCCCCCAGCAGGCCTCCGTGTGCGGGTGGGCGTCGACGACCTCGATCGGCCCCTCACCGGACCGGGTGGTGCCGCGCACCCTGTAGATCAGCACCCCCGACCGGCAGGCGCCCGTGTCGTCGCCGACGGGGCCGCGCGCCTCGAGGGCGAGCACGCTGTCCGGGCCGGTGCGCACCACGGCGAGCTTGGCGCCCCGGCCCAGCCCGAAGGACGGCGCCCCGGCCGCGCCGGCCACCGGCACGTCGGGCCCCGCCCCGAGCGGTTCCAGCGTCAGCCGCACGGGCCCCGCCTCCTGCACGCACCGCACCTGCCGGGGCGCCAGCCAGCCCAGCTTCCACTTGTGCCAGCCGAACAGGTCGGGGGCGAGGGCGAACTGGCTGCCCATCAGGTCCCAGTCGCCGACGTGGGTGTCCCAGTCCCCCTTGCCGTCCACGGGCCGGTTGTAGAGGTCGGGGAGGTCGAAGACATGGCCGGTCTCGTGGGCGAGGACCAGCCGGTCCGGGGGATGGTCCTCGAACACGGTGACGATCCGGCGGATGTCGGTGCCGTCCGCCCGCAGCGGGGTCTCCAGGTTGACGACCTTCGTGGCGTCGGAGTCCACCCCGGGCGCGTCCGGGTCGGCGACGAAGTACACGACGTCGTAGCGCGAGAAGTCGACCTGCGGGTCGACGGCGGCGAGCGCGTCGTCCAGGTAGGCGGACCGGTCCCGCAGGGTCCAGTCGCGCCGTATGGCGTACTCGGTGGACGGGCGCGGCATCGGGATCCAGCCACGCAGGATGTGCGGGCGCAGGGTGAATCTGCCGTAGGAGGCCCGGTGGAAGAAGTCGCTGGTGGCGGGGAAGTGGTCGGCGGCGATGTCGTCGGGGGTGGTCAGGGGGTGCGAGTCCGGGAAGGACAGGAACACCATGACGGCGTCCAGCCGGCCGGTCGGCCGGGGGTAGGCGGCGTTCCAGGTGTCCAGGCCCTCCGAGTGGTGCGCGTCGGTGCGGGTCAGGGCGCAGGGGTCCGTGGAGAAGGGCCTGGCACGGGAGGGCCCTGTCATCAGGGACGTGGCCGCGAGCGCCGACAGGGTGGTGAGCACGGCCGCCGCGCTGCGCAGCCAGGGGCGGCGGCCGCGTGCACCACCCTGTCGGCCCAATCCCCTGAGAGCCTCACGACCGAGTCGCCTCAGGGGGAACTGGCGCGGCACTAGGACCTCCGGGAGACGGTTCACAGGACACCGCACCCAGAATGAGGTGGATTGTCGTACTACGCCCTGTTTATCTGCACCGGACGGGTGAGAGGCCGAGGAATCCGTTCACGTTCGACACCTCAAACCACTTACGGAACGTCACAACCGGTCCCAGGCTTGAAGAAGCCGTCCACCTCCGAGCGGAAACGATCTGGCAGAGATGCGGGACCGTGCTGGACACTGGAGAGTGACTGGAAGGGCTCCGGGTCGGCCTCTATGATCGGCACACTTTCCTGAGACATTCCTGAGGCTTTCCGGCACGGACAGCGATCGAGTGCACGGCGGGAGCGAGCGGTGAGCGGAACGTCCGAAGGGCCGACGCCCACAGCAGACCTCAACCGGCCGGTCGTCACGGAGGGTGGCGAATCTGCCCCACCCCGTGCCGGACGCGAGGAACCGGCCCCGCTCCCGGCGGCTTCGTCCCAGGCGGCGCCCGCGGCGCTTCCTTCGTACCGCTCCGTCTTCACGGCCGCTCCGCTCGCCATGGCGGTGGTCGACCGCGAGGGCAGGGTGGTCAGCGCCAACAGCACCCTCGCCACCCTGCTGGGCCGCGCACCGGACACCCTGGCCGGGGCCGTCGCCGCCGATCTGGTGGACCTCTCCTCCGACGCGCGCGCCTGGCACTCCTACCGCGAGGTGCTGTGCGGCCGGCAGGCGAGGCTGCGCTGCACCCGCCGGCTCAAGCACCCCGAGGGGCACTCGCTGTGGGTGCAGGTGTCGGTGGCGCCGCTCCCCTCCGAGGCGGGGGACGCCTCGGAGGGCCCCGGCGTCCTGCTGTCCGTCGCCGACGTCAGCGCCCGCCGCGAACTCCAGTCCCGGCTCCACTACTTGCAGATGCACGACCCGGTGACCCGGCTGCCCAACCGCACCCTGTTCTTCGAACGGCTGACGGCCGCCCTGGAAGCGGAGTCCTACGAGCAGAGCGGTACCGGCCGGATCGGGCTCTGCTCCCTGGACCTCGACGGGTTCAAGGCCATCAACGACGCCCTGGGCCACCGCGTCGGCGACCGGCTGCTGGCCGCCGTCGCCGAACGGCTGACGCTGTGCGCCGAGGAGGCGGGCCGGTCCAGGACCGGCACCCCGCTGGTGGCCCGGCTCGGCGGGGACGAGTTCGCGCTGCTGGTCGAGGACTCCACGGGCACCGAACAGCTCGCCGACCTCGCCGAGTCGGTGCTCGGGGCGATCCAGGACCCCTTCGACGTGGACGGCCGGCGGCTGTCGGTCTCGGCCTCCATCGGGGTGGTCGAACGGCACGCGGCCGGGACCACGCCCACCGCGCTGATGCAGGCCGCCGACACGACGCTCTACTGGGCGAAGGCCGACGGCAAGTCCCGCTGGACGCTGTTCGACCCGGAACGCAACGCGCACCGCATGACCCGTCAGGCCCTCGCCTCCACGCTGCGCCCCGCCGTCGACCGGGGCGAGTTCACGCTGGAGTACCAGCCGCTGGTCGGCATGGAGGACGACCGGGTGCACGGGGTGGAGGCCCTGGTCCGCTGGAACCACCCGCAGTTCGGCACCCTGACACCGAACCGGTTCATCTCCATCGCCGAGGAGGACGGCTCGATCGTCCAGCTCGGGCGCTGGGTGCTGCGCACCGCCTGCCGGCAGGCCCGCCGCTGGCAGGTCGAGCACCCCACCGAGCCGCCGATCTTCGTCAGCGTCAACGTGGCGGTCCGGCAGGTCTGGGACTCCGACCTGGTCGCGGACGTCGCCGAGACCCTGAGGGAGACGGGCCTCACCCCCCAGCTGCTCCAGCTGGAACTGACCGAGTCGGCGGTGATGGGCTCCTCGGGCCGCCCCCTCCAGGCGCTGAAGGCGCTCAGCGACATGGGCGTACGCATCGCCATCGACGACTTCGGCACCGGCTACTCGAACCTGGCCTACCTCAGCCGGCTGCCGGTGTCGGTGCTGAAACTGGACGGCGCCTTCGTCCGGGGCTTCCCCTACGAGGACCGGGACCAGACGCCCAGCCCGGCGGACGAGGCCATCGTCGAGGCGATGGTGCAGCTCGCCCACCGGCTGGGGCTGACGGTCACCGCGGAGTGCGTGGAGACCCCGGCGCAGGCCACCCGGCTGCGCCGGATCGGGTGCGACACCGGCCAGGGCTGGCTGTACTCCCGTCCGGTGTCGCCGGACCGCATCTCCGAACTGCTGGGCACGCCCGGGGTTCAGGCGGACGTCGTCGGCAACCCGTAGGCGTCGGCGATGAGTTCGTAGGAACGCAGGCGTATGTCACCGCTGTGCGCGTTGGCCGTGATCATCAGCTCGTCGGCGCCGGTGCGCTTGTGCAGCTCGTCCAGGCCCGCCCGGACCTCGTCCGGGGTGCCGTACACGACGTTGGCGTTCCAGGAGTCGACGAAGTCCTGCTCCATCGGCGAGAACGGGTACGCCTCCGCCTCCTCCGGGGTGGGCACCAGACCGGGGCGGCCGCTGCGCAGCCGGACCATGTTGAGCGCGGCGGCCAGGACCTGGCGCCGGGCCTCCTTCTCGTCGTCGGTGGCGAGCGCGGAGACCCCGATCAGGGCGTAGGGCTCGTCGAGGACGTCGCTCGGGGTGAACGACTCGCGGTAGAGGTCCAGCGCGGGCACGGTGTTCTGCGCGGAGAAGTGGTGGGCGAAGGCGAACGGCAGGCCGAGCAGTCCGGCCAGCCGGGCGCTGAAACCGGAGGAGCCGAGCAGCCAGACCGGCGGCCGGTGCGTCGACTGCACCCCGCCGGGCGAGGTCGCCTGGACCGGGCCGGGGACGGCGTGGATGCGGCGGTAGCGGTGGCCATCGGGGAAGTCGTCGTCCAGGAAGCGGGTCAGCTCGGCGAGCTGCTGGGGGAAGTCGTCGGCGCCCTCGTGCAGCCTCTCGGTGCGGCGCAGGGCGGCGGCGGTGGCGCCGTCGGTGCCGGGGGCGCGGCCGAGGCCGAGGTCGATCCGGCCGGGAGCCATGGCCTCGAGCGTGCCGAACTGCTCGGCGATGACGAGCGGGGCGTGGTTGGGCAGCATCACCCCGCCCGAGCCGAGCCGGATGCGGTCGGTGTGCGCGGCGAGGTGGGCCAGGATCACCGCCGGGGAGGAGGACGCCACACCCGGCATGGAGTGGTGCTCGGCGACCCAGAACCGGTGGAAGCCGCGCGCCTCGGCGAGCCGGGCGAGGTCGACACTCGTGCGCAGCGCCTCGGTGGCGGTGTGGCCTGCTCCCACGGTGACCAGGTCGAGGACGGACAGGGGGACGGGGGCGGTGCCCTGTGCCGTGCCTCGGATCTCGTCGGCTGCGGTGTCGTCTGCGGCCACGGTGGGGTGCCTCCTGCTTCGGGTGACGTCTCACCGGTCCACCAACAGCGAGGTGTCCCCGTTTGTTCCCCCGCCCCGCCCCACTGTCCTCGCCGCCCTCACCGCGCCCGCCGCGCACGCCCGCCCGGACGCTCACACCTGCACGATCGGCTCCCGGGTGAACAGGGCGCCCAGGGAGGGGGCGTTCACCCTGCGGTCGGCCAGGCGCAGGGCCTCCCAGACGGTGACCTGGTTGGCGGTGAGGACCGGTTTGCCGAGCTCCTTCTCCAGGGCCGGGAGGTGGGCGAGCGTGTGCAGGGCCGTGTCGGGCAGGAGCACCGCCTGGGCGTCCGGGTGGTCGGCCGCGCGGGCCAGGGCGAACAGCTCGGCCTCGCCCCAGGTGCCGACCTCCGCCGCCGTGATGACCCCGGAACTGGTCACCCCGGTCACCGTCACCGAGCCGGCGGCCAGGAAGTCGGCGAAGAGCGCGGCCACGTCGTCCGGGTAGGTCGCGCCGACGGCGACCCGCCGCACCCCGATCTCCCGGGCCGCGTGCACGAAGGCGAACGAGGTGGAGGAGGCCGGGGTGCCCGCCGTGCGGGCGAGGGTGCGCACCTGCTCCTGCGCGCCCTCCCAGCCGCGTACGAAACTGCCGCTGGTGCAGGCCCACACCACCGCGTCGACGCCCGCGCGCCGCAGCTCCCCGACGCCGGCCGCGAGCCGGTCGGCGTCGCCCATCGCGAGCAGCGCGTCGACCCGGTGCGCGTCCTCACCGATGTCGGTGTGCACCAGGTCCACCCGGATGTCACTGCCCAGCAGCTGCTCGGCGCGCGGATAGTCGTCCTCGGCGGCGTGTCCCGGATAGAGGAATCCCAGTGCGGTCATGTCCAGCCTTCCTGCTGCTTCTCGTCCGGCGCCCCGGGCACGCCCCGCGCGCCCGGAACACCCTGAACACCCTGCACGCCCGGCGCCTCCGGTCCGTCCGGCAGTACCGAAGCGGGCGGGAGCACCGGGCTCCGCGGCAGCACCGCGCCGGACGTCCGGTCCGGCAGTACGACCTCGGCGCCGGTCCCGGTCTCGTTCCCCGGCCCGGCCGTGACACGCGCCGACGTGTCGATCAGCGCCTGATACGGTCCCACCGCCCGGGTACCCAATCGGCGCAACGCCGCCCACATGGTCACCTGGTTGGCCGAGATGACCGGTATGCGCAGTTCCGCCTCCAGCTGCGGGATCACGTCGTACGTCGGCAGGTTGGTGCAGGAGAGGAACAGCGCGTCCGCCGCACCGAGCCGGCCGCGCGCCGTCGCCCGCCGGGCCATGTCCACCACCTCGCGGTAGGCGACCCGCCAGATCTGCCGGGTCAGGCCCATGTACGCGCAGCCGGTGACCGTGACCCCGGCCTGCGCCACGTACTGCTCCAGCGACCGGGTCACCGAGACGGTGTACGGCGTCACCAGCGCCACCCGCCGTACGTCCAGCTCCACCAGCGCCTCCAGCAGCGCGCCGGAGGTGGTGACCGCCGGGACCGCGCCGGTCCTGCTCATCGCCTCGCACATGGCGCGCTCCCCCAGGACCCCGCCGACGAAGCTGCCGGACGTGCAGGCGTAGGCGACGACCTCGGGGCCGACCGCGGTGAGCGTGCTCACCGCGTTGCCGAGGGTCTCGTGCTCACTGATCAGCCGGGCCAGGTCCAGGCTGACCTCGACCGGTACGTACGGCGTTCGGGTGAGGTGCAGGGACACGTCGTCCGGCGTCCAGCGCCAGAGCTCGCGGTCCAGCGCGAAGTCGAAGGGGGCGACCACGCCGACGCCGCGCTGCGGGCCGGGACCGCCGATGAGGGAGACGTCCATGTCAGCACCGGCCTCACGGTGAGAGACGAGCACGCAACGGTTCGCCGAAACGCCCGTGTTGACGACGGTAGGTTCGGGGTGCCAGCGTGGTCAATCCGCACATCTCAGACTTCCGGTCATCCGGGGAAACGGCGGCCCATGTCCACCCCCTCGCCCACCCCCGCGGCCACCGCCTCGACCGCCTCTTCGCCCACGCCGGGGGCCCTGCCCACGCTGCTCGTCCTGGACGCCGACCCGCCGCCCCGGCTGGGCCGGCTGACCGGCAGGGTCCGGATCGAGCACGCGGACGCCTCGACGCTCGCCGAGCGCCTCCCGCACGCCGACGCGCTGCTGGTCTGGGACTTCACCTCGCACGCGGTGCGTTCCGCCTGGCCGGGCGGGGGGCCGCGGCCGCGCTGGGTGCACACCGCGAGCGCCGGAGTGGATCACCTTCTCTGTCCGGAACTCGTCGCCTCCGACACGGTGGTCACCAACGCGCGGGGCGTCTTCGACCGGCCGATCGCCGAGTACGTCGCCGCTCTCGTGCTGGCGTTGGCGAAGGACCTGCCGCGGACGCTGGAGCTCCAGCGGGAGCGGACCTGGCTGCACCGCGAGTCGCGCAAGGTCGCCGGGACCCGCGCCTGCGTCGTCGGGTCGGGGCCGATCGGCCGGGCGATCGCCGGCACGCTGGAGGCGCTCGGCGTCACCACCGCACTGGTCGGCCGCGCCCCGCGCCCGGGGGTGCACGGCTCCGAGGACCTGGACCGGCTGCTCGCCCGCGCGGACTGGGTGATCGCCGCCGCGCCGCTGACCGAGCAGACCCGGGGCATGTTCGACGCCCGCCGCTTCGGGCTGATGCAGCCGTCCGCCCACTTCGTCAACGTCGGGCGCGGGCCGCTGGTCGTCGAGGACGCGCTCGCCGAGGCGCTCGGGCAGCGCCGGATCGCGGGCGCCGCCCTGGACGTCTTCGAGACCGAGCCGCTCGCCCCCGACAACCCGCTGTGGCGGGCCCCCGGACTGGTCGTGTCCCCGCACATGAGCGGGGACACCATCGGCTGGCGGGACGAACTCGCCGTGCAGTTCGTGGAGTTGTACGAGCTGTGGGAGGCGGGCGAGCCGCTGGTGAACGTGGTCGACAAGCAGCGCGGGTACGTGCCCGGGCACTGATGCGGCAGGAGAGCCGATGTCCGACTCCACCGGGTCCACCGGGTCCACCGGGTCCACCGGATTCACCGGGTCCACCGAACTCACCGACCTGACCGCCGTACGGCTCCTCGACGGCTACCGCCGGGGTGAGTTCGGTCCCGTGGCGGTGACCCGCGCGGCGCTGGAGCGGGCCGAGGCGGGCCGGCCGGAGGTGAACGCGTTCGTCCGGCTGTTCGCCGAGGAGGCGCTGGAGCGGGCCGCCGCCTCCGAGGAGCGGTGGCGGCGCGGCGAGCCGCGCGGGCTGCTGGACGGGGTGCCGGTCACGGTGAAGGACATCCTGCTGCTGCGCGGCGCCCCGACCCTGCGCGGCTCGCGCGCCGTCGACCCGGCGGGCCGCTGGGACGAGGACGCGCCCTCGGTGGCGCGGCTGCGGGAGCACGGCGCCGTCTTCCTCGGCAAGACGACGACCCCCGAGTTCGGCTGGAAGGGGGTGACGGACTCCCCGCTCAGCGGTGTCACCCGCAACCCGCACGACCCCTCGCGGACCACGGGCGGTTCCAGCGGGGGCGCGGCGGCGGCGGTGGCGCTGGGCGCGGGACCGCTGGCCCTGGGGACGGACGGCGGCGGCAGCGTCCGCATCCCGGCGGCGTTCTGCGGGATCTTCGCGCTGAAGCCGACGTACGGGAGGGTGCCGCTGTACCCGGCGAGCGCGTACGGCACGCTGGCGCACGTCGGCCCGATGACGCGGGACGCGGCGGACGCGGCGCTGCTGATGGACGTGATCTGCGGGCCGGACTCCCGCGACTGGTCGGCGCTCGGGCCGGCCCCCCGTTCCTTCAGGGAGGGGCTGGACGGCGGGGTGCGGGGGCTGCGGGTGGCGTACTCGCCGTCGTTGGGCGGCCAGGTGGCGGTGGAGCCCGAGGTGGCGGCGGCGGTACGGCGGACGGTGGAGCGGCTGGCTGCGCTCGGCGCGTACGTGGAGGAGACCGACCCGGACTTCACGGACCCGGTGGACGCCTTCCACACCCTGTGGTTCGCCGGGGCCGCCCGGGTGGTGCAGCACCTCCCGCGGGAGCGGCGGGAACTGCTGGACCCCGGGCTGCGGGAGATCTGCGGCGAAGGCGCCCGCCGGTCGGCGCTGGACTACCTGGCGGCGGTGGACGTCCGGATGGACCTGGGCCGGCGCATGGGCCTCTTCCACGACACCCACGACCTCCTCGTCACCCCGGCCGTGCCGCGGACGGCGTTCGAGGCGGGCGTGGAGGTGCCGAAAGGCGCCGGCCACCGGCGCTGGACGGGCTGGACCCCGTTCACCTATCCGTTCAACCTGACCCAGCAGCCCGCGGCGAGCGTCCCCGTGGGCACCGACGCGGCCGGGCTGCCGATCGGGGTCCAGCTCGTGGGCGCCCGCCACGCCGACGCCCTGGTGCTGCGGGCGGCCCACGCGCTCTACGCGAGCGGGGCGGCCGGGGCGGTCCGTCCGCCCGGGATCACGCCCGCCGGAAGCTGAGCGTCTCCCCCTGCGCGCCGCCGCGCCACAGGTCGTTGCACCCGTCGGCCATCTCCGCCAGGCCCTCCACGACCTGGCCCCAGACGATGCCGGGCACCCAGCCCACGTCGCCGTTCAGGAGCAGGTTGTTCCGCTCGTAGAACAGGGCCAGGTCGACGACCGTGGCGCCCGGGCCGACCTCGCGGTCGTAGCCGTAGGCCCTGGTGCCCAGCTCCGCGCCCGCGAAGGAGAAGTAGCAGAGGTCTCCCGGGACGGGGGTGACGGTCGGGTTCTCCAGCGGCGGCTCCGTCTCCGCGAAGGGCGGGAACAGGGCGTAGATCTCGTTGCGCGCGTATTTGGCGTGGTAGACGTCGCCGGACAGCGGCAGGGCGTCCCAGACGGCCGCGCAGGTGATCGGCGCACGCTCGTCGAGCAACCGGGCCGTACAGGTGATTCCGCGTTTGACCAGCGAGACCTCGACATATCGGTCCATCATGCGACCCATCGTCCCGCACCGGTCAAGACCGCCCGACCGCCGAACGGGGCCGAAACCGACGGGCATAACCGGTGTCTTCTCGGGTAGCCGCGCCGCCATGGCTCCACCACTGGGAAGACCGCTGAGACGACGCACAGACACTTCCGGCCCTGCCGGCCCCTCACGCCGATCGCTGCTCGCGGGGGTCGCGGCGCTCGGCGCACTCGGCGCCGCGGGCTGCTCGCGCGTGCCCACCGAGGCGAGCGCGAACGGCGGTGATCTGCTGTCCCGGCTGAAGGCGGCGGGCGTGGTCCGGCTGGGCATCGCCGGCGAGATCCCCTTCGGCTACATCGACAAGGACGGCAAGCTGACCGGCGAGGCGCCGGAACTGGCCAAGGTCATCTTCAAACGGCTCGGGGTGGACCGGGTCCAGCCCGTGCCCACCGAGTTCGGCTCGCTGATCCCGGGGCTGAACTCGCAGCAGTTCGACGTCGTGGCCGCCGGGATGTACGTCAACCCCGCCCGCTGCGAGCAGGTCATATTCTCCGACCCCGACTACCAGATGCTCGATTCGTTCATCGTGCGCAAGGGCAACCCGAAGGGGCTGACCAGTTACCGGGACGTCGTCGAGAAGAAGGCGAAGTTCGCCACCGGCACCGGGTACGCGGAGATCGCGTACGCGGTCGAGGCCGGGTACCCGGAGAGCGACATCCTGATCGTCCCCGACCAGGTCGCCGGGCTGAACGCGGTGGAGGCCGGACGGGTCGACGTCTTCGCCGGTACGGCGCTCACCACCCGCGAGGTGGTGAAGAAGTCGGCCAGGGCGGAGGTCACGGAGCCCTTCGAGCCGATCGTCGACGGCAAGCCGCACGTCGACGGCGGCGCGTTCGCCTTCCGGCCGACCGAGACGAATCTGCGGGACGCGTTCAACGTCGAACTGCACAAGCTGAAGGAGAGCGGCGAGCTGCTGCGCATCCTCAGGCCGTTCGGTTTCACCGAGGACGAGATGACGGATCTGACCGCGAAGGAGCTGTGCGGCGGATGACCTCAGGACTCTGGGAACTCGTGCTCGGGGGTGTCTGGGTCACGATCCAGCTGCTGGTCCTCAGCGCGCTGCTGGCGACGGCGGTCTCCTTCGTGGTGGGCATCGCGCGCACCCACCGGCTGAAGTCCGTCCGCTTCCTCGCGGGCTTCTACACCGAGGTGTTCCGCGGCACCTCGGCACTGGTGATGATCTTCTGGGTCTTCTTCGTGCTGCCCCCGGCCTTCGGCTGGCAGCTGGTGCCGCTGTGGGCGGGCACGCTGGCCCTGGGCCTGACCTACGGCGCCTACGGTTCGGAGATCGTGCGCGGCGCGCTGGCCGCCGTCGATCCCGCCCAGCTCGAGGGCGGCATCGCGCTCAGCTTCACGCCCACCCAGCGGCTGCGGCTGATCCTGCTGCCGCAGGCCGTGCCGGAGATGATCCCGCCGTTCTCCAACCTGCTGATCGAGCTGCTCAAGGGCACCGCCCTGGTGTCGATCATGGGGATGGGCGACCTGGCGTTCAGCGGCAACCTGGTGCGCCTAGCGCTGCAGGAGAGCGCCGAGATCTACATGTACGTCCTGGTGATCTACTTCGTGATCGCCTTCCTGCTCACCCGGGTCATGCGCGGTCTGGAGAAGAAGCTGAAGGCCGGGGTCGGCAGGACGCCGAAGCACGACCCGGCCGTGGAGCTGAACCGGGCTCGGACCACCAACGTGGGAGGTGGTCTCTGATGAAGTGGGACTGGAACGCGGTCTCCGAGTTCATGCCGTACTTCTGGGACGGCCTGCTGGTCACCCTGCAGATCCTGGTGCTCGGCTCCCTGATCTCGTTCGTCCTCGGCCTGGTGTGGGCCCTGCTGATGCGGGTGCCGACCCGCTGGGTGACCTGGCCGGTCGGCGCGGTGACGGAGTTCGTCCGCAACACCCCGCTGCTGGTGCAGTTGTTCTTCCTGTTCTACGTGCTGCCCGAGTGGGGAGTGACCTTCTCGGCGCTGACCACGGGTGTCTTCGCCATCGGTCTGCACTACTCGACGTACACGATGCAGGTCTACCGCGCGGGCATCGAGGCCGTGCCGGTGGGCCAGTGGGAGGCGGCGACGGCGCTGAACCTGCCGCTGCGCCGGACGTGGACCGCGGTGATCCTGCCGCAGGCCGTGCGCAGGGTCGTGCCCGCGCTCGGCAACTACGTCATCTCGATGCTGAAGGACACGCCCCTGCTGATGGCGATCACCGTGCTGGAGATGCTCGGTGAGGCGCGCCTCTTCGCCCAGCAGCACTTCCAGTTCACCGAGCCCCTGACGGTGATCGGCATCGCCTTCATCGTCATCTCCTACCTGGCCTCCCTTGCCCTGCGAGCCCTGGAGCGACGCCTTGTCCACTGAGCACATCCCCACCTCCGACGTCTCCGGCCGGTCCGGCGGCGGCGAGCTGATCCGGCTGGAGCGGGTCACCAAGCGGTTCGGGCACCACACGGTCCTCGACAACCTGGACTTCTCCGTGGACGCCGGCAAGCACGTCACCCTGATCGGGCCGTCCGGGTCGGGCAAGACCACGATCCTGCGCCTGCTGATGACCCTGCTGAAGCCCGACGAGGGCACGGTCACCGTCGACGGGGACCAGCTGTACCCCGCGTCCGAGAAGCAGGTCCGCGAGATCCGCAAGAAGATCGGGATGGTGTTCCAGCAGTTCAACCTGTTCCCGAACATGACGGTGCTGCGGAACATCACCGAGGCCCCGGTCACCGTGCTCGGCATGTCGAAGGACGCGGCCGAGGAGCGGGCGCGGGAGCTGCTGGAGATGGTCGGGCTGACCGAGCACGTCGACAAGCACCCCGCGCAGCTGTCCGGCGGCCAGCAGCAGCGGGTGGCGATCGCGCGGGCGCTGGCCATGCGGCCGCAGGTGCTGCTGCTGGACGAGGTGACCTCGGCGCTGGACCCGGAGCTGGTCGCGGGTGTCCTGGACGTGCTGCGGGACATCGCCCGCTCCACCGACATCACCATGCTCTGCGTCACCCACGAGATGAACTTCGCCCGGGACATCTCCGACCGCGTCCTGATGTTCGACTCGGGCCGGATCATCGAGGCCGGCGCCCCGGAGAAGATCTTCAGCGAGCCGGAGCACGACCGCACCCGGGAGTTCCTCAGCGCGGTCCTGTGATGACGGGGCGTGTTCGGAGGAGGGCTCCGGAACGTCCGAGGTGGACGCACCAGAGCATTCCTCTGGCATATGCCCGAGGGCCGGCTCCGCAGTCGGGAAGGCCGCAATCTCGTCAACCCTCCCTCCTGGAAAGCCGCTTGACGGCTATCGTGGAGGGGATTCGCTGACCGGATTGCGGCCCCATAAGCGAGCGCAGGGGGAACACCGTGGCGCTGAAGCACAAGCCGACCGCTCCGTACCACTCGGTCCAGGACGCGCTGCGCGTCCTGGACACGGTGTCGCGGCACACCACCGGGATCACCGGCAACCAACTCGCCCGCGAGAGCGGCCTGGGCCGGGAGCGACTGACCACGCTCCTGCCCATGCTGTGCCGCGAGGCCTACGTCGAACAGGGCGCCGACGGCGCATACGTCGCCGGGGAGGCGTTCGCCCGCCTCTGCTCGGCCCAGGAACAGGAACACGAGGAGGCACTGCACGACACACTCCAGCGCACCCTGGACCGGCTCCGCGACTCCGTCGGAGCCGCGGTCTACATGAGCCGGTACGTGGACGGCGAGGTCGAGGTCACCCAGTACGCCGACGGGCCGGCCACCCCGAAGGTCAACGAGTGGGTCGACTTCCGTGACGCGGCGCACGCCACCGCGCTCGGCAAGAGCCTGCTGTCCCAGCTCGACCACGCCGGCCGGCGCGAGCACCTCGCCCGGCACCGGACGGTCCGGCTCACCTCGCGCACCGTCACCAGCGACAGGCTGCTGCTCTCCCAGCTGGCGGCGCACCCGCCCACGGTGCCGGTCCTGGACCTCCAGGAGTACGCGATCGGCACGGTCTGCGCGGCCGTCCCGATCACCGCCGGCTCCTCGGTGGGCTGCCTGGCCCTGTCCCTGCCCGTCGAACACGCCCACCGCCTGCGCCACGCCGCCGACACCCTCAACCGCAACGCGGCGCCGGTGCTGCTGTCGATGGCGATCTGAGGCCTCCGGTCCGCTGGTCCGGAGCACGTCCCGGAACCGGGTATTATTTTCTAGTCGCCGGCCGCGGGAAGCGGACGGTGGGAGTCATGCGCCGCTAGCTCAGTTGGTTAGAGCAGCTGACTCTTAATCAGCGGGTCCGGGGTTCGAGTCCCTGGCGGCGCACGGTGAAGGGCCTCTCGCAGCAGCGGGAGGCCCTTCGACGTGTCCGGCGCCGGACCCCGGGGACGGTCAGAAGGTGACGTCCGAGCAGGCGTAGAACGCGTTGCCCGTGTCGGCGACCGACCACACCGCGAGGATGACGTGGCGCCCGCTCAGCCCGGACGGCAGGGTGCCGCTGTGCGAGAGGGTCTGCGGCGGGCGCTGCCCGTTGTAGGGCACCTTCAGGAACGGGGTGAGGTTGAGGTCGGACCGGGCCAGGTTGTGGTTCTGGTTCCAGCCCGGCTTGGTGATGTAGTACGAGAAGTCGCTGGTGGCGTGCATGGCCGTGAACTGCCACCGGAAGGTGTAGTTCTGGCCGCCCGTCACCCTGGTCGTCGGCCAGGCGCCGCCCGAGGGCGTCTTCGGGCTGTCGAGCTGGGCGAACCGCGTGTTGTTGGCCGAACAGAGCCGGCCGTCGGCGGCGCCGGAGGCGGGGAATCCCTTGGGGCCCTCGACGCTCTGCGGCTCCCACTGGATGTCGCCGCAGTTGGTCACAGTGCCGTTCTGGCAGAGCTTCTGCCTGCTGATGGGCAGATCGGTGTAGCCGTGGCCGCTGGCACCGCCGGAGGAGAGCACGAGCGCTCCGGTCGTGGCCAGTCCCACCGCGGCTGCGTACAGCTTGGTCCGTGTGCGCATGCTGCCGCTCCTGGGGAACGTGGGGGAGTTTCACTGAGCCGTGCAGGTAGGTCTAGACCAAGTCTCAGATTATGGCCGCCGATTGAGCATGTCCATACCAATAGCGGAACCGGTTCCGGTTCCGCTGTTGGCTCTGCTTCCCATCCCCCGCCCCTGTCCCCCGCTCTACGGCCCCGTCTCCCCCCGCCCCGCGCAGAACGCCACCGTCAGGTCCTTCACCAGCATCTTGCGCTCGTAGTCGTCCAGCTCCACCAGCCCCCGCGTGGTCAGCCGGGTCACCGTGTCCTCCACCGAGTCCACGACCGAGGTGAGCACGCTCGCCCGGTGCTGGGCGTCCAGCACGGCGATCCGGCGCCGGTGCATGACGGCGGCCACCTCGGGGGCGTACTCCACCCGGACCGGCCGCACCGAGAACACCTCGATCCCCACGGGCGCGGCGTCCGCCGCCACCAGCCGGGTCAGCGCGTCCTGCACCGTGTCCGGCGCGCCCCGCACCGCGCCCGGCGCCTCCATCGGGACCCGGAGCAGCGCCGCCTCGACGCACTCGCGCACATACGTCTCGTGGTCCTCGACGCCCAGCGTCACCCGCGCGGTGTCCCGCACCCGCCACACCACCAGGACCACCACCCGCAGCGCCACCCCGCTGTGGTCGGCCGCCTGCATCGGCTCGCTGCGCCAGTGCCGCAGCCGCACGTCGACCCGGCGGCGCAGCAGCAGCGGGTTCACCCACAGCAGACCGGTCCGCCGGACGCTCCCCCGGTAGCGGCCGAACATGCCGAGCACCCAGGCCCGCCCGGTCCGGCCGCGCGCCAGCCCGCCGAACCCGAACAGGCCGAGGGTCCCGGCAGCCGCGTACCCCGCCCACTGCGCGGGCCCGAGTCCGGTGGCTCCCGGGGGTCCCGGAAGTCCGAGGGCGCCGGCCACCAGGGGTGGCAGTACGCCCGCCCACCAGGACGTGGCCACGCACCCGGCCGCCCCGCACAGCCCGGCGAGCACCCCCGCACCGCCGGGCAGCACCCGGGCGGGCCGCTCCACCAGGTCGGGATCGACCGGCGGCAGGGGCAGGGGCCGTTCGGCGACCGGACGGCGGAGCCGCGGCTGCTCCCCCGGTCCCTGCCGGCTCCCCACCACCACGGGACGCAGCCGCAACGGCACCGGGTCGGGCCCGTCGCGGAAGAGCAGATGGACGGGGATCTCGGTGGTGGCCTCGTTCCGGATGACCCGGCCGGTCCGCCCCTTCGCCGGACCCCCGGCTTCGGAGCACGTCTCTTCGGGGACGGACGCTCCGGGGACGAACGGTTCGACGACGGGCAGTTCGCGGGTCGGCGCCCCGGGGGCGCGCGCCTCGCAGACGGGTGGTTCGGGGACGGGTGATTCAGGAGTTTCAGGGGTGATCGTGGTCATGCGTGCCTCCAGCCTCCGCGCCAGATGCGTCACCTCGGGGAACCCTCCGGGCCGTGACGGAGCCCGCAGGGGTGGGTCGCGGCGAGCGACCCTCGGGCTACGAGAAGAGCCGCCGCCAGGTCTCCGGCCCCGGCAGGCCGTCCGCGGCGCCGCCGCGCCAGCCCTGGGCGCGCTGGAACTCCTCGACGTTGCGCCGGTCCGCCTCGCCCCAGCGCGGGCCCGGCCCCGCCACGTAGTGACGGCCGAACCCCCTCCCCACCAGCTGCTGTCCCAGCCGGGTGACGTGGCCGTTGACCGCGCCCGGCCGGAACGCCGCCCGGCCCGGGTAGCCCGGCACCCCGTGCGGGTCCTGCGAGCCCTCGGCGGCCGGGATGTCCCTGCCCCCGCCGGTCAGCAGCAGTTCCCAGGTCAGCGCTCCCGGCAGGCCGTCCGCCGCGTCCCCCTGCCAGCCCTGGGCCTGCTGGAACGCCCGGATCGCCGTGCGGTCCGCGTCCGTCCAGCGAGGTCCGGGGCCGGTGGCGTAGAAACGGGCGCCGCCGCGCTCGACGAGCAGACGGCCGACCTCGGTGACGTGCGGGTTGTTCGCGCCGGGGCCGAAGTGGGCCGCTCCGGGAAACGGCGCCCGGGCCTGCGCGCCCACGCCCTCGGCCCCCGCCGCGCCGCCGGTCACGCCCTTGTACCGGTACGGGACGTAGCCCGCGGAGTTGCTCCAGTAGGCGTACGGGGTGGTCCGCCGCAGGGTGTTCGGCGGGGTCTGCTCGTAGGCCGCGTACAGGGTGCGCGCGTCGTCCACCCAGCCGCCGAAGAGGACCACGTGGGAGCCGCCGTAGGGATCGGACGCGTTGTGGAAGAGCAGCATGTCCCCCGGCTGGAGTTCGTCCTTGCCGATCCTCTGCGCGTACTGGCCGAGGCTGCCGGTCCACTCGTTTCCGGGCAGGTTCCAGGCCATCGAGACATAGCCCGAACAGTCCTGCCGGTATCCGTCGGACCAGAACGCGGTCACGCTGTACGGGACTTTCTGGTCGACCCACCTCCTGGCCCGCTCCATGATGTCCGCGCGGGTGATCGCGCGCGAGGTCGCCGGGACCGAGGGGTCAGCGGGATCGGTGGGCCGGCCGGCGGGACCGTACAACGGAGCCCTCCGGCCCTGCGGGGTGGCGGGCTCGTCACCCGCGGGGACGCCCGGAACGCCGGGCCGCTCGGCGGTGTGCGGGGCGGCCAGGGCGGGGGCGGCCTGCGCGGCGACCACCGCCGAGGCCGCGGCGGCCACCACCAGGGGACGGAACGCCACCGGGTGGGCGGCAGGACCGCCGGCCGGCGCGCGGGCGAGGAGGCGCCGTCGGTGCGCACAGCCGGGGCAGCCGCAGTCGCCCGCGGGCTCGAACTCCTCGAACACCGGGGGTTCCATGCGATTCCCCTCACACGTCCCGTCACACATCCGGCCACACGTCCGGTGAAATACCTCACGTCTGTGCACGGAGGTCAGCTTCTCAACCGCGCCCGGAGCGCGCACTCCGACGGCCCGAACGACGGACGCGCCATGGGCCCAGGTGGCGGACCCCGCCGATCCGGGCCCGGCGCCGGACCACGCCGGGAAGGAGACGGAGGTCGGGAGCACCCCGTCCGGTCCGGTAGAGTTGTCCCGTCAGTGAGCGCCGCTAGCTCAGTTGGTTAGAGCAGCTGACTCTTAATCAGCGGGTCCGGGGTTCGAGTCCCTGGCGGCGCACCGACACGACGGGCCCCTCGCGATCGAGGGGCCCGTCGCTTTTGGCCGGATACCCTCCAGCACCCACCGAGGGCCGTGTCCTGAACGGAACGCCCTCACCACACGTATGGGGCCACTGGAGTCACACGGGGAACAGACCCCCCGGCAGATCCCCTCAGAGGCCACCATGGGCGCATATAACCGGCGTGCACCTGTTTTCACACCTTGCGATCATGATGAACACGGTACAACCTGGGTTCTTCATCATGCCGCGTATTCGCGGCTGTTGGGGGCGGGAGACCGGTTGCGGACGGTACGGGGGGAGAGGTCCCGTTTTCCGGAGCACCGCCGGCGGGGGCATCATGCAACCGAAAGAACGCCATATCGTGTCTATATGGTGTGGGGCCGTGGTGACAGAGGGACACCCCTGACACCACCGACACACCTGGGACGGCCGAGGGGGGCCGGGCACGGGTGGCAGCAAGCGACGAAAACACACGGCGAGCCGTGTGTGGGGGGATGATTCATGACGTCGACGCCGACGGGCGCCCAGGGGGACAACGATCCGTCCCGGACCACCCAGCTCAGGGTGCCTGCGCACCGGACCGGAAACACGGGCGCGTTCCGACGGATCAAGAAGACGCTGCCGAAATACGACTACGAGCATTACAGCCGGCTCTCGGGCCCCCTCACCCAGCCCGATCCGAACAAGCCCTACAGAGTGCAGTACCGCTCGCTGATCTCGCAGGAGCCGCACCGCATCCGCATCGCGCTGATGCTGGCCGCGGCCCCGCTGCTGTCGCTGGTGCTGCTGGTGTGGCTGCTGCAGCCCGCGCACTGGACGGAGCGGGACTACCCGGCGTTCGACTGGCTGCCCGCCCTCGACATGGTGATGCTCGTCTCGATCGGGCTGATCGAGTTCTTCCGCTGCATGAACGTGCTGTCGAACGCGCACGCCACGCTGGTCGCCCGCGACCCGGTCCCGGTGGTGCCGGAGACCGGCACCCGGGTCGCCTTCCTCACCTCCTTCGTGCCCGGCAAGGAGCCGCTGGAGATGGTGACGAAGACCCTGGAGGCGGCGGTGAAGATCCGCCACCGGGGCACCATGCACGTCTGGCTGCTCGACGAGGGCGACGACCCCGAGGTCAAAGAGGTGTGCGCGCGTCTGGGCGTGCACCACTTCTCCCGCAAAGGCGTCGCGGAGTGGAACCAGAAGAAGGGCCCGCACCGCGCCAAGACCAAGCACGGCAACTACAACGCCTGGCTGGACGCGCACGGTGACGACTACGACTTCTTCGCCTCCGTCGACACCGACCACGTACCGCTGCCGAACTACCTGGAGCGGATGCTCGGCTTCTTCCGCGACCCGGACGTCGGCTTCGTCATCGGCCCGCAGGTCTACGGCAACTACGACAACTTCGTCACCAAGGCCGCCGAGTCGCAGCAGTTCCTCTTCCACGCGCTGATCCAGCGGGCCGGCAACCGCTACGGCTCACCGATGTTCGTGGGCACCTCGAACGCCGTGCGCATCAAGGCGCTCAAGCAGATCGGCGGCCTGTACGACTCGATCACCGAGGACATGGCGACCGGCTTCGAGATGCACCGGGCCAAGAACCCGGCGACGGGCAGGAAGTGGCGCTCGGTCTACACCCCGGACGTGCTCGCGGTCGGTGAGGGCCCCAACGCCTGGACGGACTTCTTCACCCAGCAGATGCGCTGGTCGCGCGGTACGTACGAGACGATCATCGGACAGTACTGGAAGGGCTTCTACTCGCTGCCGCCGAGCAAGCTCTTCAACTACACCATGATGATCATCTTCTATCCGATGTCGGCCCTGAACTGGATCCTGGCGGCGCTGAGCTGTGCGCTGTTCCTGGGCCTGGGCGCCTCGGGTGTGAACATCGACCCCGCGGTCTGGCTGATGCTCTACGGCAACGCCTCCGCGCTGCAGATCGGCCTCTACGTCTGGAACCGCCGCCACAACGTCTCCCCGCACGAGCCGGAGGGCTCCGGCGGTGTGGCCGGCATGGTGATGTCCGCGCTGTCGGCGCCGCTCTACGCGAAGGCGCTGATCGACTCCGTGCTGCGCAGGAAGAGCAAGTTCGTGGTCACCCCGAAGGGCGACTCGGCCAGCCCGGACACCTGGTTCGGAACCTTCCGGTACCACTGGTACTTCATCCTGATCTTCGGTGGCTCCATCGCCGCCGGATTCGTCTACGGACACTCGCACCCGGCCATGGTCATCTGGGCGACGTTCGCCCTGCTCATCACGGCCGCGCCCATGTTCGCCTGGCGCCACGGCATGCGCCAGGACAGGAAGAAGCCCGGCGCGCACTCCGCGGGCCGGACACAGGACTCCGCACCGGAGCCCCGGACCCAGCAGCTGCCGCAGACGCCGCAGCAGCACGGGCACCACGCGCCCCACGCCCCGCAGGACCGGCCCGGCTGGGCCGGCGCCCACGGCGGACCGGGAGGGCCGGGGACTCCCGGCGGGCCAGGAGGTACCGGGGGCCATCACCCCGGTGACGACCAGACGATGCAGATCGCTCTGGGTGGACTTGGGGGACGTAAGGAATGAACGACCGTGCAGGCCGCCGTCGCGCCCGTCGGATCGCGATAGGCACGACGGTGGTGCTCGCGCTGGCCGGAATGAACGGGCCGTGGCTGTACCGCTTCGGGACCGAGAAATACCACCAGTACAAGATCAACAAGCCGGAGTACAAGGCGGAGAACGGCCGCTGGGAGATCGTCGAGTTCCCGGAGGAGTACCGCCAGAACACCATCCACGCGGCGCTGCTGCACACCGGCAAGGTGCTGCTCGTCGCGGGTTCCGGCAACAACAAGGACAACTTCGACGCCAAGAAGTACGACACGCGGATCTGGGACCCGGTCAAGAAGACCATCAAGAAGGTGCCGACGCCGAGCGACCTGTTCTGCACCGGCCACACCCAGCTCGCCAACGGCAACCTGCTGATCGCCGGCGGCACCAAGCGGTACGAGAAGCTCAAGGGCGACGTGACGAAGGCGGGCGGCCTGATGGTCGTCCACAACGAGAACCCGGACAAGCCGATCACCCTGCCGGCGGGCACCAGGTTCGTCGGCAAGGAGAACGGCAAGACCTTCGTCTCGAAGGACCCGGTGCTCGTCCCGCGCGCCAAGAAGAACTTCGACAAGCAGACCGGCGAGTTCCTGGGCAACACCCCGGGCTACGGCCGCACCTACGTCGAGGCGCAGAAGGAGGGCGCCAAGTACGAGACCGGCACCCAGGACAACTACACCGTGCAGGGCCTGACCGGCGAGGACGCGCGGAACACGTACGGCATCGCCGAGAAGCTCGCCCTGGACAAGAAGGACTTCCAGGGCATCGACGACGCCTTCGAGTTCGACCCGGTGGCGGAGAAGTACATCAAGGTCGACCCGATGAAGGAGGCCCGCTGGTACCCGACGCTCACCACCCTGAGCGACGGCAAGATCCTCAGCGTCTCCGGCCTCGACGACATCGGCCAGCTGGTCCCGGGCAAGAACGAGATCTACGACCCCGAGACCAAGAAGTGGACCTACACGGACAAGGTCCGCCAGTTCCCGACCTACCCGGCGCTGTTCCTGATGCAGAACGGCAAGGTCTTCTATTCGGGTTCGAACGCGGGGTACGGACCGGCCGACGAGGGCCGCGACCCGGGCGTCTGGGACGTGGAGACCAACAAGTTCGACAAGATACCCGGGCTGAGCGACCCCGACATGATGGAGACGTCCGGCACGGTGCTGCTGCCGCCGGCGCAGGACGAGAAGTACATGGTGATCGGCGGCGGCGGCGTCGGCGAGTCCAGGAAGGCCAGCGAGAAGACCCGGATCGTCGACCTCAAGGCCGACGCACCGCGCTTCGTGGACGGACCCTCGCTGGACAAGGGAACCCGCTACCCGCAGTACTCGATCCTGCCCGACGACAACATCCTGGTCTCGGGCGGCTCGGAGGACTACCGGGGCCGCAGCGACTCCAACATCCTCGAGGCGCGGATCTACGACACGGCCCAGAACGAGTTCAAGCGCGTCGCCGACCCGCTGGTGGGCCGCAACTACCACGCCGGCTCGATCCTGCTGCCCGACGGCCGCGTGATGTTCTTCGGCTCGGACTCGCTCTACGGCGACAAGGCCAACACCAAGCCCGGCAAGTTCGAACAGCGCATCGAGATCTACACGCCGCCGTACCTGTACGGCGAGACCGAGCAGCCCGAGCTGACCGGCGGTCCGAAGACCGTCGAGCGCGGCGGCTCCGCCACGTTCACCTCGAAGGACGCCGGGTCGATCAAGAACGTCCGGCTGATCCGGCCGAGCGCCTCGACCCACGTCACCGACATCGACCAGCGTTCCATCGCCCTGGACTTCGAGGCCGACGGCGACAAGCTGAAGGTGACGGTCCCGGGGAGCCGGAACCTGGTCCAGGCCGGCTGGTACATGCTGTTCGCCACCGACGCGGACGGCACCCCCAGCAAGGCCCAGTGGGTGCAGGTGCCCTGACGCCGGGCACGCAGAGGAAGGGGGCGCCCCCCACGGTGGGGGCGCCCCCTTCCTCTGCGTGCTCCTGCGTACGGCGCCGCAGTGGTCAGTCGCCGGCGCCGGCCTCGGCGAGCTTCACCGCGTAGTCCTCCCACCACTCGCCGGCCTTCGGACCGCCCTTGCACTCGCCGTCCGACTCCCCGGGCCGCTTCACCCACAGGTACGCGTCCACCAGCGGGTCCGCGGTCTCGGTCGTCGGGGTCTCGCCGAGGGCGCGGCCGGGCGGGTTGCACCAGCGCTCGGCCGCGTCGCCCTGCGTGTAGGGGCCGTTGCCGTTGCGACTGGTGTCGATCACGAAGGGCTTGTCGCCTACCTTGGCGGAGAGCTTCTTGCCGTAGGCGATGGAGTCCTCGGTGGAGTAGAAGTTGGAGACGTTCACCGAGAAGCCGTCGGCCCTGTCGATGCCCGCCCGCTTCAGCGGCTCGTGGATCTGGTCGGGGCTGCCCCAGCCGGCGTTGCCCGCGTCCAGGTACACCGTGGTGTTCTTCAGGCCCTTGAGCGTGTCGACGGCGTCGTTGAGGACGTCGTAGCGCTCCTCGTGGTACTGCTCCGGCGTGCAGCCGTCGACCAGGTGGAGCACCGCGTCGGGTTCCAGGATCACGGTCGCCGCGCGGTCCCCGATGCCCTTGGCCACACCGTCGACGAAGGAGCGGTAGGCGTCGCCGTCGGCGGCGCCGCCCTGCGAGTACTGGCCGCAGTCCCGGTGCGGGATGTTGTAGAGGACCAGCAGCGCGGTCCGGCCCGCCCTGTCGGCGGCCTCGGTGAAGCCGCGGGTCTGCTCCTCCGGGTTCTCCGGGCTGATCCATTCGGCGGTGGGCTGCTCCGCGATCTTGCGGATCTGCTCGGCCTCCGCCTTCTTGCCGTCCTGTTCCAGGTCGGCCATCTGCTGTGCGGCGTTGCCCTCCGGGTTGACCCAGAAGGGGCTGGCGCCCTTCGGCTGCTGCGTGATCCCCGCGTCGGCGCCCTTGCCGGAGTCGTCCCCCTCGCCGTCACCGGAGGAACAGCCCGTGATCAGCAGCGCGGCCCCCAGTACCGCTGCCGACGCCCGCCTCCCGGCGAACGCCCCGACCCCCCTGCTGCCGTACATCCAACCCCCCTTGGGTGCACTTGTTCCAAGCCTTCCGAGCCCCAATCCTGACATACACCCCGCGTCACCCATGGGGCCTGGCCCGTCTTGTCCGCGACCTGTTACAGCCCGGAGTACGGCGGATGTCCCCGGCCGGGAGGACCGGGGGCGTCCGCCTCAGGCGGTGCCGCCGGTGCCGCCGGTGCCGCCGGTGCCGCCGGTGCCCAGGACGGTCGCGCGGAACGAAGCCACCAGAGGGCGCAGGTCGACCCGGTGCCATGCGGCCCACAGCTGGACACACGCCTCGTGCCAGGGAAGCTCGCGCACCGCGACCTCCTCGGTGGTGGCGCGGACCATGCTCTTCTGCACGAGGGCCAGTCCGAGCCCGGAGGCGACCAGACCGAGCGCGGTCAGCGGCTCGGCGGCGTCGAGGCGGATGTCGGGCCTGAAGCCGGCTGCCGTGCAGGTGGCGACGAAGGTGTCCCGCCAGGTGGGGTCCTGGGCGTTCTCGACGGCGATCCACGGCTGTCCGTCGAGGTCACCCGGGGTCACCTCCCCCTGGTCGGCGAGGGGGTGCCCCGCGGGCAGGACGAGCAGCAACGGGTCCTCGAGCAGGGGCGCGGCCAGGAGGTCGGGGTCGTCCGCGCCCGGAGGTTCATGGACGAGCGCGATGTCCAGGCTGCGCTGCCGCAGGCCTTCGAACTGCTCGGCGGGCGGAAGGTTGTGCAACGCGATGTGGACGCCGGGGCGTTCGCCGTGCAGAGTGCGCAGCGCGCTGGGCAGGGTGCCGGTGTGCATGGCGTCCGCGACATAGCCGATGCACAGGCCGCCCTCCTCTCCACGGCCCAGTCGGCGGCCCAGGTTCTCCAGACGGTCCGCATGCCGCAGCAGCGCGCGGGCTTCGGCCAGGAAGACATGGCCGTCCCGGGTGAGCCGGATTCTCTGCTGGCCGCGTTCGAACAGGGTGAGGCCCAGGTTCTGTTCGAGCTGCGCGATCTGCCGGCTGAGCGGCGACTGGGAGATGTGCAGCCGCTCGGCGGCCCGACCGACGTGTTCGGTCTCGGCGACGGTGACGAAGTAGCGGAGTTGCCGCAGGTCAAGCATGTAAGACCTCGAAGGACTCAAGTCAGTCCAAGTAAGTCTTGGACAGTCTCAACTCTAGTTCCTAGCCTCGGACACATCAGACCGACGGACCGCGCCCGGGGCGCACGCACCCCGTCCGTCGCAGCTCTCACAGCAAGGATCCCCACCGTGTCCGTCACGTCTCTCCTGCCCGGCCGCCTGGGCTTCGGCACCGCACCGCTGGGCAACATGTTCCGGGCCATCCCCGACGAGGAGGCCGCCGCCACCGTGGACGCCGCCTGGAGCAACGGCATCCGCTACTTCGACACCGCGCCCTTCTACGGCGCGGGTCTGTCCGAGATCCGGCTGGGTGAAGCACTGGCCGGCCGCCCCCGTGACGAGTTCGTCCTGAGCACGAAGGTCGGCCGCGTCATCCTCGACGAGGCCGAGGACCCCTCCGCCCGCGACCTGGGCGAGAAGGGCGGACTCTTCGCACACGGACGCCCCAACAAGATCGTCAACGACTACTCGGCCGACGCCACGTTGCGTTCCGTCGAGGACAGCCTCGAGCGGCTGAGGACGGACCGCCTCGACATCGTGTGGGTGCACGACGTCGCTCAGGACTTCTACGGCGACGAGTGGCTCGCCGCATACGAGACCGCCCGCACCGGAGCGTTCCGGGCACTGCAGCGACTGCGTGACGAAGGCGTCATCAAGGCCTGGGGTCTCGGCGTCAACCGGGTCGAGCCCCTGGAGCTGACGCTGGACCTCGACGAGCCGAAGCCGGACGCGTTCCTGCTCGCCGGCCGCTACACACTGCTCGACCACGAGCGCGCCCTGCAGCGCCTGTTGCCGGCCGCGAGCGCTCAGCGCGTCGACATCGTCGTCGGCGGACCGTACAGCTCCGGAGTCCTGGCCGGCGGGCAGCACTTCGAGTACCGGAAGGCCCCCGAACCGGTCGTCGCCAAGGTGGACCGCATCAAGGCACTCGCGGGGCAGCACGGCGTCGGCGTCAAGGCCGCAGCGCTGCAGTTCTCCCTCGCCCACCCCGCGGTCGCCGCGGCCGTTCCCGGTGCTTCCCGGCCGAGCCGCCTCGCGGAGGACGTCGCCGCACTCGGCGAAAAGGTCCCGCCGGCCTTCTGGACGGCCCTGCGCGCGGAGGGGCTGATCGCTCAGGACGCCCCCGTACCCGGCGCATGACCCCTTCCTCACCCCACCCCTTCAGGAGACAACAACCGTGGCAACCACCACCGCGACCCTCGACCTCCCCGTGCCCGCCGCGCGCGTCTGGCAGCTCATCGGCGGCTTCGACTCCCTGCCCGACTGGCTGCCCTACATTCCCGAGAGCAGGCTCAGCGAGGGCGGCCGCGTCCGCAGCCTCTCGAACGAGGAGGGCGACGTCATCGTCGAACGCCTCGAGGCGTTCGACGACCGGGCGCGCACCTACAGCTACTCCATCCTGCGGGCGCCGTTCCCCGTCACCGGCTACCGCTCCACCCTCACCGTGCACGAGGTGCCCGGCGGACGGAGCCGCGTGGAGTGGTCCGGCACCTTCACACCGGTGGGGACGAGCGAGGAGGAGGCGATCGCCCTGTTCCACGGCATCTACTCCGAGGGACTGGCCGCACTGAAGGAACACGAGATGTGAGACGCGGCCTCCCGCGCGGTCCGGGAGCAGTCCGGTCGGCGGCCGCGAGGGGGCGAGTCGCCGACCGGAACAGGTGGCCGGCGTCAGGTGGCGGTGTCCGTCAGGTAGGCCGAGACGATCACGTTGGCCGTGTAGTGGTGGCGCGCCCGGTCGTAGGCGCCGCCGCAGGTGACCAGGCGCAGTTCGGCCCGGCCGGAGCGGCGGGGTCCGTAGGCCTGCCGGGCGTCGAAACCGTCCCGGGGGAGGACCTGGACGTCCTCGACGGTGAACTCGGCGACCTCGGCGTCCGCGCGGACCACCCGGATCTTCTGGCCGGGCTGCAACGTGCTGACCTCGTAGAACACGGCGGGCCGGGTCTCGGTGTCGACGTGCCCCACCACCAGCGCGGTGCCGGACGCCCCGGGCGCCGCCCCGTCCGCATACCAGCCGACCGTGCCCGGCCGGTCGAACGGCGGCGGGTCGAGCGCGCCCCGCTCGTCCAGGCCGCGGGCCACCACCGGTGCCCGGACGTCCAGACCGGGTATGTCCAGGCGCCGTGGCGGCGCCTCGTCCAGCGGCCGGTGGGCGGGCGGGAGCTCCATCCGGGGCGGTCGGCCGGCCGCCGCCATGTCGCCCGTGGCGGGTCCGGACACGCCGGGGCGCAGATCGGTTCCCTCACGGCCCCACAGCCAGAGCCCGAGCAGCAGGACCACCCAGGCCGTCCCGGTGAGCAGCCGCCCGACACCGGACGGGCTGTGGTTGTGACTGTGGTTCTGGTTCTGGCTCTGGCTCTGGCTCTGGCTCTGGCTCTGGCTCTGGTGATGATCGGTCATCGCCGGCCTCAGTGTGTTCCGCGGTCCCGCCGGACGCGGCTGCGTATGACGGCCGCTGTCGCGGCAGCGGCGAGGAACAGTCCGGTCGCCGTCTGCGCCGTGCCCGGCCCCTCCCCGGACTCGTCGGCGGCTACGGTCCGGGCGGCTCCCCCGCCCCCCGCGTCCACGGGGGCCACGGGCGAGGCGGCGGGGGCAGCGGCGGGGGCGACGGTGATCGCGCCCTGGCGGGCGCTCTTCCCGCAGTCGACCCGTACGGGGTACGTGGCCGCGGTGAGCGTGGAGCGGACCCGGCTCTCGCCGGTGAGTACGCCGTCGGCGACGGTGAGCCGGACCTCGGAGACGAACGCCGAGGAGACCGCGACCGCGGTCCGCTCGGCCACCTCGAGGGTGGCATCGGTGCCGGGGGCCGGGGTCGCCGGTGTCACCGGCACCCCGTCCGCACCGTCCGCGGCGTGCGCCGCCGGGGTGAGCGCGGTGGCCGCCAGGACGCCGGTACAGAGAGCGCGTCGCACAGAACCCATCGTGCACCTCCAGACACCGGGAGCGTGCCGCGCCGGGCAGGTCACCGCATCCGCAGGGATGCGGTGCTGCGCCGTACGGGTGACATCGGGGTCTGCGGGGTTTTACGTGTGGCGGTCAGACGAGGTCGACGAGGTCCGCGATGGAGTCCAGGACCTGGGACGGCCGGTACGGGAAGTTCTCGACCTGCTCGGGCCGGGTCAGACCGGTGAGCACCAGGAACGTCCTCATCCCGGCCTCCATGCCGGCCAGTACGTCGGTGTCCATGCGGTCGCCGATCATCGCGCTGGTCTCGGAGTGGGCGCCGAGGGTGTTCAGTCCGGTGCGCATCATCAGCGGGTTCGGCTTGCCCGCGAAGTACGGCTGCCGGCCCGTCGCCTTGGTGATCAGCGCCGCCACCGCGCCGGTCGCCGGGAGCGGGCCCTCGGCGGAGGGGCCGGTCTCGTCGGGGTTCGTGCAGATGAAACGGGCGCCGTCGTTGATCAGCCGTACCGCCTTCGTCATGGCCTCGAAGGAGTAGGTCCGGGTCTCCCCGAGGACCACGTAGTCGGGTTCGTGGTCGGTGAGGATGTAGCCGATGTCGTGCAGCGCGGTGGTCAGACCGGCCTCGCCGAGGACGTACGCCGAGCCGTTCGGACGCTGGTCGTCCAGGAACTGGGCGGTGGCGAGCGCCGAGGTCCAGATGTTCTCGATCGGGACGTCCAGGCCCATGCGGCGGAGCCGGGCGTGCAGGTCGCGCGGGGTGTAGATCGAGTTGTTGGTGAGCACCAGGAAGGGTTTCCCGGACTCACGCAGCTTCTTGATGAAGGCGTCGGCCCCCGGGATCGGCACACCCTCGTGGATGAGCACCCCGTCCATGTCGGTGAGCCACGATTCGATCGGCTTGCGGTCTGCCATGTGCGAGCTCTCCTGCCGTACGCGGTCCTTCCTGCCTGCCCCAGCCTAGACATGCCCGGATCTTGCGGGAACGCCCGGTGTGGCACGGCACGAGGACACCGGGAGCTCTCAGCGGCGCCGGCGGGCCGGTGTCGCCGCCAGTCCCCCGGTGAGCAGTGCCACCGCGGCGACGGTCAGGAGCTTCCCGGCGGCGCCGACACCGGTGCGGGCGAGCTCGTCGGGGCCGGCGCCACCGGCTTCCTCGCCGGGCCCCCTCTCGATCCGGAACCGGTAGTCGTCCGACTGTCCGACCCAGTCGCCGTCGTCCCCGCGCCGCTGGACGACGGCGGCCTTGGCGACGACCTCGCCCGCCGCGGCGTCGGACGTGAACGCGAGCCGCACCTTCACGGTGAGGGTCCGGCCGGGCTCGACGGTGTACCCCTCGAAGCCCGCCTGCTCGTCGACGAAGGCGCCGACGAGTTCGTCCTCGTCGGTGGTCTCGAAGCGGACGGGGTGCGGCTGCTCCCGGTCCGGCGTATAGAACTCCAGCACCGACTGCGAGGCCCGCAACTCCCGCTTGTCGTCGACGAGTACGACGACCGGGTGGATGCCGCCGCAGGCACGGTCGGTGGTGTTGGTCAGCCGGAGGTACCAGGTGCCGTGGCCGCCGCCGGCCCGGTAGGTGTCCGGGCCGCCGTGGATGCGGGCGGTGAGGGGGAAGTCGACGTCCTCCTCGGTGGCGCAGGCGGGCGGCGGTGCTTCCGTCCGGGCCTGGGCCGTGGTGGGGAGAACGGCGGCCAGCACCGCCAGGAAGAGGGACGCGGGAGTGCGGAGTCGCATACCGTATGACCTTGCCGGTCGGCGGGCGGACGGCACGGTGACACGCCCGAACACCCCCGCACGGCCCCATGGTTCCCCCCGCCCGGAGCAGCGCACCGCCCCGCCCGCCGCTTTCCGGTCAGCCGTCGCCCCGCCCGAACACCGGCGCCAGCACCGACTGGGCCGCCCCCTCGGCGACCCCGCCGCTTCCCTCGGAGGCGACCCGTACCGGCACGGCCGTGTCGCCCGTACGCCGGGCCCGGGTGTCCAGCACCGCGCGCACGCCCCGCGCGAACGCCTCCGGGGCGGCCTCGACCGTGCGGCCGCCGAGCAGGACTCGGTCGATGTCGAGCAGGCCCACCAGGTTCGCCGCGCCGACGCCCAGCACCCGCGCCGCCTCGTCCGTGTCGCCCCGCGCCACGGCGGCCAGGCACAGCGCCTCGATGCAGCCGCGGTCGCCGCAGCCGCAGCGCGGCCCGTCCAGTTGGACGACCTGGTGGCCGAACTCCCCCGCCCCGGTCCGCGGCCCCCGGTGCACGCTGCCGCCGATCACCAGCCCGGCCCCGAGCCCCGTACCGAGGTGCAGGTAGGCGAAGGAGCCGCCCTCGCCGTCGACGGCCAGGCCCAGCGCCGCCGCGTTGGTGTCCTTGTCGACGACGACCGGCACGCCGAGCCGCTGCGACAGCGCGTCCCGCAGGGGGTACCCGTCCCACTCGGGGAAGCCGGTCACCCGGTGCAGCACGCCCCGGGCGTGGTCGAGCGGCCCCGGCAGGGCGATCCCGACACCCAGCAGGGCGGGCCGGGGCGGCACGCGCGCACCGGGCCCGTCCCCTATGGGCCCGTCCCCTACGGGCTCATCCCCGGCGGGGACGGGCCCGGTGGCTCCCTCCCCGGCGGTCCACAGCCCCGTGACGACTCCGGCCACTCCGGCCAGTACCGCCTCCGCCCCCGCGCCCAGGTCCAGGGGGGCGCTCCGCTCCCCCACGACCGTCCCGTCGAGGTCGACCAGGACGGCCCGCAGTCGGTCCCGGTCCAGGTGCACGCCCACCGCGTGCCCCGCCTCCGGCACCAGCCGCAGCACCGTGCGGGGCTTGCCCCCGGTGGACGCCCGGCGTCCCGCGTCCGCCGCGAGCCCCTCCGCCCGCAGCCGGGCGGTGATCTTGCTGACCGCCTGCGGGGTGAGCCCGGTCCGCTCGGCGAGTTCCAGCCGGCTGATGCCCTCCGCCCCGGCGGTCCGCAGCAGGTCGAGCACGAGCGCGGTGTTGTGGCTGCGCAGGGCGAGCAGATTGACCCCGCCCGTCCCGTCCCGCATACCGTCCCGCATACCGCCGTACGTTCTGTTCACCCGTTCATTCTCCCCCGCGCTTGCACTTTGGCAACAGCGTTGCGAAAGTAGGGGCATGACTGGCACTCCCCTCCGCGTCGGCCTCGTCGGCTACGGCCTCGCAGGCTCCGTGTTCCACGCCCCGCTGATCGCCGCGACCGAGGGCCTCGCGCTCGACACGGTGGTCACCTCGAACCCCGAGCGGCAGCAGCAGGCCCGCGCCGAGTTCCCGGACGTCCGCGTCGCGGCGACACCGGACGAGCTCTTCGAGCGCGCCGCCGAGCTGGACCTGATCGTCGTCGCGTCGCCGAACAGGACGCACGTCCCGCTCGCCACCACCGCTCTGAAGGCCGGTCTGCCGGTCGTCGTCGACAAGCCCGTCGCCGGCACGGCCGCCGAGGCCCGCGAGCTGGCGGCGCTCGCCGAGGAGAGCGGCCTGCTCCTGTCCGTCTTCCAGAACCGCCGCTGGGACAACGACTTCCTCACCCTGCGCAAGCTGGTGTCGGAGGGCACACTCGGCGATGTGTACCGGTTCGAGTCCCGCTTCGAGCGTTGGCGGCCGCAGCTCAAGGGCGGCTGGCGCGAGTCCGGCGACCCCGCGGAGATCGGCGGACTGCTCTACGACCTCGGCAGCCACGTCGTCGACCAGGCGCTGGTCCTCTTCGGCCCGGTGACCTCCGTGTACGCCGAGGTGGACACCCGCCGTGAGGGCGCGCGCACCGACGACGACACCTTCATCGCCCTCACCCACGCGAACGGCGTCCGTTCCCACCTCTACGTCTCCGCGACCACGGCCCAGCTCGGCCCGCGCTTCCGCGTCCTGGGCTCGAAGGCGGGCTACGTCAAGCACGGCCTCGACCCCCAGGAGGCCGCCCTGCGCGACGGCCTGCGCCCCGGCGCCGGTGCCGGCGCCGGCTGGGGCGCCGAGCCGGAGGAGCTGTGGGGCCGCGTCGGTTCCGGGGAGTCCCCGGTGACCGGCGGCGGGAGCCCCGAGCCGACCCTGCCCGGCGACTACCCCGCCTACTACACAGCCGTGGCGAAGGCCCTCCGGGAAGGCGGCCCCAACCCGGTGACCGCGCGCGAGGCCGCCGCCGCCCTGGACGTCCTGGAGGCGGCCCGGCGCTCGGCCGACGAGAAGGTGACGGTGACCCTGTGACCCGGCCCGAACCCACCCCCGGCGAGGAGGAGCCGACCGTGGAAGCACCGAGCACCGAAGAGCCGAGCCTGGAAGAGCCCAGCCTGGAGGAACTGGAGGCGCAGGAACGCCGCCTGGTCTTCCAGCGGTTCAGCCACGAGGACGCCTGGGACCTGGGCTCGTTCCTCGTCGACCTGGCCCGGGTACGCGACGCCCCCGTCGCCATCGACATCCACCGCACGGGCCAGCAGCTCTTCCACGCCGCCCTCCCCGGCTCCACCCCCGACAACGACGCCTGGATCGCCCGCAAGCGCCGGGTCGTCGAGCGGTACGGCTCCGCGTCGTACCTGGTGGGCGCCCGGCACCGGGCCAAGGGCACGACGTTCGAGGAGTCCTCGCGCCTGGACCCCGACACCTACGCGGCCCACGGCGGTTCGTTCCCGATCACCGTCGAGGGCGTCGGCGTGATCGGCGCGGTGACCGTCTCGGGCCTCCCCCAACTCCAGGACCACCAGCTCGTGGTGGAAGCGCTGGAACACTTCCTGGCCGACTAGCTGTCCGGCGGATCATGCCGCGGACGCGGGGTCCGGCACGCACGTCTGCCGCGTTGTCGTCACTCTCCCCCACGCCCGGCTTCGCTCGAGCGGGGGCGCTCCCATCGCCCCCGCTCACCGGCGCTGATGAGGGCGCCGTCCCTTTCCTCCGACGTGATCCGCCGGACAGGCCCTGGTGTTCCCTCGGCGTCCCGTCGATCTCCGTCCGCCCGAGGATCCTCGGTGCCCGGAGACGCATCCGAGCTGCCCGCGAAGGACCTGCGCACCCCGACACCGGAGCAGGTCGACGAAAAGGCGCGTGGTGACTGTGTGTATTCACCCGGGTGGGTTACGTGAAGGGGCGGTGGTGTGCCTGTGCGGGTGACATGAGGAGCGTTCGCAGCCAGAAGGATGCGTCCCGGAAGGAGCATCTCGTGTCCCATTGCTCGATACGTACGCTCGTAGTGGGTCTGTCCGCGCTGGCCGCCACCGCCGTGCCGGCGGCGCCGGCCCTGGCGCTGGCCGCCCCGACCGGAGGGCAACCGACACCGCACACCGCCGGCCGGGCCCTGCAGGCACGGACCATCGCCGACCTGACCACCACCCTGCAGGGCGAGGCCTACGCCCACGCCGCCTACAGCCTCTTCGCCGCCGAGGCCGACCGCCAGGGCCTCCCGGCCGTCGCCCGCCTCTTCCGCACCACGGCGCAGACCGAGCTGAACGAACACCTGCACGAGGCGGCCACCCTCCTCGGCCTGGTCGGCGGCAACGCCGCCAACCTGCGCCAGGCCATCGAGGGCGAGACCTACGAGCACGAGGTCATGTACCGCCGCTTCGCCGACCAGGCCCGGCAGGACGGGGACCTGAAGGCCGCGGAGCTCTTCCGCGAGCTCGCCGCGGACGAGGGCCGCCATCGCGACGCCTTCCGCACGGCACTGACGGTCGTGACCACCGGCCACGGCACCGTCCCGGCGCCGCCGAAGGCCGACGTGGTGTCGGTGCCCGCCGGGCCGCCGAAGGTGAAGGCCGCCCGCACCAAGGCCAACCTGGACACCGCCCTGCACGGCGAGGCGCTCGCCCACGCCAAGTACATGCTCTTCGCCGCCCACGCCCAGCAGACCGGCAACGCCGCGCTGGCCCGCCTGTGGGAGGGCACGGCCAAGGTCGAACTGCACGAGCACCTGGCCGGCGAGGCGGTGCTGGCCGGCCTGGTCCGCGCGACGAGGGAGAACCTGCGCATGGCCGTCACCGGGGAGCGCCACGAGGCGACCAAGGTGTACCCGGGGTTCGCCGAGCGGGCCACCGCCGTCGGTGACACCGCCGCCGCCCGCTTCTTCCGCGACACCGCCGCGGACGAGACCCGGCACGCCGCCGCCTTCCAGAAGGCGCTCGACCAGCTGCGCTGACCGCCCTGGTCACCCCCGGAGGCCGCACGCGTCACGCGCGGCGGTCCGGCCGACGCCTCACCCGGGTCGGCCGGACCGCCTCCGGCGTTGCTGTCGCCGCGTCACCGCCCGGTGTCGAGCTGGTTCGTCGAGAAACGGCCCTGCCAGGCCGCCTTCGCACCCGAGTCACCGATCCGGTACACCTGGATGACCGCGCCGACGGCCACGACCAGGGCGATCACCAGCGCCGCGACGCGCACCGAAACCGAAGAAGCCGTCCGGGCCACGGCGGACGCCCCGCCCCCGGCGGGACTGTCGGCCTCCCCGCCGCGGTCTCGTTCCCGGCGGAGGCCGGCACGGCCGAGCAGCCAGACGGCGACCGTCAGCACGAACAGGGCGATCGCCCACGGAGTGAGACCGGACCCCATCTCGGCGTGCTCTTCCACCAGCGCGCTCTCCCGCACCCGTTCCTCCAGCCACTCGCCGGATTCGGTGGTCAGCACCACCAGGGCAAGAGTGACCAGCCCCATGACCGGCAGCACCCAGCTGAGCCTGCGCGCCGCCGAGAACCACAGCGCACAGACCACGAGCGCCAACGCCGTCAGCGGGACCAGCACCACTGCGCCGTGAACGAGGAGGGGGTGGCTGGGGAGGCCGTTGATCAGCCCTACATCCACGAGGTCACCTCCCACGAACAACAAGGAACATTCACACGAAAGCCCGTCATTCCAGCCATTCTGTGACAGATGCGTCCGCGCGCGAGGGGGGCGCGCATATGGAGCAGCGCCCGGCCACCCGGCAGGCCCTCATGGGCAGCCGACCGGCCGACGGGCAGGGCCACGGCCCGCACACCCGTCGGCCGGGGACGACCGTCCGCACCCGCACCGGTGCGGGCCGTCCGAGACGTTCACGGAGGCGGTCCGCCTCCTCCTGCTCCTCCCGACCGACGTCCCGGAGCCTCCCGCCCGCCACCCACCCGCTCCTCATCCCGGCGCCCCGGCCCTGACCAGGGTCGGGGAGCGTCACCGGTACAGGACGGCCCGTTCCACCACGCTCCACGCCGTGCTGGTGACGATGTACAGCGCGGCGGCCAGCGGCACCACGGCCACGGTGACCAGGGTGAGGAACGACATGAACGGCATCGCCCTGGTCACCGCGCCCATCCCCGGCAGCTGCTCCACCGCGCCACCCGTCCCCGACGCACCGGAGCCGCCGGACAGCGCCGCGTTCGCCGCCATCGACCGCTTGGTGAGCCGGTAGCCGAAGAAGGCGACGACCACGACGACGCCGAACAGCCCCGCGTACACGAGCCCCGGCCCTCCCGACGGGCCCCCGTCGCCCAGCGCGTCGGCCCAGCGTCCGCCCAGCGGCGCGGTGAACAGCTCATGCCCGAGCAGTCCGTTGGGCCGCCCGCCGATCGTGTCGCTCGAGAACAGGTGGTACAGCAGGAAGAACGCGGGCAGCTGCAGCAGGCTCGGCAGGCATCCGGACAGCGGCGAGACCCGTTCCCGCGCGTGCAGGTCCAGTACGGCCTTCTGCAGTTTCTCCGGATTCCGGCCGTGCCGGCGCCGCAACTCGGCGATCTTCGGCTGGAGTTCGGCTCTGGCCCGCTGGCCGCGCGCTGCGGCCCGGGACAGCGGGTGGACGAGGAGCCGTATGAACGCGGTGAACAGGACGATCGCGGCGGCGGCCGCGGAGAGGCCGAACAACGGCTGGAGCAGGTCGGCCAGTTGCTCGACCAGGCTGGCGAAGACGGACATGGGTGAGCCCTCCGGGGGGTCTCGTCGTGCCGGGACGGAAGTGCTGAACGGCGGCATGACGACCCGCGCGGGGTCACGCGTGATGAGGAACCTGAACCGGACCCACGGGTACCGGTGCCCTACGCGGCGGTCGCCGGGAGGGCGTGTCCGGGCGCTCTGGGCCGGGTGCGCCCCCGGGCGTCGGGGTCGCGTTGCGGCAGGAAGGCGGTACGCCGGTCCCGGTCGCGCAGGGCCGTACGCACCCGGGTGGGCGGCACGGGCGGCGCGCAGCGCGCGAGGACGACGGCGCACACGGTGAGCGCGGCGGCGGCCACGGTGGTCGCGGCGAGCGCGACGGTGCCGGAGAGACCGGACAGGCCGGACGGTCCTCCGGCGGCCGGCAGCACGAGCAGGACGACCTGGAGCAGCGGGAGCAACACGGCGAAGGCGGCACGCGCCTTCACCCGCCCACGGATCACTCCACGGACCACTGGCCGCCCCTCCCCTCGTCCCCGCCTCGCGCCGGTCCGGTCCAGTCCGGTCCCGGCACCCTCTCAACGTCCGGCCCGGTACGACGGTTCCCCCTCGCACCGGGCCGCCTCACGGTACCGCCGTCACACGGTGAACCGGTGGTTCCCCGAGCCCACCTCGAAGACGGCGAAGCCGTTCTCCGCGCGCACGAAGGCGCCGTGGGTGTGCGTGACGCGGTCGGGGTCGGGGTCGTCCGTCGGGATCCACACCTCGGCGGTGGTGTTGGCCGGCACGCCGCACGACAGCCGGAAGCGGCCGGACCGCTGCTCCCAGGCGGTGGACACCGGGCCGTAGAGGGAGGTGAGGGTGGCCCGGGCGGAGGTGACCTCACCGCCCGGACGCGGGCGGATGACGATCTGCCGGTAGCCCGCCCGGCCCGGGGCGATGCCGGCGATGTTGGCGTACATCCACTCCCCCACCGAGCCGTAGGCGTAGTGGTTGAAGGAGTTCATGCTCGGGGACTGGAACTCGCCGTTCGGCTGGAGGGAGTCCCAGCGCTCCCACATGGTGGTGGCGCCCTTGTCCATCTGGAATCCCCAGCTCGGGTAGGTGCGCCGGTGCAGCAGCCGGTAGGCGACCTCGGTGTGGCCGGTGTCGGTGAGGACGGGCAGCAGGAGCGGGGTGCCGAGGAATCCGGTCGACAGGTGCCAGTCCCTGGCTTCGATGAGGGCGACGAGCCGGTCGGCGGCGGCCTCGCGCAGGGCGTCCGGGACCAGGTGCATGGCCAGGGCGAGGACGTAGGCGGTCTGGGTGTCGCCCTTCACCCGGCCGTCGGCGCTCACGTACGCCGCCCGGAACGCCGTGCGGACGCGTGCGTGGAGGTCGGCGTAGGGGGCGGGGTCCTCCCCCAGTTCCGTCGCGATGCGGGCCGCGAGGTCGGCGCTGTGCGCGAAGTAGGCGGTGGCGATGACGTCCTTGGGCGTCTCGTCGGACACGTTCAGCCAGTCGCCGTATCCCGCGGCCGGGCGCAGCAGGCCGGTGCTGTTCTGCTCCAGGTACCGCAGCCAGGCGCGGACGGAGGGCCAGGCGTCCTCGAGGACCTGTCGGTCGCCGTACGTCCGGTACAGGGCCCAGGGGACCGTGACCCCCGCGTCCCCCCAGCCCGCGGTGCCCTTGCCGAGGTCGCCGACGGTCGGGGCCACGTCCGTGAACGCGCCGTCGGACGCCTGCGCGTCGCGCAGGTCGACCAGCCACTTGGTGAGGAAGCGGGCGGACTCCATCGTGTAGGTGGCGGTGGGCGCGAAGACGTTGATGTCGCCGGTCCAGCCCAGTCGTTCGTCACGGGCCGGTGTGTCGGTGGGGACGGAGAGGAAGTTGCCGCGCTGCCCCCAGGTGATGTTGCGGTGCAGCCGGTCGAGCATCGGCACGTCGGTCTCGAAGGTGAGCGTGAAGGGCGCGGAGGTGTGCATGACCCGCCCGGTGACGGCCGACGCCGACGGCCTGCCGGGGAATCCGGTCACCTCGACGTAACGGAAGCCGTGGAAGGTGAAGCGCGGCTCGTAGACCTCCGTGCCGGTCCCCTTGAGGATGTACGTGTCCGTCGCCGCGGCCGAGCGCAGGTTGGCGGTGTAGAGGGTGCCGTCGGGGTTGAGGACCTCGCCGTGCCGCAGCCGCACCGCGGTCCCCGCCTCGCCCGACACGCGCAGCCGCACCGATCCGACCATGTTCTGGCCCAGGTCGAAGACGAAGACGCCCGGCTCGGGTTCGGTGACCTTCCGGGTGCGGAGTTCCTGCTCGACGCGTACGGGGCCGTCCACCTGGGCGACGATCCGCGGCGGGACGGTGACGTCGGCGTCGGCCCCGGCGTCACGCACCGGGAGCCACGTCCCGGCGTCGAATCCGGGCGAGGTCCACCCGGCCGTCTCCTTGCGGGCGTCGTAGGTCTCGCCCGCCAGCAGGTCGGCGGAGACGATCGGTCCCGGGGCGGCACGCCAGTCCGGTCCGGTGCTGATGCGCTCGCTCGTCCCGTCGGCGTACTCGACCTCCAACTGCGCCAGCAGCGCCGGGTGTTTCCCGTACTGGTGCGGTCCGAACCAGCAGATGTTGCCCGCGTACCAGCCGGGGGCGAGGTGGACGCCGAGGGCGTTGGCTCCCGGGCGGAGCGCGTCGGTGACGTCGTGGGTCTGGTACTGCACGCGCTTGGTGTAGTCGGTCCAGCCGGGGGCCAGTTCGTCGCGCCCCACCCGCTTGCCGTTGAGGTGGGCCTCGTACACGCCGAGGGCCGTGGCGTACAGGCGGGCGCGTGCGACCTTCTTGCGCGGGAGCCGGAACTCGTGGCGGAGCTGGTGGGCCGCGAACAGCACCGGTTCGACCTCGCCCCACGGTCCGGCGCCCCAGGCGGCGGCCACCCGGGCGGCCCGCCACCCGGTGTCGTCGAAGTCCTGCCCGCGCCAGCCGTCGGCCGGTTCCCGGTCGGTGGTCTTCCACGCGCCGTCGGTGAGGATCCTGCGCTCGCCGGAGGCCGTGGTGAGGGCGAGCACGCCGATGAGGCCGGCGGGACCGACCGTGCGGTTGGTCGCGGAGACGGCCAGGACGTTCGTGCCGGGGCGTATGTGCGCGAGGACGTCGATGACGTCCGGGCGGCGCCATCTCGACTCGTCCTGGTCCGTGGCGGTGCTCGCCACCTCGGTGCCGTTGACGGAGGCGACGTAGAGGTCGTCCGCGCTGAGCACCAGCGTGGCCGCGGTGACGGCGTCCGGGAGGTCGACGGAGAGACGGAACCACCGGGTCTGAGCCGGAACGCTCTGCGTCGGTTCGCCCTCGGGGAACCAGATCCACGAACTGCCCTCCAGGGAGGGCGCTTCCGTGAGGGAGGCCGGAGCGGATATCCACCGCGCGGACCACTCGGCCTCGTCCATCAGGCCGGTCTCCCACCAGGCCGGCGCGCTCCACGGCGAGACGGCTCCGTCGGCGTCCCAGACGCGCACCGACCAGTGGTAGCGCGTACGCGGTTCGAGCCGGGGTCCGTCGTAGGGGACAAGAACGGACTCGGCCGAGGCGACCCTGCCGCTGTCCCACACGTCCGGGCGGGACAGGCGGGCGGCGCTCGACGCGACGCGCACCTGGTAGGCGCTCTGCCGCTGCCCCGGGGCGGCCGCGGTCAACGGCCAGCTCAGGCGCGGCCGGGCCACGTCCAGCCCCAGGGGCCGGCGCACGTACTCGACGGTCGGGGACGCCACGCGTAACACGCTTCTCCCCTTGCCCGGAGCGGAGGGCGCGGCCACCGCCGGCACCGCTCCCGCGGCCACGGCGCCCGCCGTAGCTGCGGCGCCCGCGAGGATGTTCCTTCTACTGATCACAGCGGCTCCATAGAGGGAGAGAGGGTGAGTCGTAGAGGATCAATCGATGATGAATCGATTCACGCGAACGTAGAGGAGACGCGAGACACCCGTCAATAAGCTTGCACGGCCTTTCCCGATACCCGTCGAGTAAACGATGGAAGCGGCAAAGGAGGCTCCGTCCGGCCAGGGAGAGGAGAATTGAACCCTTTCAAGATGATCAAAAAAATGACGGCGTGACCTCCCGGAACGGAACGAACACCGGCCCCGCACTCCTCCACACCGAGCCATGCGAACGGGAGCCCCGGTCCACCCCCGGGGCAGAGCGCCGACCTGCGGCGGTCTCTTCTCCGTCACCCGTCGGCAGTACGGTGTCACCCATGCGCCCCGACACGCCCGCCGAAAACGTCGACCACACCGCCGAAGCGGCCCGCCTGGAGCGGACCGCCGGCCTGTATCCCGAGGACGCCGAGGCCCTGCTGCTGCGGGCCGCCGCCCACCTCGAACTCTCCGGCGACCGCTTTGCCGCGGCCGCTCTCTACGACCGCCTGCTGGCCTCCGGCACCGGGCGGACGGAGCTGGAGAACCCGCACCTGGTCCGCGCCCTGAAGGCCTCGAACCTGTGGGAGTACGGCCACGAGGCGGAGGCCCGCGCGATCATCGACGGCATCCGCACCGCGGCCCCGCGCGACCCCGCCCCCTGGGTGGTCGTCGCGGAGTCCCTGGAGACGCACGACGAACTCGAGGCGGCGCACGAGACGTTGACGGAGGCGGTCCGCCTCCTGCTGACCGACGTCCCGGAACCCCCGGCCCCCACCCACCCGCTCCTCTTCGGCCGCCACCGGGTCCGCCGCATGCTGGGCGTCCCGCACGACGCGTGGGACGCCCTCGCCGACACCGTCCACAACCTGCCCGTCACCCTGGACGAACTCCACGACCCGAAGCGCGTCTGGTCGCTCGGCTCGGAGAACCCGGCGGAGCTGGAGGCGGAGATCTCCCGCCTCCGCGCGGAACTGGGCGCCTACCGCACCGCCCTGTCCCGCCCCTTCCCGGTGGCGATCCTGCACTGGCCGGCCCCGGAACTGGCCGAGCTCCTTCAGGCGTACCCCTCCCTCGCCGCCGAGTACCCGTCCCACCAGGAGCACTTGGCCACGACGGAGACGGCCCTGCGCGAACTCGCCGCCTCCGGCACCCTCAACCTGGGCGTCGTCACCGGCACCGTCCCCTCCTACGAGGCCTTCGCCGCCTCCGAGGCCACCACCCCCGACGACACCGACCTCCTCCCCCAGTACGCCACCACCCTGGCCGCCCGCGGCCGGGCCGTGCCCTGGCCGCCACAGCGGTCGGCGCCCTGCTGGTGCGGCTCGGACCGCCCGTACGGGCAGTGCCACGGCACCTGACCGACGAACCCCCGGGATGACACCCCTGCCCCCACCCCACGGAGAACCCGACGACCGTCACGAGAAGGACCGCTCGGGCCGGGTGCTTTCGGCGGGATGCATGAGAGCCGGTGAGACGACGGTTCCGAGAGCCACGTCGGGCCAATCCCTGAGGGAACGGACAACGACACGACACTGTGATCGGCAGCGGAAACAGAAGCCGCTCCTGTCGGGCGACTTCGGCCGACCCGGTTTGGATGCGGGAGTGTCGGTGCGGAGATGCGGCCTGGGGCCGGTGGCCTGCGGCTCCCGGGCCCTGCCGGTCCGTGTCCCTGACAGACGCGCTCGGGGAGGCCCCAGCCTCTTGCCGCAGTGGCGAGTGGTGGGTCGGAAGTCCTAGGGCGTGTTTTGAAAGTGCCTGGATCCCCTTGTTCTGCGTCGTGATGATCTCGGTGTGGGGCGAGGGGATCTTTCAGACGAGCAGTGGTCAG
>NZ_JBSGHG010000024.1:0-106462 GCF_053604275.1 Streptomyces sp. NPDC004051 | reverse complement strand
GTCAGCCCGCCTCCCTGTGGATACCGCATGCCCCGGTGATACCGCACGGGCGACGAACCGTCAGCCCCTACGACACCACGAGTTCAACTTCAGTAGCATCCATCCGTGACGGACCATCAACTGTCGAAGATCTTGAAGTCGGTAGCGCAGGGAATGATCAGTGGCTTCGAGAAAACGTCTCAAATAGTTCACCGCGGCGGAAAAGGTAGGGCCCGGGAAGAGGCCGTAAAAAGGTTTCTCGAGCGACGCGTCCCACGCTCATGCGATGTGATTCATGATGGTGAGATAGTTGACCATGACGGCAATACATCACCGCAATGCGACATCCTCATAACCGGAGGTGACGTGCGGCCACTGCAGGCCGAGGACGGATATCATCTCGTTGCTCCAGCCTCCGTTCGAGGTATTGTGGAGGTCAAGTCTTACCTCAGTGCAGATGAGTTCCGTAAGTCATTTCGGTCGCTGGTAAAGTCGAAGCTTATGAATAAGTTCATTTCAGGATATTGGAAAAAGCTTCCGGATGGCACCACAGCGATAGACCTGCATCTCCCCACTACTCTAGTGTTTGCCTACGAGAGTGCGAGCCTTGACCTACTGCTAGAAGAGTTTTCTAATCTCGCCGACGAAATACCCAACCTTAGTCACAGTATCGACGGAATCTGGGTACTGACAAAAGGTTACATAAAGTGGGGATTGACCAGCTATTTGGGAGTCGACTCGGGCGATCCTTATCCGTCCAACGGCAACGTAATCGTCACCTCAGGGTCACCCGAGGCCGACTTGGTAGCGGTGGACTGCCCGAATGGAGGCATGCTTCTTCCTCTTGCTGCAGAACTTAACGCGAGGCTTTCCAACTCTCCAGAAGGGCTGGTCCCCTTCATGCATGGGGACTGGGGTCGAATAAGGTCGGCTAGGCACTTCTTGTTTCCGGAGCCGACAGGAACAATGCGACCTAAAAATTAGCCGCCTAGCTGATCTGTGCCCGCCATGACCTGCGATCCCCTAATAGATCAACACCCTGGCCTGATGCCGAGCTGTCCGTAGCTGTCGACGTTGGTCAATGTTGAACGCCCTTCCATGGCCCTAGGAAGGCCCGAAAGGGCGCTCGTGCTATGGCCTGCTGGCTGCACACAACCTATTGCCTAAATGTTATATGGGTCCCTGCTGTCGGCTACCCGTTCACCTTCTCGCATGCGCTGTTCAATTTCGTCGTCCAGGTCAAATTCTCTAGGCAGTGTGGTGGTATGGGTGATGTGGGATTCCATGATTTGTTGACGGTTCATGTTTAGGCACTCCGATAGGTCTGTTTGGAAGAGTGTCGTCTCCCGCATATTGGCGCCCCACAAGTTGGTGTTGGTGAGTTTTGCCTTGTTCAAATAGGCGCCCTCCAGGTCTGCCCGATGCAGCGATGCCCCTGCAAGATCTGCATCCTCTAGATGTGCTCCGAGGGCCTGAACCTGATGGAGATTCGCCCGAGATAGGTCGGCAACTCGCATATCCCACTTGGTGAGGTCTGCGCCCTCCAGTTGAACTCCAGAAAGCTTCGCTCCTGCGATTCTGATGAGGGTTGTTTTTGTGTTTTCAGGCCTCCTGGCCAATACAGTTACCGCGGCTTGCACGTCCTCCGCAATACGTCCGCTGCGTGGACTTGCTTCGTTATCTTCAGCGCTTACGGGAGATGAGTTCCGAGTGAAAGCTGCCAAGACTTCGATTACGGTTTGGGCGTCACGCCTACTATCTTTCATGATTCGCTCAAGAGAATAGATGCCTCCCAGTCTTTCGGAGAGTGTTGCCGAGCCTAGGAGTTTAATCGCCGCGACATAGCGGTCCGTCACTTGTCCCTCGCGTGCGATTTCAGCCTGCTCGTTGTCCTTTGTTTGAGTGTGCTTAAACTGCTCTTGCGCGTGGTCGAATTGTTGTTGAGCAAGCTTGAATTGCTCTTGCGTCTGTGTGAATTGATCCCTTGCTAGTCTGTGGTTGCGACTGGTGTACCAAAGGCCGATTGCGGTCACTATGCCCGCTCCCAGGGCAACAACCATGGTGCGAAACCCTGTGATCACAACACCGTCAGCTGGCTGCAGATCGCGTTGCCGAAGGTGGGGGCGATCGAAGTACCAGGGTCCCTTCCAGAGGAGCCATCCGTATCCACAGACCCCGATCAGGGTAAGCAGGCCAATCAGCGCTGCACCGGTGATCTTGCGCGTGCGTTCCATGGCGAACATCTTGCTTCGTGGTGCGAGGTGCTGAGTGCGCTAGTTGCAAATCTGCGCTGCCTTCGCTTGTACTGCCTCACAGGTGGCCTACGAAGGTTGGCGGAGCGGCTTTGGGCTGGAGCTGCTTTGGGGCGAGTGATCATGGCCCCGTAAGCTTCCGGCGCGTCGGGCAGTCTGTGGACCTGCCCGTTAAAGCACGACGTTGGGGCCATGATCTTCGAGGCTCGCCCCAAAGTGGCTGCCTAAAGCCGCGGAGCCGACCGCCCCAGCCACAGAGGGTGTCTCCCACTTCACGCCCGCAGCTCGCCAGCGCGCCGCCGGGCGCGGCCAGCCGGGGCGGAGACAGGAGGCAGGCCGCGCCGCGGAGGCGGCGCGCTCCCGCGCCGTGCGCGGGCTTGATGAAGTAGGGAAAGTCTTATCCCGCTGAGATCAGTTGCTTGCCGTCGTGGCTTCGTACGTGGGGGCCGTTGCCGTCCAAGGCGTCCAAGAGCCTGATCGCGTAGACCTCCGCCATGCGCTCGCTGACCTCGTCGGGAGTGAGCCAGGAGACGGCCGTCGACTCATCAGAGGTGCGCTCGGTGCCGCCGGAGGGCTTGCAGCGGAAGACCAGGGCGACGATGCCGCGGGTCGTGTTCTTGTAGACGCCGGTGAGTTCGTCGACCTCGACGTGGATGCCGGTCTCCTCCAGGACCTCGCGGGCTACGCCGGCCTCTGGGGTCTCGTCGAGTTCGAGTACGCCGCCGGGGAGTTCCCATGTGCCGTTGTCGGCTCGGCGGATCGCCAGGAGGCGTCCGTCCTCGCGCACCACGACTCCGGCAACGGATACGGAGTGCAGGGGTGGGGACGTTGCTTCCTGTGATTGACTCATGTACAGGAGCATAGGAGGCAGAGAAGGGCTATGGGAACTGCGGTAGAGGGGGGCAGGTCGGGGCCTCGGTATGTGCAGATCGCCGATGAGATCGTGCAGCAGATCCGGGCCGGTGTGCTCAAGCCCGGTGACATGGTGCCGAGTGAGTCGGAGCTGGTGGAGCGCTACGGCGTCTCCGGCGGCACGATCCGTAAGGCCATGGTCGAGGTGCGGGCGAGCGGGCTCGTGGAGACCCGGCACGGCAAGGGCTCGATCGTGAAGGACCGGCCGCCGGTGCGGCACCGCTCCTCCGATCGCTTCCGGCGCTCGCTGCGACAGGGGGGCAAGGCGGCGTATCTCGCGGAGTCCGCGCAGTCCGGTGCCACGGCCAAGGTGAGCGTCCTCTACATCGGCCCCATGGAGGCCCCCGAGGATGCCGCCCAACGACTGGGCATCCCCGCCGGCACTCAGGTCCTCGCGCGCCGGCGTCTCTACTTCCGCAACGGCACGCCGGTCGAGACTGCCACCTCGTATCTTCCGTGGGACGTGGTGAAGGAGATCCCGGAGCTGTTCGCCGAGAACCCCGGCGGTGGTGGCATCTACGCCCGACTCGAGGAGCACGGGCACGAGTTCGCTGAGTTCGTCGAGACGCTGCAAGCACGGCCGGCCACCAAGGTGGAGGCATCGGAGCTGGTCCTCAGCACAGGGGCGCCCGTGGTTCACCTGATTCGGGAGGCCCGTACGACTGAAGGGCTTGTGGTCGAGGTCTGTGACACGCTGATGGCCGCTGACCAGTTCGTTTTCGAGTACCGGATCCCCGCCGCCGACTGACGCGCGCTCAACTTCCTCCAACCCGTCGTGAGTTCTGTCTCGCGGCGGGTTGACTCATGTATAGGAGTCAGGCACTCTTCTTCACGTCACTCATGTACATGAGTGACGGAGTCCAGCCTCTCTATAGGAGTGATCTGCTGTGCGTCAGATTCCCGTCGACACCTCCGCCGCGGTCGTGATGGTCGCCAAGACCCCGCAGCCGAAGGTGAAGGACCGTCGTACCGGTGAGATCGCCACCGACATGGAGACCGGCGTCAAGCTGATGACGGTCGACGTGATGTTCGCGGCCAACGACGAGGTGGAGATCCTGTCCATCACCGTCCCCGAGACCGGTATCTCCGGTGAGCTGACCATGGGTACCCCGGTCGCGCTCACGGGGCTGATCGCCCGGCCGTGGGAGAACGAGTTCAACGGCCAGAAGCGGCACGGGATCGCCTTCCGCGCGGTCGCCGTCACCTCGCTGGCCGCTGCGGGCTCGGCACCCAAGGCGGCCTGAGCCATGACATGGCCGACGGTCTTACTGCTGGTGGTCGTCGCCGCTGCGGGTCTCCTGCGGTGGCGGCGCCCCGCCTGGTACTGGCTGACCTTCGGAGTCACCCTCGCCGTCCTGCGGGTCCTGGTCCGCTACGCCTCGGTCATGGACGCCTGCGGCCTGACGGTCCCGCCCTCCCGCTGGCGTCTGACGCTCGCCCGAATGGCCAACCGTCCGGCGCCGGAGTCCCGTTCACCGCGCATCCTGCGCCTGCGGCCCACCCGCACCGGCTTGGTCCTCCGGCTCAAGCTCCGCCCCGGTCAGGACGCCTTCGACGTCGCCGCCGCCACGGACCGGCTACGCCACTCCTTCTCGATGTACGGCGTCACCTCCCGTGAGCTGCGCTCGGGTGTCGTCGAAATCCGGATGACCGGATACGACGTGCTCAAGCGGGTGCAGATGCCCGCCGAGACCGACGCCCGCCCGATGCGGGTCCCGGTGGCTCTGCGAGAGGACGGTTCGGTCCACTACCGCGACTACCGGGTCGTGCCGCATGGCCTGACCCTCGGGGCCACGGAGTCCGGCAAGTCCGTCTATCAGCGCAACCTCGTCGCCGGCCTCGCCCCGCAACACGTTGCGCTGGTCGGGATCGACTGCAAGCAAGGGGTGGAGCTGTTCCCGCTGGCTCGCCGGTTCTCCGCGCTGGCCGACAACCCGGATACCGCGCTGGAGCTGCTGGAGGCGCTGGTGTCGCACATGGGGGAGGTGTATCGGCTCATCCGGGCCGAGCAGCGGATCACCGCTGACGTGCCGGACGCCGAGATCGCCGCCGACATCTGGGACCTGCCCGAAGACCTGCGGCCGGTGCCGGTCGTGGTTCTGGTCGACGAGGTCGCCGAACTCGCTCTGTTCGCCAGCAAGGAGGAGGAGAAGCGCCGGGACCGGATCATCACCGCCCTGGTCCGCCTGGCCCAGCTCGGCCGCGCGGCCGGCGTCTACCTGGAGATCTGCGGGCAGCGCTTCGGCTCCGAACTCGGCAAGGGCATCACCATGCTCCGTGCCCAGCTCACCGGCCGTACCGCGCACCGCGTCAACGACGAGACCAGCGCGAACATGGCCTTCGGCGACATCGCCCCGGACGCCGTCCTGGCCGCCATCCAGATTCCCGCCGAGACGCGCGGCATCGCCATCGCCGGTGACTCCACCGGCGGCTGGCACCGCATCCGCGCCCCGCACACCTCGCTGCGCCAGGCCGTGAACATCTGCAACAAGCACGCCGACCGCACCCCCGACGTGCCCGCCCTCGCGCCCTTCCGGCCCGCGGTCGCCCCGCTGCCGTCGGCCCGTGTGCCGCTGTCCAAGACAGCCGCCGCCACCGCCTGACCCACCCCCGCTCCCACGGTCGGCGCGACCACCCTTCGCGCCACGTCCCTACCCCGCCATGCCTCATCACAGGAAGGAGCCGTGATGGCCCGCCCCGCTCTCCGCATCGACGCCGTACTTGTCCAGGCCGTCATTGCCGGGGCCCTGTCCTTCGCCCACCTCCACGACCTCGCCGCCGCTGCCGGACAGGACGGCTGGAAAGCCTGGGCCTACCCCGTCTCCGTAGACCTCCTCCTGGTCGCCGCCTGGCGTCGGCTGCGCACCGACGGGCCGTCCCGGCTGGCCTGGTGCTGGTTCCTCATCGCCCTGGTCGCCTCGCTCGGCGCCAATGTCGCCACCGCCGGACTCCTCGACCTGAACGACGTCCCGGCCTGGCTGCGCATCCTCGTCGCCGCCTGGCCTGCCCTGGCCTTCATGGGCGGCACCCTCCTCGCCCACTCCTCCGCGGACCGCTCCTCGACTCCGCCGGCACCCTCCGTCCCGGATCCGGACCCGGCACCCCAGGAGCAGCCCGAACCGGCCGCCACTGCTGAACCGGACCCGGCACCCGAACCCGTCGCGGTCCCCGTTCCCGACGAGCTCCCGGTCCTGCCCACTGCCGAATCGCCCCCGGCTGTACCGGTCCCGGCCGCGCTGGTCGACCACGCCCGCAAGGTCGCCGCCGACCACCACGCCCGCACCGGCGCCCGCATCGACACCGACACCCTCCGCACCCGCCTCGGCGTCCCACCGCACCTGGCCGACGCCATCGCCGCCCAACTCACCTGACCCGGAAGGGAGGAACGGCCGATGACCCGTGACCCAGCCGACCTGACCGCCGCCGACTACCTCGACGGTGCTCGCGAGATGGTCGCCGCGAACCGCCCCTATCTCGCCCACCTGCTCGCCGAGGAAGCCGCCCGCCGCATCACCGACCCGGCCACCGCCGCCGGTATCCGTGCCGGTTTCCCCGACCCGACCACCACCCGGACGGAGACCGACTGACATGCCCGCCCGCGACTTCTTCCACTCCGTGATGCGCATCGGCCCGGTGCAGATCGGCACCCACCGCGACCGCCACGGCCGGACCAAGCACGCCGCCGTGTGCAGCGCCGACGACTGCGGCTGGTCCGCCGACTACTCCAGCCGCTCCGCCGCCCAGCTCGCCGCCCGCACCCACCGCTGCCGCGCCCGCTAGGAGGCCGCCCCATGGATGTTCCGCTCTGGCTCGCCCTGCTGGTCGTCGGCTACCTCGGCGTCAAGCTCGTCCGCCCGCCCTGGTGGCTCATCGCCGTACTCCTCCTCGGCGGCTTCCTGCTCGCCGACAGCGTGCTTGCTCCCGTCATCGACAGCTTCACCAAGTAGTCCGCCGCCACCTCGCCCGCCCCGAAAGGAGAACACCGATGCTTCGCCCGAAGATCCCGACCAACCCCACGCCCACCGTCCAGGCCTCGCCGCCCGTGGTGATCGAGCCGACCGCCGTCGTCCCGAGCGTCCAGGCCTCGCCGCCCGCTCCGGTCGCACCGGCGCCGCCCCGGCCCACGGTGCAGCTCACCCCCGGCACCGCGCTCGCCCTCGTCGGCGGCGGTACGGCCGTCGTCCTGGTCGTCGGCGCCGTCCTGGTCTCCATGCTCCTGGCGGTCGCCATCACCGGCGCCTCGGTCGCCGTCTGCGCCCTGGTGATCCGCTCGCTCGTCAACGCCGACGCCAAGCGTCGCTGACCGGCCCCCGGGCGGCCTCGATACCGCCAAGCATCCGCCGCCCGGGAGCCGTCCCTGTCCGATCTCGCAACCGGAAGGAAGAACCCAGCATGGCGCATTGCGCCTCGCCCGTGCCTGAGCCGCTGCTCGACCCGACCACCCTCGGTGACCTGCTGAGGGTGGCCTCGGCCTCCGACTATGCGCGCTGGGAGGACCAGATCCGCCGTACCGGCGGCTGCTCCGACCCGATCCATCTGACCGGCTGGGTCCTCCACAAGGACAAGACCACCGGCGAGACCCTGCACCACTACACCACCGCCGGTGAGCCCGGCGGACGTCTTCGCCTCGCCTGCGGCAACCGCCGGGCCTCCCGCTGCCCGTCCTGTGCCTGGACGTACGCGGGCGACACCTATCACCTGATCCGTGCGGGCCTGGCCGGTGACGACCGCCGCGACATCCCCGCCACCGTCCGAGAGCACCCACGCGTCTTCGCCACCCTCACCGCCCCGTCCTTCGGCCCGGTCCACAACCGGCCCGACCGTGGCGTCTGCCGCTGCGGCACCCGCCACGCCCCGGATGCCCCGGAGCTGGGCACCGCCCTGGACCCGGCCACGTACGACTACGCGGGATCCGTCCTGTTCAACAACCACGCCGGGCAGCTCTGGCAGCGCTTCACCACACGACTGCGCCGTGAACTCGCCGCCCGTGCCGACCTTTCCCGCCGTGAACTCGCCGACCGCCTGCGCGTCTCGTACGGCAAGGTCGCCGAGTTCCAGAAACGGGGCGCCCTGCACTTCCATGCCGTGGTCCGGCTCGACGGGCCCGAGGGCGCTGAGTCGCCGCCGCCGGCCTGGGCCACGGTCGATCTCCTCGCCGACGCGATCCGTGCGGCTGCGGCTCACTCCTACACCTCGGTCTCGGTCCCGGCCGCCGGGGACCAACCCGCCCGGTCGTTCCGCTGGGGAACGCAACTCGACGTCCGCCCGGTGAAGGCGTTCGGGGACGGCTCCGACATCACAGAGCAGGCGGTCGCCTCGTACGTCGCCAAGTACGCCACCAAAGCAGCCGAGAACACCGGCACCCTCGACCGCCGTATCGGCGAACTCGCCGAACTCGACCGCCACGGCGTCCCCGACCACACCCGCCGCCTGATCGAAGCCTGCAAGCGGCTTGATCCCTTGTATCCGGACCGGCGGCTATGGGCCTGGGCGCACATGCTCGGCTTCCGCGGCCACTTCTCCTCCAAGTCCCGCCGCTACTCCACCACCCTCGGAGCTCTCCGCCAGGCACGCGCCGACTACCGAGCCGCACAGGATGCCGCCGCTTTCCGCCTGGACGACCGCGAGCCGGAGACCGTCCTCGTCCTGACCGACTGGCAGTACGCCGGACACGGCCACACCCCCGGTGAGTCCGCCCTCGCCGCCACCATCGCCCGAGGTCTCCAGCTCAACCGCGAGACCGCCCGCGAAGCCCTACGTGATCAGTTCACCCAGGAAGGAGCCGCAGCATGACTACCGCGACCCCCGATCTGCTGACCGTGCCGGAAGTCATGACGCGGCTCAAGGTCGGACGCTCCAAGGTCTACGACCTGATCCGCTCGCGTCGCCTGGTCTCGATCAAGATCGATGGTGCCCGCCGGATCCCCACCGATGCCGTACGTGACTTCATCCTCGACCGGATTGAGGAGGCTGCCTGATGGCCGGCCAGCGCAAGCGCAATCCGAATGGTGCGGGCACCATCACCAAGCGCAAGGACGGCCGCTATCAGTGCGCGGTCTACGTCCTCCAGCCGGACGGCACCCGCGCCCGCAAGTTCGCGTACGGCAAGACCTGGGCCGAGTGTGACGCCAAGCGCCGGGAGCTGCTCGCCAAGGTCGACCAGGGCGTGCCCGTGCCCACCCGCTCGGCGAAGCTCTCCGAGTGGCTGCCGTACTGGCTGGACAACGTCATCAAGCCTCGGCGGAAGCTCAGCACGTACGACAAGTACGAGGCACACGTCAGGCTCTACCTGGTGCCCTTGCTCGGCGCCAAACGACTCGAATCCCTCGGTGTCGCCGACGTACGCCGCTTTCTCGTCCGCCTGGAGAAGGAGACGACTGCGGCGACCGCCAAGGAATCCCACCGCGTTCTGCGATCGGCGCTCTCCTCCGCCTGCCGAGAGGAACTGATCACGCGCAACGTCGCCAAGCTCGTCGAGCCGCCCCGTACCGACAACCGCGAACTGAAGCCCTGGACCCTCGACGAGACACTCGACTTCCTGGCGGCCTCCCGTAGGGACCCGCTGTACGCGGCCTTCGTGCTCGCCATCGCCATGGGGCTCCGCCGGGGAGAGATCATCGGTCTCCGCTGGTCTGACCTCGACCTCGAAAACCGCGTCCTCTACGTCCGGCAACAGACCCAGCGGCGCCGTGGTGTCCTGTACGACGACGATCCCAAGAGTCGCCGTCGACGCGTCGTTCCGTTGCCCGCACTCTGCATCGCCCCGCTGCGCTGGCACCGGATGCGGCAGTCCGCCGCTCGCGCCAAAGCGGGGGAGCAGTGGCATGAATCGGGCTACGTCTTCACCACCCGCACTGGTCGTCAGGTCGAGCCGCGGAACGTCTACCGCTCCTTCACCCGTGTCGCCGAGTCCGCCGGCCTTCGCGTGGTCCGGCTGCACGACGCCCGGCACGGCACGGCGACTCTCCTCACCGCAGCCGGAGTCGCGCCTCGCGTCGTGATGGAGATCCTCGGGCACAGTCAGATCAGCATCACCATGGACGTGTACACGCACGTCGTGCAGGACACTCAGCGCGAGGCCATCAGCCACATGGACCGGCTGCTCAAGCGGCGGCCGGTTGTGAGTGACCGTCTTCGTTGATGTCAGAAGTGGATGTCAAAGGCCCCGGACCATGATCGGTCCGGGGCCTTTTGGCTGGTGCCCCCGGCAGGATTCGAACCTGCGACACCCGCTTTAGGAGAGCGGTGCTCTATCCCCTGAGCTACGAAGGCGTAGGCGTCCCCGGGAGGGGGTGAGCCTACTGGTCGGGCATGGTGCGGCGTACCGATGACCGACCAGGGACAGCGTAGCGGATACGTGTCGGTGAGGGTTGTCGGTATGAGGGCGGGGGGGTGGGGAGGGGGGGGCCGGGCGGGTGTCCGCCCGGCCCCGTGTGCACGCCCGTGTCAGGGGGTGATGAGGATCTTCCGGCCCTGGCCCGCTGCGAACTGGGCCATGGCCTCCGGGTAGCGGTCCAGCGGGATGCGGTCGCTGATGAAGACGTCCGGGTCGAGGACACCGGTGGCGAAGAGGTCGGCGGCGCGTTCGTAGCTGTGCAGGACGGCCATGGAGCCGGTGATGGTGATTTCCTGGTTGTAGATGCGGTACGGGTCGATGGTCACGCGGGTGGCGTAGTCGGCGACGCCGAACTGCAGGAAGGTGCCGGCCTTGGCGACCCGGTCCAGGCCGTCCTGGATGGCGGTGGCGTTGCCGGTGGCGTCGATGACGAGGTCCCAGCCCTGGGGCCGGTCCAGTTCGTCGGCGTCGGTGGCGGTGGCGGAGACGCCGAGCTGCTGGGCGGTGGCGAGGCGGTCGGGGTTGATGTCGACGACGTCCACGCGGGCCGCGCCGGTGCGCTTGGCCAGTTCCAGCATCATCAGGCCCATGGTGCCCGAGCCGTAGATCAGCACGTGGGCGCCGAGGCGGGACTGCAGGACGTCGTAGCCGCGGACCGCGCAGGAGAGGGGTTCGATCAGGGCGGCGTCCTGGGTGCGGACGTGTTCGGGCAGCTTGACGCAGTTGGCCACCGGGGCGACGGCGTACTGGGCGGCTCCGCCGGCGGTGGTGACGCCGATGGCGGCCCAGCGTTCGCACATGTTGTTGTGGCCGGTGCGGCAGTGGCGGCACTCGTAGCAGTACAGGGAGGGGTCCACGGCGACCCGGTCACCGAGGGAGAGCTCGGTGACCGCGCTGCCGAGGCCGACGACCTCGCCGGCGAACTCGTGACCGGGCACGATGGGCAGCTTGGGGGCGAACTCGCCCTGGAGGATGTGCAGGTCCGTCCCGCACAGCCCGCAGGCCGCGACCTCGACGACGACGTCGCGCGGGCCCGGGGTGGGGTCGGGGACCGTGGTGACGGTCACCTTGCCGGGGGCTTCGATGAGGGCGGCTTTCACTTGACTGCTCCTAGGGACAGACCGCGGACCAGCTTGTCCTGGGCGGCCCAGCCGGCGATGAGGACGGGCAGGGACACCAGGGTGGCGGCGGCGCACAGACGGGCGAGGAAGAGACCCTCGTTGGTGATGAACCCGACGAGGAACACCGGGGCGGTGGAGGCGTTGGTGGCGGTGAGGTTGACGGCGAACAGGAACTCGTTCCAGCTGAAGATGAAGCAGATCAGCGCGGTGGCGGCGACCCCGGGCATGGCGACGGGGGCGACGATGCGCAGCAGCACGGTGGGGAGTCCGGCGCCGTCGACCTCGGCGGCCTCCAGGATCTCCTTGGGCACTTCGGCGAGGAAGGAGCGCATCATCCACACCGCGATCGGCAGGTTCATCGCGGTGTAGAGGACGATCAGGGTCCAGACGTTGTCCAGCATCCCGGCGTCCTTGGCGATCAGGTAGATCGGCAGCAGCGCCGCGATGACGGGCAGGAACTTCGTCGACAGGAAGAAGAACATCACGTCGGTCCACTTCTCGACCGGCTTGATGGACAGCGCGTAGGCCGCCGGGATCGCCAGGGCCAGGACGAGGAGCGTCGAGATGACGCTCGCCATGGCCGAGTTGAGAAGGTACGGGGTGATGTCCCGGCCCAGCAGCAGTTCGTACTGGTCCAGGGTGAAGGGCGCGAGCAGGCTGGGCGGGTTGGTGGCGGCGTCGGACTCCTGGTGGAAGCTGGTCAGCACCATCCAGGCCACCGGGGCGAAGAAGACCAGGGTGGCGAGCCAGGCGACGAAGGCCCACACCGGGCTCAGCCGCGGCGAGTCGCCCTGACCGCCCTGGTCGCCCTTGCGGCGGAGGGACTTCTCGGGCCCGGCCGCGGCGTCCGGCGCCGCTTGGGTGGTGGTCACCGGGAGACCTCCTCGCGGAACAGCGACGCGATGGTGCGCAGGGCGAACGTGGCGACGACGATGGCACCGATCACCACGACCACACCGGCGGCGGCCGCCTCGCCGTACTCGTACTTGCGGAACATGGTCAGGTAGATCTCGTAGGGGAGGTTGGTGGTCTGCGAGCCGGGGCCGCCCTGGGTGATGGTGAAGACCGCGTCGAAGGTCTGCACGACGTAGATGGTGCCGAGCAGGACGCCCAGTTCGATGTACTGCCGCAGGTGGGGCAGGGTGATGTGGCAGAAGGTCTGCCAGGCCGAGGCGCCGTCGACCCGGGCGGCCTCCAGCACGTCACCGGGCTGGGCCTGGAGTCCGGCCAGCAGGATGAGCATCATGAACGGCGTCCACTGCCACACCAGCGAGACGATGACGGCCGGCATCGCGGAGTTCGACAGCCAGTCGATGGTGGGGCCGTTCTCGGCTCCGAAGAGGCGGTAGACGGCGTTGAGGGTGCCGTTGATGAGGCCGTAGTCGGGGTTGTAGATGGCGTGCTTCCACAGCAGCGCGGCGGCCACCGGCATGACCAGGAACGGCGTGATGAGCAGGGTGCGGGCCAGGCCCCGGCCGGGGAAGCGGCGGTCGAGCAGGAGCGCCAGTCCCAGTCCGAGGAGCACACTGAGGATCACCACCGACGCGGTGAGCAGGACGGTGTTCAGGACCGCCGTGCGCAGCCTCTCGTCGGTGAAGACGAAGCCGTAGTTGGACAGGCCGGTGAAGTGCCGTTCGCCCGGCTTGAGGATGTTCCACTGGAAGGTCGAGATGACGAGCGTGGCCACGAACGGCAGCTGGGTCACGACGATCGTGAAGATCAGTGCCGGCAGCAGCGGGATGCGCCGCCGCCACTTGTGCGGCGTCTCCCGCTTGCCTGGCCGGTGCGGGGGGTCTGTGCGCACCTCTCGGGGTGCGGGGGTGAGCGTGGTCATGAAGGGTCCTTGGGCCGGCCGGTCGCAGCCGATCGCGGCCGGGGGTGGGGAAGGAAGCGGTGCCCGGTCGGCGGACGCCGACGGGATGACGTCCGCCGGTGCGGAGGAGGGCGTACCGGGCACCGCGGCGGGGGCGCCGCCCGTCGGGGCGTCGGGGACCGACGGGCAGCGGGATTCACCGGTGAGCGGCCGGGCGGGTCACCGGTAGTTCTTGGCGACTTCCTCCGCGAGCTTCTGGCCCTTCTCCAGGGCCTTGTCCACGCTGGTCTTGCCCGCGATGGCCGCGGAGATGTCCTGCGTCACCTTGGTGCCGAGGTCCTGGAACTCGGGGACGGCCACGAACTGGACGCCCACCGTGGGCCGCTGCTGCACGCCCGGGTTCGTCGGGTTCGCCTGCTCGATGGACTTGACGGTGATGTCACCGAAGGCCGCCGACGCCTCCTTGTACTGGGGGATCTCGTAGGTGCTGGCCCGCTTCCCGGCGGGGACGCGCGACCAGCCCAGCTTCTCGCCGACGGTCTTCTCGTACTCCTTGCCGGACGCCCAGAGCATGAACTTCGAGGCGGCGTCGGCCTTCTTGGTGGTCTTCGGCATCGCCCACGCCCAGGTCCACAGCCAGCCGGAGCTGTCCGTCTTGTCCACCGGCGCGTAGGCGTAGCCGACCTTGCCCGCGATCTTGCTGGAGCTGGGGTCCTCCAACGGTCCCGCCGCACTGGTCGCGTCGTACCACATCGCGACCTTGCCCTGGCTCATCGCGTTGAGGCACTCGGTGAACCCGGACTGCGCGGCGCCCGACTGACCGTGCTTCCTGACCAGGTCGACGTAGAAGTCGGTGGCCTTCTTGAACTCGGGGCTGTCGACCTGGGCCTTCCAGTCCTCGGTGAACCAGGTGCCGCCGAAGGTGTTGACCACGGTCGACAGCGACGCGCCGAGCTCACCCCAGCCGGCCAGACCGCGCAGGCAGATGCCCTTCATGCCGGGGCGCGCGCCGTCGGCCTTGGCGGCGATGTCGGCGACCTGCTGCCAGGTCGGCCTCTCGGGCACGGTGATGCCCTTCTCCTCCATGACCTCCTTGTTGTACATGAGGAAGGAGGACTCGCCGTAGAACGGAAGCGCGTACAGCTTGTCGTCCTCGCCGGACAGGGACTGGACCATGGGCTTGAGCAGGTCGTCCTTGTCGAAGGCGGAGTCCTTCTCGGCGTAGGAGCTCAGCTCCTGCAGCCAGCCGTTCTTGTTCCAGATGGGCACCTCGTAGGCGCCGATGGTGGCGACGTCGTACTGGCCGGCCTGGGTGGCGATGTCCTGGGTGACCTTGTCGCGCAGTTCGTTCTCGGGAAGGATCGTGAAGTTCACCTTGATGCCGGTGTCCTTGGTGAAGGTGTCCTTCGTCAGCTTCGCGATGTCCTCCATCTGCGGGTTGCCGACCATGAGGACGTTGATGCTCTCGCCCCCGGCTTCCGAACTCGACCCGCCGGCCCCGCTGCACGCGGCCATCAGTGAGCCGGCGGAGACGGCGACGAGCACGGCGCGGGCGGTTCTCCGGACTCGGGGGGTCTTGTGAGTGGACATGGTTGGCTCCAGGAGTGTTCGAGGCGTGGTGTCTGGTGCGTGAGGCGTGAGGCGTGAGGTGTGAGGTGTGGTGGGTGGTGTCCGGTACGGGGTATGGGGTGCGTGTGGTGTGTGGGAGGGTCGCGGGTCAGACCCGGATGACCTGGGGTCCCAGGAGGACGTAGCGGCGGGCTTCGGCGGCGGGGAGCCCGGTGTCGGTGACGATCGCCTCCAGGTCCCCGATCCCGGCGAAACGGCAGAAGCTGGTCGCTCCGAACTTGCTGTGGACGCCCGAGAAGATCCGGCGTCGGGACACGGCCATGACCCGTGTCTTCACATCGCTCACCGCGGGGTTCGGAGTGGTAAGACCCCACTGGCGGGAGATGCCGTTCGCGCCGACGTAGGCCAGGTCGATGACGAGGTCGGACAGCGTGTGGGTGACCCAGTGGTCGACGGTCGCCAGCGTGGCGCCGCGGACGCGGCCGCCGAGCAGCAGCACGGTGATGTTCTCGACGGAGGCCAGGGTGCCGGCCGCGGCGAGGGAGGAGGTGATCACGGTCAGTTGCCGGTCGCGCGGCAGGCCGGCGGCGATGAGCTGCGGGGTGTAGCCCTCGTCGATGTACACCGTCTTCGCGTCACCGAGCAGCTCCACGGCCGCGGCGGCGATCCGCGACTTCTCCCTGACCTGGCTGGTGGTGCGGTAGGAGAGCGTCGTCTCGAAGCCGGCGCTCTCGACGGGGTAGGCACCGCCGTGGGTTCGCCGCACCAGCCCGTGAGCCGCCAGCAGGTTCAGGTCGCGCCGGACGGTCTCCTTGGAGATGCCCAGATCGGCGGCGGCCCTGGCGACGTCCATCGAGCCGGCCCGGCGCGTCGCTTCCAGGAGGGAGCGGCGGCGTTCTTCGGCGTCCACGGTGACACCTCCCCTGCGCGACTTGGGCCGACATCCGGTCGGGCCGTTTCCGGTGTGGCGCGATCGCGCCGGTCAGAGTCCGGTCCGTTCGGACTCTTGCGGACTATTTACGGCTACGCCCAGGGTTATGACCAGGCAAAACGTCACGCATTCCGTGACCGGATGTGCCCGTTTCGCAGGACCTGTTCCCGCAGACAGGGGCCTTCTTCGGCCAAAAACAGAGCATGATCCTCACCCGGACCGCCCGGAACGGTGCCCGTTTGCTGTCTGCTTGCTTTCCGCGCTGCCTGTTTTCGGCGGTGAAAGTGAGGCTTCGCCCGCCCGGCCGGGCATCCGCGAGGGCCTTCGGAGGGGGGTTCAGCCCCGGGTGATCCGCACCCGGTACTCCGGCTTTCTCGAGTCCGGGCCGGAGCCGGGGCCCGTGCCCGAGCCCGTGCCCGTGCCCGTGTCCGAGTCCCTGTCGGAGGCCGAGTCGGTGTCCGGGGTGGTCGGCTCCAGGACCTTGACGCGGATTCCCGCCTTGCGGTCGATGAAGGTCTCGCCGGGGGTGAAGGTGGCGTCGGAGAGTTCCGCGTGGACGTTGGGGCTGCGGGTGCAGCCGCCGCTGTTCCGGCGGGAGTCGTAGACCGTGACGGGGCCCATCCCGGTGTCGACGTCCGCGTCGACCTTGTAGATGAGGATGCCGGGGCGGCACACCGCCTCGTCGTTGCCGGCCCGGGTGCGGAACTCGACGGCGTAGCCGGAGCCGGTGTCCAGCGGGAGGAAGACGAGTTTCGGGCCGCCCGCCTCGGCCAGCGGCGTCAGGGTGTACTCCCTGGTGCCCGTGTGCGCCGCGCAGTGCACCTGGGGCGCGTCCAGCCAGCCCAGTTTCCACTTGTGCCAGCCGAGCAGGTCGTTGTTGGCGCCCCAGTCCTCGCTCATGATGTCCCAGTGGCCCACGGCGCCGCCGCCCTCGGCCGTGTAGAGGTCGGGCAGGCCGAAGACGTGGCCGTTCTCGTGGGGGAGGACGCGGTAACCCGTGCGGTCCAGGGAGCCGGAGCCGTCGTCCTGGCGGGAGTAGACGAACGAGGCGTTGGCGACGGGGACGCCGTCCGCCGTCGGGGCCTCCGCGTTGCCCGCGAAGGTCACCGACAGGACCGTGTCCAGGGCGGAGGGCCCCGCGTTCGGGGTCACCAGCACGTTCACCAGGTCGTACACACCGAAGTCCACCTTCGGATCCGCCTCCGCCACGAGGTCCCGGACCAGTTCGTGGTAGTCGGGGTGGAAGGGGGCGCCGCGTTCTATGCCGTAGTCCCGGAACGACTTGGGCATCCGCAGCCAGCCGGGGATCGGCAGCTCGGGGCGGTAGTCGAGACGACCGTAGGAGCTGGTCCGGAACCACTTCTGGGTCTGCGGGAAGAACTCCCGGTAGCGGTCGAGGGCGTCGCCCTCGCCGGGGGCGTCCGAGAAGTCGATCAGAAGGGTGAGGGCGCGGACGGTGCCGGTGGAGCGGGCGTATCCGGCGGCCGTGGGGACGCCCTCCGACATCTGCACCTCACGGGCGCTGCTGATCAGGCACGGGCCGTGCGAGGAGGTGGGCGCCAGGGCGCTGGGGCCGGCGCCGGGGGGCGAGGTGTACGGGGAGAGGTGGTCGTTGCCGGCCGAGGGGAGGGCGGCGAGGGTCAATGCGGTCACGGAGGCCAGGGCGGCCAGTCGGCGCGGGGATATCCGGCTGCTGGTCGACTGCGCCTGCATACGGGGGACCTCCGCTCCGCACGGCAGCCTCCGGTCTCCGGCTGCACCCTTTCGATCACCCTCTGTCACGAGGTGTGCGGGCGCGCGCTGGAGGGGCCGATCGTGCGGTTTCCGGGCGGGGAGGGCGGGAGGTCGGGGACGGGGGGGGATGGGGGGAGGTGGGGGCGGACGCTCGCTTGAGTGTGACTCAGGTCACACGAAGAGTTTCCCCGGTGGGAAATAAGCGGGGACGGCTTCCCCGTTTGGACCTGTGTTCGCGTGAAGCGGGGAGTTCTTCCCCGGATCGCGAGAGCGAGCAGTGCGTCAGTGAGCAGAACGACAGGAGTGCATCGTGCAGACCGCCCCCTCCGCATCGCGCAAGGCGTCCCGGCCCCGTGCCGACGCCCTGCGCAACCGGGAGCGGATCGTCGCCGCCGCCCGGGAGATGTTCGTCGAGTTCGGCCCCGACGTGCCGTTCGACGACATCGCCCGCCGGGCCGGCGTGGGCAATGCCACGGTGTACCGCAACTTCCCCGACCGTGGCGCGCTGGTGCGCGAGGTCGTGTGCGCCGTGATGGACCGTACGGCGCGGGCGGCCGAGCGTGCGCTCGCCGAGACCGGGGACGCCTTCGAGGCGCTGGAGCGCTTCGCGCACACCGCCGCCGACGAGCGGATCAGCGCGCTGTGCCCGATGATCGCCGGCACCTTCGACCAGAGCCATCCCGACCTGGAGGCCGCGCGGGTGCGTGTCGAGGGGCTCGTCGCACAGATCATGGACCGCGCCAAGGCCGCGGGCCGGCTCCGTGCCGACGTGTGCTTCGGTGACCTGCTGGTCGGTATCGCCCAGCTCAGCCGGCCGCCGGCCGGTACGGGGTGCCTCGACGCCGACCGGTTCGTCCACCGCCATCTTCAGCTGTTCCTGGACGGGATGCGGGCCCCGGGCCGCGGCGTCCTGCCGGGCACGGCGGTGACCGTGGAGGACCTGCGCGTGCGCTGAGCGCTCCCTGAACGAGTTCCAGAGCGAGTTCCAGCCCGAGTTCCCGACCGAGATCCGTAGAGCTGCCTCAACGGCCGTCCCCCGTGGGCGAGTCGTTCCCCGACGACATCGTTTTTTCCTCTCAAGCTCTGAATTTTCCGTCACGAAGTCCCGAAGTGGGTACCTCCATGTCTGAAACAGCGTCAAAGTCCCCCGGCGTACCGGGAGCACGGAGCACACCAGGAGCGCAGGACACACCGAACGCACCGGACGCACGGAACGCACCGGACGCCAACCGCTGGAAAGCGCTCGTCTTCATCGCGCTCGCCCAGCTGATGGTCGTCCTGGACGCCACCATCGTGAACATCGCCCTGCCCTCCGCCCAGCAGGATCTGGGCATCTCCGACGGCAACCGGCAGTGGGTCGTCACGGCCTACGCCCTCGCCTTCGGCGGACTGCTGCTCTTCGGCGGGCGGATCGCCGACCTGTGGGGCCGCAAGCGGGCCTTCGTGCTCGGCCTGGGCGGCTTCGCCGCGGCCTCCGCGCTGGGCGGCGCGGCCACCAACGAGGCCATGATGTTCGGCGCCCGCGCGCTGCAGGGCGTGTTCGGCGCGCTGCTCGCGCCGGCCGCGCTGTCCCTGCTCGCGGTGATGTTCAGCGACGGCAGGGAGCGCGCCAAGGCGTTCGGCATCTACGGTGCGATCGCGGGCGGCGGTGGCGCCGTCGGCTTGATCCTCGGCGGTTTCCTCACCGAGTACCTGGACTGGCGCTGGACGTTCTTCGTGAACATCCCGTTCGCCGTCGTCGCCGCGGCCGGCGCGTACTTCGTCATCCGTGAGCCGAGGGGCGGCCGCAACCGCTCGCCGCTGGACATCCCCGGCGTGGTGCTGTCCACCCTGGGCCTGGTCGCGCTCGTCTACGGCTTCACCCGCGCCGAGTCCGAGGGCTGGGGCGACTCGCTGACCGTCGGCATGTTCGTCGCGTCGGCCGCCCTGCTCCTGACGTTCGTCCTGGTCGAGTCCCGGGTCGGGGCGCCGCTGCTGCCGCTGCGGGTGATCACCGAGCGCAACCGCGGCGGGGTCTACCTCTCACTGGGCCTGGCGGTCATCGCGATGTTCGGCCTGTTCCTCTTCCTGACCTACTACCTGCAGGTCGTGAAGGGCTACTCGCCGGTCAGGACCGGCTTCGCCTTCCTGCCGATGGTCGCGGGCATGATCACGGGCTCCACCCAGATCGGCGCCCGCCTGATGACCCGGGTCGCGCCCCGGCTGCTGATGGGCCCCGGCTTCCTGGTCGCCGCCGTCGGCATGCTGCTGCTGACCCGGATGGAGATCGGCACCTCCTACGCCGCCGTCCTGCTGCCCGGCATGCTGCTGCTCGGTCTCGGCATGGGCACGGCGTTCATGCCGGCCATGTCGCTGGCCACCTCGGGCGTCGGGCCCCGGGACGCGGGCGTCGCCTCCGCGATGGTCAACACCTCGCAGCAGGTGGGCGGTGCGATCGGTACGGCCCTGCTGAACACGATCGCGGCCTCGGCCACCACGTCCTACGTCGCCGACCACATCGGCGGCGCCGCGAGCCGGTCCCAGCAGCAGGTGGTGCGGCTCGAGGGCATGGTGCAGGGCTACACCAGCGCGATCTGGTTCGCCGTCGGCATCCTCGTCCTGGCCGCGCTCATCGCCCTGACCCTCGTCGACGCGGGCCGCCCGGGGGCCAGGGCCACCGGGTCCTCCGACGGGACCGGCCGGGGCGCGGGGGTCACCGGGGGCGCTCAGGAGGAAGCGGTGGTGCCGGTCGTCGCCCACTGACCGCCGCGCCCCTTCGGACCACCCGTACGGACGAGGAGGGGACGCCTCGTCCGTACGGCTCCCCGGACCTGCCCCGGCTCCCGCGCTCAGCGGAGCCAGGGCAGGTCCGCACCCGCTTCGCTGGGCTGAAGTCCCTCGGCGACGATCTCCATGATCTCGCCGAGGGACTTCTGCTGTTCGGGGGTGAGCCGGTCGAGGAGCGCCTGCCGTACGGCGTGCACGTGACCGGGCGCGTGCCGGCGCAGCACCTCGAAGCCCTCGTCCGTCAGTACGGCGAACTGGCCGCGCTTGTCGGAGGGGCAGTTCTCGCGGCGCACCCAGCCGCTCTTCTCCAGGCGGGCCACGGCGTGCGAGAGCCGGGAGCGGGTGATCTTCGCCAGCATCGCCAGCTCGGTCATCCGCAGCCGCCGCCGCGGCGCCTCGGCGAGTTTGACCAGCAGGCTGTAGTAGAGGTGCGGCATGCCCGCGTCCCGCTGGAGCTGGCGGTCGAGATGGTCCTCCAGGAGGGTGCTGGCCTCGATGTACGAGCGCCAGACGCGCTGTTCCTCCTCGTTGAGCCAGCGTGGTTCGTCGGTGGGTGCCGGGTCGGGGGCCGAACCCGGGACCGGTGCGGAGGTGGGTGCCGTCGTCATGTACTCCACTCTACGACCCTTCTGCTTGAAGGTTAAACAAAATTACGGTAGGGTTCGGGCAGAGGTTGAGGTTTCAAGTAAAAACCGCGCCAGCCCACGGCAGTCCGTGTCGGTCCGTCCTGGTCCGTGACGGATCTGCGCCGATCACCGGAAGGAGTCGCAGCCATGACCGCCGCCACTCAGGAACGCATGCCCGCGCTGTACCTCAGCCACGGCGCCCCGCCGCTGGCCGACGACCCCGTCTGGCCCGGTCAGCTGGCCGCCTGGTCCGCGGACCTGCCCCGCCCGAAGGCGATCCTCGTCGTCTCCGCCCACTGGGAGGAGGCCCCGCTCGCCCTCGGCGCCACCGAGACGGTGCCCCTCGTCTACGACTTCTGGGGCTTCCCCGAGCACTACTACCAGGTGAAGTACGGCGCCCCCGGCGCCCCCGCGCTCGCCGAATCCGTGCGCAAGCTGCTGCGCGCCCCCGGCACTCCCGTGCAGGACGTTCCCGACCGCGGACTGGACCACGGCGCCTACGTCCCGCTGGTCGAGATGTTCCCCGGGGCCGACATCCCGGTGCTCCAGGTCTCCATGCCGACCCTGGACCCGGTGAGGCTCATGGACATCGGGCGCAAGCTCGCGCCGCTGCGCGACGAGGGCGTGCTGATCATCGGTTCCGGTTTCTTCACCCACAACCTGGCCGCGCTGCGGCAGGGCGGCATCCCCAGGTGGTCGGTGGAGTTCGACGACTGGGGGAACCGGGCCCTGGACGCCGGTGACGTGGACGGGCTGCTCGACTTCACCCGCAAGTCCCCGGCGGGCGCACTCGCCCACCCTCGCACCGAGCACTTCGCACCGCTCTTCGTGACCATGGGCGCCGCGGATGCCGCCGGCGACCTGGACACGCAGAAGTCGGTGATCGACGGGTTCTGGCTGGGGCTGGCGAAGCGGTCGGTCCAGTTCGGCTGAGGGCCGCGGGCTGCGATCGCAGTCGCGGTGGCGGTCGCGGTGGCGGGTGGCGGGAGTGTCCGGCGCCCGCCACTCGGCGTCGCCCGGGCCGCTCCGTGACAACCATCGGGCGGTACGGGCCGTCTATCCGTCTGAAGGGAGAGCGGCCCGGGGGCGGGACGGTGTTTCTTCTGAGTGGGGGGCACGGTGCGGAACGTGATTGTCGTCTCACGCGCTCACCGGTCCTGCGGATCGGTGAGCGGTGTCGGATCGCCCTCGATACCGGCCTGACCTGGGCGTTCGCGCAAGACGGCGACATCCGCGCCCCCTGTGGGCCGACAGGGTACTGCATGATCAGAAAAATCGGGGGGCGGGTTGGGAATTCTGTCCGGATTCCAGTCGTTGTTTCCAACAGATGCCGGGCACTCGAGCAGAGTCCGCACCAGACCGAGACGCAGACCTGACCGTACGTGCCGAGTATCCGCAGGAACCACCCGCTGACCTCATCATCGTAAGGGAGCAAGCATGGCAACCCGTGCCGTCGCCCGTCGTAAGTCCGCCTCAGGCGAGACGGCCGACTCGGCGAGCAGTGTTCGCGCCCATCGCGGCGAGGTAGCCGACCGTGACCTGGTCGGGATGTACCTCGACGAGATCGCGCGCACGCCGCTGCTCGACGCAGCCAAGGAAGTCGAGCTGTCCCAGATCATCGAAGCGGGTGTGTTCGCACGGCAGATCCTCGACGGCACCGAGGAGAACACGGTGGGGGCCACCGCCGAGGAGCTCCAGGCGCTGTACGAGGAGAGCGAGCGCGCCAAGGACGTCTTCATCCGTTCCAACCTGCGTCTGGTCGTCGCGGTCGCCCGCCGCTACCCCCGCAGCGGTCTGCCGCTGCTGGACCTGATCCAGGAGGGCAACGCCGGCCTGGTGCGCGCGGTCGAGAAGTTCGACTACCGCAAGGGCTTCAAGTTCTCCACCTACGCCACTTGGTGGATCCGTCAGGCCATCACGCGGTCGATCGCCGACCAGTCCCGCACCATCCGCCTGCCCGTCCACCTGGTGGAGGAGCTGGGCCGGATCCGGCGCGTGCAGCGCGAGTTCAACCGTGAGCACGGCCGGGACCCCGAGCCCGCGGAGATCGCCGCCGAGCTCGGCTCCACCCCGGAGCGGGTGACGGACGTGCTCGACTGGGCCCGCGACCCGGTCTCGCTGAACATGTCGGTGGACGACGAGGGCGAGACCCAGTTCGGCGACCTCCTGGAGGACACGTCGGCGGTGTCGCCGGAGCAGTCGGTGATGACGCTGCTGCGCAGCGAGGAACTGGACGACCTCATAGGCCGCCTCGACCAGCGCACGGCCTCCATCATCAAGATGCGGTACGGCATCGAGGACGGCCGGGAGCGCACGCTGACCGAGGTCGGCAAGCAGCACGGCCTGACCCGTGAACGGATCCGCCAGATCGAGAAGCACGCACTGCTGGAGCTGAAGAAGCTGGCCCGCGACACCGGTTTCGACGCGGTGGCGTAGTGCCGGCGCAGTGCCGACGCCGTGCGTGCCGTGCGGTGGAAACGGCGCAAACCTGACGCCGTGACACTGCTTCAACTCCCTGGGCCAGGGAACAAGAAGGCAAGGCACAGGAGTTCGGGTCCCGGGGGCTCGGCCCCGCGATCCATCTGAACCACGTCCCGTCGCACCACCCCCCCGGCGTCGGGACTTCCCAGGCCGGGTTCGGCGCCCTCCCCCCGGGTGCCGAACCCGGCTTTCCCCGTTCCCGCCGGCCCCCCCGCCGCCGGACGGGCGGGAGCGGGCCACCCCGGACCTGAACCCCGGGGTGGCCCGCCAGATGGCAGATTGTGCCACATGGGCATAGCCTGCTGGGCGTGAGCAGTACCACCCCCACGCCTTCGACGTCGTCCGGGGCCCAGATCCCGCCGGCTCCGCAGACCCCGCCGACCCCGCGGGCCTCGCTGACCGAGCGGCGCAAGGCCGAGACCCGTATGGAGATCGCCCGCGCGGCGGCCGGTCTCTTCGTCCGGGAGGGCCTGCGGGCCACCCGGGCCGAGGACATCGCCCAGGCGGCGGGCATCGCCCCGCGCACCTTCTACCGCTACTTCGCCGCCAAGGAAGAGGCCATCGCCCCCCTCTACGAGGCCGGGGCCCGGCGCTGGGTGGAGGCGGTGCGGACGGCGCCGCCCGGAACCTCCGTGCCGCAGGCCCTGGAGGACGCCGTGCGGTACACCCTGACGCCGGGCGTCGGGGTCTCGGAGGCCTCCTGGGCGTGGGTGCGCACCCTGATCCGGCTGGCACACGCCGACCCGTCCCTGCGCCGGGTGTGGGCGGAGGCGTGCCAGGCGTCGGAGCGTGCGCTGGCGGAGGCGCTGGCGTCGCGGGTGACGGGCGGTGGACTCCCGTCCGGCAACGTTGTCGTGGACACACGGCTGCGCTTCGCCGCCGCCGTCGCCAGTGCCGCCGTACGCACGGCCACGGAGGGCTGGGCGGTGGGCGACGTCCCCGCCGAGGGCCCGCAGGGGCCGGCGGAACTGGCCCTGGCCAACCTCGCGGCGCTACGGGACTTCCCCTGGGACGATCTGACGGCGGGCTCCTGACGGGGCGGGGTCCCGGCGGTGGAAGTCCGGGGGCCCTTCTTCAGCGTCCTGACGCCGCCCTCGTCATCCGCTCTCCCAACTCCCGTACGCTCTCCACCAGTTCTTCGGGCTCCCGCACCGTGAAGTCGTAGCCGGGCAGGGCCAGGCACACCGCCGTCCAGTCCTTGGGGCCGTCCAGCGTCGTGCGCAGCCGGCAGCTCCGTTCGTCCAGCGGCTCGGGCGTGCCCAGCCAGCCCGGCAGCCGTGCCGCGACGGCCTCGGCCGGTGCGGCGAAGGTGACGTCGAGGTCGTACGACTCCTGCACGCGGTACATGGACTGCCGCAGGTACTCCGCCGCGCTCCCGGTCGGCAGCTCGCGCGGTGTGAACCGGGCCCCGGTCGCGAACGGCTCGCTCACCCGGTCGACGCGGAACGTGCGCCAGTCCGCGCGGTCGAGGTCGTAGGCCACGAGGTACCAGCGCCGCTCGGTCGACACCAGCCGGTACGGCTCCGTCACGCGCCGGGACTCGGTGCCGTCGGCCGCCCGGTAGGCGAACCGCAGCCGTTCCCGCCCGGCCACCGCGGCGGCCATGACGGTCAGCGTCCCGGGTGCGATGGTCGGGCCGTCCCCGCTGATCAGCGGGGTGGTCGCGGACTGGAGGGTGGTCACCCGGTGGCGCAGCCTGCCGGGCAGCACCTGCTCCAGCTTGGCCAGCGCCCGCACGGAGGCCTCCTCCACGCCTTCGAGGGCGTGCCCGGCGCCGACACGCAGCCCGACCGCGATGGCCACCGCCTCCTCGTCGTCGAGCACCAGCGGTGGCATCGCCTTGCCCGCGACCAGCCGGTAGCCGCCGTCCGGGCCCAGCGTCGCCCGTACCGGGTAGCCGATGTCGCGCAGCCGGTCCACGTCCCGCCGGATCGTGCGGCGGGAGACCCCGAGCCGGTCGGCGAGTTCCCCGCCGGGCCAGTCGCGGGGCGTCTGGAGGAGGGAGAGGAGTCGGAGGAGCCGGGCGGGGGTGTCCGTCGTCATGGATTCGAGGGTGCCGCAGGACCAGGACACGATCTGACCTGTTCCGGGTACCCGTGCATCCGCTTCCGTGCCGCCGTCCGAGGGCCTCGCCGGAGAACGGACACAAACAGAAGCCCATTTACGCCCGCTTGCATCCGTTCTTGTTTACTTTTCGGGCATCTCGCCGTAGCCTTCGAAGAGAAACCACGCGTTCGGGCATGGGGCAGAGGTGAAAGAGCATGTACGCACCGGAGCGTCAGCAGGAGATCCTGCGGCTGGCCCGTGACGGCGGCCGGGTGGACGTGGTATCGCTGGCTGAGCATTTCCAGGTGACGGCGGAAACGATCCGCCGGGACCTGAAGTCCCTCGATCGCGCGGGTCTGGTCCGCAGGGTGCACGGCGGGGCCATCCCCGCCGGGCGCTTCGACCTCGAGCCGGACCTCGCCGAGCGTGAGACGACCGCCGCCGACGAGAAGGAACGCATCGCCAAGGCGGCCCTCGCGGAACTCCCGAACGAGGGCACGGTGATCGTCGACGCCGGTTCGACGGTGGCGTTGTTCGCCGGCTCCCTGCCGGTGGAGCGCTCGCTCACCGTCGTCACCCACAGCCTGCCCATCGCGGCCCGCCTCGCCGACCACCCCGGCATCCAGCTGCACCTGGTCGGCGGCCGCGTGCGGCACCGTACGCGTGCCGCCGTGGACGCCTGGGCGCTGCGCGCGTACGGCGAGATCCGCGCGGACGTGCTGTTCGTCGCGGCCAACGGCTACTCCGTCGAACACGGTCTGACCACCCCCGACCTGGCCGAGGCCGCGGTGAAGCGCGCGGCCATGGCGGCCGCCCGGCGCGTGGTGCTGCTCGCCGACTCCTCCAAGCACGGCCAGGAGCACTTCGCCCGCTTCGGCGGCATGAACGACGTGGACCTGCTGATCACCGACAGCGGGCTGAACCCCGAAGACGCCCTCGCGATCGAGCGCGGCGGCACGGAAGTGGTACGTGCATGATCCTCACCGTCACCCCCAACCCGTCCCTGGACCGCACGTACGAGGTCCCCATGCTGGACCGCGGCGAGGTCATCCGGGCCACCGGCGAACGCGTGGACCCGGGGGGCAAGGGGGTCAACGTCTCCCGCGCCGTCGCCGCGGCAGGCCGGCGCACCGTGGCCGTCCTGCCCCTGGGCGGCGCGCCGGGCGCCCTGGTCGCCGAACTGCTGGCCGCGCAGGGCATCGAGGCCGCCCCGGTCCCGGTGGCCGGCGCCACCCGCTCCAACATCGCGCTCGCCGAGGCGGACGGCGTCCTGACGAAGATCAACGCACCCGGTCCCGAACTGACGGCGGACGAACAGGAGCTGCTCCTGGAGACGGTCCGCCTGCGGTCGCGGGGCGCCGACTGGATCGCCTGCTGCGGCAGCCTTCCGCGCGGCCTGGAGCCCTCCTGGTACGCCGAGCTGGTCGCCCGTGCGCACGCCTCCGGGGTGCGCATCGCCCTGGACACCTCCGGTCCCGCACTGATCGCCGCGCTGCGCGAGCGGCCCGACGTGGTGAAGCCGAACGCCGAGGAACTCGCCGAGGCCGTCGGACGTCCCCTGGCCACCGTCGGCGACGCGGTGAAGGCGGCCGAGGAACTGCGCGAGATGGGCGCCCGCGCCGTGCTCGCCAGCCTGGGCGCCGACGGGCAGGTGCTCGTCGACGAGAACGGCGCCTGGTTCGGCACCGCCCGGGTGGACGTCGTCCGCAGCAACGTGGGCGCGGGCGACTCCTCGCTCTCCGGCTTCCTCATCGCCGGCGGGCGCGGGCCGGAGGCGCTCGCCTCGGCGCTCGCCCACGGAGCGGCAGCCGTCCAGACGCCCGGCAGCGTGATGCCCACGCCGGCCGACCTGGACCCGGCCGCGGTGACGGTCACGGCAACGGTGCCGGTCGACCGTGTGCTGAAGGAGCCGGTGTCATGACCGCCCGTACCACCTGTGCCGCGCGCACCGCCCGTACCGCGAGTGCCGCGCACACCCCCTCCGCTGCAGCGGGAACCGTCCCCGGCGCCGTTCCCCGCAGCCCCACCGTCCCCCACCGCATCACCGGTATCACCGTCCCCGTCACCCCTTTCGCCCACCCCACGCCACGGGCGATACGCGCGCGAAGGAGCCCGCGATGAGCGAGATGATCACCGCGGACCTGGTCGACCTCGACCTGTCCGCCGACACCAAGGAAGCGGCGGCCCGAGCCCTCGCCGAGCGGATGGTGACCCTCGGCCGGGTGACCGACCTGGAGGGTTTCCTCGCCGACGTGGCCGCCCGTGAGGCCCAGATGCCGACGGGCCTCGACGGCGGCATCGGCATCCCGCACTGCCGCAGCGAGCATGTCACCGAACCGACGCTGGCCTTCGGGCGCAGCGCCGCCGGGATCGACTTCGGCGCCGCGGACGGGCCCGCCGATCTGATCTTCCTGATCGCCGCGCCGGCGGGTGCGGACGACGCTCATCTGACGATCCTCTCGTCGTTGGCCCGGAAGCTGATGAACGCCGAGTTCACCGACGCGCTCCGGTCGGTCGGCGACGCGGAGGGCGCGGCGGCGCTCGTCCGCGGGGACGAGCGGCCGGCAGCGGACGAGCCGGCGTCCACGGCAACCACGGCCTCCGCGGCGGGCACCGAGGGCACGACCGGGGCCGAGACCCCCGACAGCTCCGCCGGTGCCGCGGGCACCGCGGACGGCAAGGACACCGCAGACTCCGTGGCGACGCCGGTGGCGGCCTCCACCGGCGCCGCCACGGGCACCACCGACGCGGCGGGCGCGTCCGGTGCGGACGCGGGCGCGCGTCCCTTCCGGATCGTCGCCGTCACCTCCTGCCCCACCGGTATCGCCCACACGTACATGGCGGCCGAAGCGCTGGAGAACGCCGGCCGGGAGGCGGGCGTCGAGATCGCCGTCGAGCCCCAGGGCTCGGCGGGCTTCGAGCGGCTCGACCCGGCCGTGATCGCGGCGGCCGACGGTGTGATCTTCGCCCACGACGTGCCCGTCCGGGAGAAGGAGCGCTTCGCGGGCAAGCCGACCGTCGACGCCGGCGTCAAGGCGGGCATCAACCGCCCCGCCGAGCTGATCGCCGAGGTCCGCGGCAAGGCCGAGCGCGGTGAGGTCACCGCGGCCGCCGCCTCCTCCGACACGCCCGTGGACCGCGCCGGTGGACCCGGCGAGGGCTACGGCACCAAGCTGCGCAAGTGGCTCATGTCCGGCGTCAGCTACATGGTCCCGTTCGTCGCGGCGGGCGGTCTCCTCATCGCCCTCGGCTTCGCGATCGGCGGCTATGAGATCAACGAGGCGCCGTCGGTGATGGAACACTTCGTGTGGACCCAGGCCGCCAGCTGGGGTGCTCTGCTCTTCCAGATCGGCGGCGTCGCCTTCGGCTTCCTCGTCCCGGTCCTGGCCGGTTACATCGCCTACGGCATGGCCGACCGGCCCGGACTCGTGCCCGGCTTCGTCGGCGGCGCGATCTCCCTCACCATCAACGCCGGCTTCCTCGGCGGTCTCGCGTCCGGTCTGATCGCCGGTGCGGTCGTGCTGGCGATCCAGCGGGTCCGCATCCCGGCGGCGCTGCGCGGCATCATGCCGGTGGTGGTGATCCCGCTGATCTCCTCGGCGGTGGTCGGCTTCCTGATGTTCGTGGTGATCGGCAAGCCGATCGCCTCGGCGCAGAAGGGCATGACCGACTGGCTGAACGGCCTCACCGGAACCAACGCCATCCTGCTCGGCACCCTGCTCGGCCTGATGATGTGCTTCGACCTCGGCGGCCCCGTCAACAAGGTCGCGTACACCTTCGCCACGGCCGGCATCGCGGTCGCGAGCCCCAGCGACTCCGCGATGAAGATCATGGCCGCGGTGATGGCGGCCGGCATGGTTCCGCCGCTGGCGATGGCCCTGGCCACCACGGTCCGCGGCAAGCTCTTCAACCGGACCGAGCGGGAGAACGGCAAGGCCGCCTGGGTCCTGGGCGCCTCCTTCATCTCCGAGGGCGCGATCCCGTTCGCGGCGGCCGACCCGCTGCGCGTGATCCCCGCCTCGATGGTGGGCGGTGCGGTCACCGGCGCCCTGTCGATGGCCTTCGGCGCCACCCTGCGCGCGCCGCACGGCGGTATCTTCGTGGTCCCGCTGATCGGCAACCCCTTCCTCTACCTGCTCGCCATCGCGGCGGGCGTCTGCGTCACGACGGCTCTGGTGATCGTCCTGAAGAGCCTGGGCAAGTCGGCACCGGGAGCGGGCGGCGCGAACGCGGACAAGGGCTCGGCGGCCTCGGCGGCCGAGGCGAAGCAGCCGGTGGCCGCGTGAGGCGGCGGCCGCGACGGGCGGCGGATTGCCCCTTTAGGCTCGGATAGATGGGCCCTGGGTGCATATAGGCCGCTCAAGGTGATTCGCAGCCGTTCACGGCAACTGCGATATAGATCACGTTCACCACGGTCCGGGACCAAAGTCCCGGACCGTGGTGTGTACTGGGGCGCATGCCTGAGCACGACTCGATCTTGAGGACGGCGGGCACCGCCGTCCTCGCCGTGGTGGCCGTGGCCTGCACGGTGGGCCTGGCCGGTGTCCTGTGGCGCGAACGCGGACGGGAACGCAGACGCGGGCGGGGCGGGGGTGTTCCTCCCTGGCAGGGAACGGAACCGGGACCGTGGTCCGGACCGGTGCCGGGGTACGCGGTCCCGGCGGGGCGGGAGCTTCAGGCGCTGCGCGCGATTCCGCGGCAGCGGCGGACGGGGCCGCGGGCAGAGGATGTGCGGCTCACGCCGGCGGAGCGCGAGGCGTTCGCCGTGCTGGTACGGCGCCTGGCGGACGGCACCGCGGGCGACCGCTGAACCGGGAACAGAGCGGGGCGGAGCCCGGGAGCGTCGAGGGTCAGCCCGGTGGCGTCGGTGCCGGAGCCGTCGGAGCCGTCGGAGCCGGGGTCAGGGGACCTGGGCCGCGCGGCGCTCCATCGCGTCCCGGGCGGCGTCCTCGGTGACGTACACCTCGCACATGTGCCGTCCGTCGGGCGTGGCCGTGTGCTCCACTTCCCAGAGGGACATCTCCACGCCGTCACGCAGCAGGAACGCGTGCTCGTACAGGGAGAAGCTCGGTCCTGAACGCCCCGGGCGCCCCGCGCGGAACGGGCGGCCGAAGGCCTGGGTGATCTGGTGGGCGAACGCCGTGGTCAGCAGCGCGGCCGTCCCGGGGCCCGGACGGTCCGTGTTCTCCGCCCGGCGCAGTAAGCGGCGCGCGTGGTCCGCCGAACCGTCGGGGACGTAGACCGGGCGGGGTGTCGGGATCCGGGAGAGCCGCACCACCACCGGCAGCTCGAAGTCCGGGGTCTCCGGCGGCAACGGCAACCGGGCGGTCGCGACCCTCAGTTCCTCCTCGTCCGCGTACACCTCGTGCTCGGGCTCGCTGCCCGGGGTGGCGTTGTGGACGAGCTCCCAGAGCGTGAGCGCCGAGCCGTCGGCGAGCAGCCAGGTGTGCCGGTACGTCTCCCGGTGCAGGCCGGCGCTGTGATGCGCGGAGTGCAGCGAACTGTCGTGTGCCAGCGCGCAGTCGAGCCGGTGCACCGCCTCGTCGGGCAGTTCGAAGGAGTTCAGGGCGCGGCCGAGCAGTCGCGCGAGGTGCTCCTCAGGAGACTCGGGCGAGTCGGCTGGTTCGTACGCCGCAGTCTCGTACGGAACGCTCAAGGTTTCTCCCGGCGTCGCTGCATGTCACCCAGTGGGTGCATACCGTAGCCCCTCGGGCGGACATCATGTCCGGGAACTGAGAAAAAGGTACGGCGGGGGAACGAACGAGAGGCGCGAGGAATTCCCACCCGCCCCGGCGGATCTCCGATACCTCCTGTTCAGTCGCCGCCCCCGGGTGAGCGGCCGGGCTTGTCCGCCACTGAACCCGGACTCCGCCCAGCGGTCACCGCTCTCCGGACACCGGACGGTTCCGGTTCGCCCGTCGACCCCCGCGTGGCTACGCGTCCGCTGTCTGCGTGGCCGCTGTCCACGCATCTGCCGCGCCGTACAACTCCCGGTACGACGGCCAGACCCCGCCCGGCCCGTCCACCGACTCGGCCGCGCGCACGGCCCGTACGATCGCGCGCGTCACCAGGTCGGCGCCGGCCGCGAGGATCCCGTTCAGGGCGAGGGGGTCCGCGGCGTCGAGCGGACGGGCGCCCGTGGCGAGGGCGAAGACCGTGTCCCCGTCGTTGAGCAGATGCACCGGCCGCACCGCCCGCGCGATGCCGTCGTGCGCGGTACCGGCCAGCTTCTGCGCCTGGGCCCGGGACAGGTCAGCGTCGGTGGCGACCACCGCGAGCGTGGTGTTGAGCGGGGGAGGGCCGTTCCGCTCGGCGAGGTCGGCGAGCCGCCGGAGCGCCGCCTCGTGCACCTCCGGGTCCGGATGACGGACCCGGCCGCCCTGGAACAACTCCCCGTACAGCACCCCCGTCTCCGGGTCCGTCACCGCCCCCGCCGCGTTGGCCACCACCAGCGCGGCCACCGTGATCCCCGAATCCAGCACCTTGCTCGCGGTGCCGATCCCGCCCTTGACCGCTCCGACCACGGCCCCCGTACCGGCGCCCACGCACCCCTCCGGCACCCGTGCCCCCGGCGCGGTCGCCGCTGCCGCCTCCACCGCGGCCCGCCCGGTGGCCGCGTCCGGACGGGCCCGGAAGTCGCCGCCCCGGCCCAGGTCGAAGACGCAGGCGGCCGGCACCACCGGCACCACGTGCGCGGGTTCCGGTCCGACACGGACCCCGCGGCCCCGCTCCTCCAGCCAGGCCATCACCCCGGAGGCCGCGTCGAGTCCGTAGGCGCTGCCGCCGGTCAGGACGATCGCCTCGACCTTCTGGACGAGGTTGCGGGGATCGAGCGCGTCGGTCTCCTTCGTGCCGGGACCGCCGCCGCGTACGTCCACGGCGGCCACCGCCCCGCCCTCGGGCGCGAGCACGACCGTGGTGCCGGTGAGCAGGCCGCCGCCGGTGCGGGTCGCGTGTCCCACCCGCACGCCGTCCACATCTGTGAGCGCGTCAACTGTCATGGCGCCAGTCTCGTGCAGGGCCCTCCTCCCGCACGGTCACCGACGGAAACGGAAGAAGGGAGGAACGGAAGGGGGGAACGGCGAGGCCGTACCCTGAGGGCATGAGCACCGCCCCCGAATCCCGGCCGCGCGAGCCGAAGCCCGCGCTGGTCTTCGACGACCCGCTGGACCAGCAGTCCTCGGACGACACGGACCGGGGATGGGGCGAGCGCCCGTCCGGCGACAGCGCCTCGGACCTGAAGCGCTTCCTCGACGAGAAGCCGCCCCACCACCTCTGACCGGACGCGGCCCGGCGATCCGACGACCGGGCGCCGTGCCGGTGCCGGCTATCGCCCGCCGCTGTTCGAGCCGCGCTGTGCGACCAGCTCGTCGCGGATCTCTTTGAGCACCTCCAGTTCGGAGATCTCGACGACCTCCCGCGTGCCTTCCCTGGCCTTCCGGCGGGCCTCCACCCGGGCCAGGTAGCGGGCCATCGGCAGCACCATCAGGAAGTAGACGACAGCGGCCGTGATCACGAACTGGAGCGTCGAGCCGAGGACCGAGCCCCACAGGATCCTGATCCCCGTCGCGGCGTCGCCGGTGCCCGTGCAGGGGGCCTTCAGACAGGAGCTGTAGCTGTCCAGGTTCTGGGTGCCGAAGGCGCCGACCAGCGGATTGATCACGCCCTTCACCACCGAGTTGACGATGTTGGTGAAGGCCGCGCCGATGACCACGGCCACCGCCAGGTCGACGACGTTCCCGCGCATCAGGAAGGCCTTGAAGCCCTGCCAGATGCTCGGCTCGTTCTTCTCGCTCACCTCGGAGCTCCCTTCCGCATGCGTGACGCCGGTGACCGAACGCTCCGCAACCTACGACAGCGCATCGCCCATCTGCCCAGTGGGGCCGCCCCTCGAACGAGGCACGTGATGTGAAGACGGCGCCAAGGGCCGGCGAACCCCTCACCACAGCGTCACCGCCAGCCGTGCCGTGGCGCTCGCGCCCGCCAGTTCGGCAGCGGTGGCACGCGGAACCGACAGCATCACCAGGGCCCCGCCCGCGTCCGGGGTCTCCGGCGGCTCCGGCACCTCTGTGACCCGTGCTCCCCGCGCGACCACGCGGGACCCGCCGTCGGCCGCACCGCCCGCGCCCCGCTCCCCGGCGGCGATGACGTCGACCCGGTCGCCCGGCCGCAGCAGCCGCACCGTGGCGGAGTCGGCGATCCGCACCGGCGCCGTGACGCGGGCTCCCGGGGGCCCGTCCGCCGGGGCGGCCGACGCCGACGCGACGCGGGTGCCCGAAGCGCCGTCCGGATGCCCGCGGGGCCGGTCCGTCTCCCGTGGGCCCGCCGCCACCAGCGCCACCGCCGTGACGGCGAGGCCGAGCGCCGCGGCCCGCCGCCGGTGCCGGACGAGCCGGCCGGACCGCAGCAGACCGCTCCGCACCCGCACCGGTGCGAAGTGCGGCACCTCGCACCGGGGCGGCACCCCGGCCGAAAAGGAGGAGAAGGAAGAAAAGGGGGAGGAAGGGGAGGAAGAGGAAGGGAGGGAAGGGGAAGGGAGAGAAGGGGAGCGGTGCGAGGGCTCACGGGGTGGAGGGAAGGACACGGCGGGACACCACCTGGGGCGAGGGGACGGCTTGTGCACCCCACGATGGGGCTTTCCGCCGTTCTCCGCCGGAGCCTGTGGACGCATCGCGCTCTGTGGAAAACTCCCTCACCCGAACGTGCGGCCCTACGGCAGCGCGAACCCCGGATCCATCCCGCCCAGGGCCGAGGCGCACAGGCAGTCCCGCTCCTCGGTGGCGGGCAGCGCCGCCACCGTGTCGAAGAGCACGTTCCGCAGGCGGTCCACGTTCGCGGCGAACACCCGCAGCACCTCGTCGTGCGAGACGCCCTCGCCGGTCTCGACGCCGGCGTCGAGGTCGGTGACCAGCGTCAGGGACGTGTAGCAGAGCTCCAGCTCACGGGCGAGCGCCGCCTCGGGATGGCCGGTCATGCCCACCACCGACCAGCCCTGCGCCCGGTGCCACGACGATTCGGCGCGGGTGGAGAAGCGCGGCCCCTCGACCACGACCAGCGTGCCGCCGTCCACCGGCTCCCAGTCCCGCCCGCGCGCCGACTTCAGGGCGGCGGCCCGGCCGGCGGGGCAGTAGGGGTCGGCCAGTGACACGTGCACGACGTTCGGCACCGTGCCGTCGGGCAGCGGCAGCCCGTCGAAGTAGGTGCCGACCCGGGACTTCGTACGGTCCACGAGCTGGTCCGGGACCAGCAGCGTCCCCGGTCCGTACTCGGGGCGCAGCCCGCCCACCGCGCACGGCCCGAGCACCTGGCGGGCGCCGACCGACCTGAGCGCCCACAGGTTGGCCCGGTAGTTGATCCGGTGCGGCGGCAGATGGTGGCCGCTTCCGTGCCGGGGGAGGAAGGCGACCCGCCGGCCGGCCAGCTCACCGAGGAAGAGGGAGTCGCTGGGCGCCCCGTACGGGGTGTCCACCCGGACCTCGGTCACGTCCTCGAGGAAGGAGTAGAGACCGGAGCCGCCGATCACGCCGATCTCGGCGTCCGCCTTGTGCGCCATGTTCGCCATGCCTCGCACCCTAACCGCCCCGAAAACACCCCGGGAACGGACCGGAAGAACACCGGAAAAACACCGAGGACCCCGTCGTCGGACGACGACGGGGTCCTCGGAGACAGACCTTACGCGGCGGTGGTGCTGGTGGACCCGGCCGACGAACCCGAACCCGAGGAGGACGAGGACGTCGAGGAGGCCGAAGAGGACGACGAATCCGAGGACGAGGACGAGCCCGTCGAGGAGTCGGACGACTTCGACGCCGCCGGGGTGCTGCTCGACGAGGAGCCGCGGCTGTCGTTGCGGTAGAAGCCGGAGCCCTTGAAGACAATGCCGACCGCCGAGAACACCTTCTTCAGGCGGCCCTGGCAGTTCGGGCACTCGGTCAGGGCGTCGTCGGTGAACTTCTGCACCGCCTCGAGGCCCTCGCCGCACTCGGTGCACTGGTACTGGTAGGTGGGCACTGTCTTCCTCCTGGCACTCTCACTCGATGAGTGCTAAACGACGCTTCATAGTGCCGTATTCCCGGTGTTCAGTCCACTGTGACGGGCGAGCGGTGACCCACGCCACGTGCGACGGTGCGTCCGTGCGGGGCCGGCGCCAGCCGTGACCGCAGCGCCAGCAGGGTCGCCAGGGCGAGCACCGTACCGCCCATCGGCACCAGGAAACCGGCGCCGTCCCACAGGCGGTCCTCGAACTGTCCGGCGACCGTGACCGCGGCCGCCTGGCCGAGTGCCACCGCACCGGTCAGCCAGGTGAAGGCCTCGGTGCGGCCCCCCGCCGGGACCAGGTCGTCGACCATGGTGAAGCCGGTGATCAGGGCGGGCGCGATGCACATGCCGACCAGCAGCCCGAGCCCCGCGAGGAGCAGCGGCGACTGGGCGGTCCACAGGGCGGACGCGCTCACCGCGAGCGCCGCGTACCCGAGGACGAGGCGCCGCTGCGGGGCGACCTTCCAGGCGATGGCGCCGCAGGCGATGCCGGCGAGCATGTTGCCCGCGGCGAAGACGCCGTACAGGACGCCGTTCAGGCCGGGTTCGCCGATCGACTCGGTGTACGCGGCCAGCGAGACCTGCATGCCGCCGAAGACGGAGCCGATGCCCAGGAAGGTGACGATCAGGACGCGCACCCCGGGGACGCGCAGGGCGGAAGCGTGCTGCACGCGCGCGTGCCCGCCGGTGGCGACCTCGGGCTGGGTGCCCTTCTGCGCGGCGAACAGCAGACCGCCGACCAGGGTCAGCGCGGCCTCGGTGACCAGGCCCGCGGCCGGGTTCACGGCCGTGCACAGGGCGGTGGCCAGCAGCGGTCCGACGACGAAGGTCAGCTCGTCGGTGACGGACTCGAAGGCCGCCGCGGTGGTCATCAGCGGGGAGTCCTTGAGCTTGACGCCCCAGCGGGCGCGCACCATGGGCCCGATCTGGGGCACCGAGGCGCCGGTCGGCACGGCCGCGGCGAACAGCGCCCACAGCGGGGCGTGGGTCAGCGCCAGCGCGGTCAGGGCCAGCGCGGCCACGGTGTGCAGCAGCACACCGGGGACGAGTACGGCGCGCTGCCCGTGGCGGTCGGCGAGCCGGCCGCTGAAGGGCGCGAACAGGGCCATGGACACGCCGGTGACCGCCGCGACGGCGCCGGCCGCGCCGTACGAGCCGGTGGTGTGCTGCACCAGCAGCACGATGGAGAGGGTGAGCATCGCGAACGGCTGGCGTGCCGCGAAGCCGGGGAGCAGGAACGTCCAGGCGCCGCGGGTGCGCAGCAGTCGGCCGTATCCCGGACGGGAGCCGGCCGCGGGGGCCTTCGACGTGGTGACCGTGGATGCCACGGCCCGTGCCTTTCTGCCGCCTGGTGGCGCGCGGCCCTTCACGGTCGGGCTTCGGGCACGCCGAGAGCTGTCCTCTTGCGCTGACTGCGGTAGATGCCGGGTGCCACAGCTCGGGGCAGGTCGGCCGCCATACGGTCGCGCCAGCTCTGCGTCAGGCAGAGTTGGTTCGATCTGGGTACTCCATGCATGGTACAGGCGCCGTGTCGACGCGATCAGGTGTCCGCGGGCGACGGGGGCTCGTGCGCCTGTGGAACCGGATACCGCGGGACCGGGGCCCGCCGTCCACCGGGGCCCGCCGTCCACGGGGGCCCGGCGGTCCGTGACCCGGCGGGCCCCGGTGGACGGCGGCTGGGTCAGTGCCCCGGGTCCTCGCCGTCGATGCCCAGCCAGCCGGCCAGTTTGCCGCCCTGACCCACCGCGCGCAGGCGGCGTTCGGTGGCGTCCCGGACCGGGTCGGTGGCGACGACGAGGAGTTCGTCGCCGTGCCGCAGCATCGTCGTCGGCAGCGGCACGAACGAGGCGCCCCCGCGCACGACGAGTGTGACGGCCGCCCCTTTCGGCAGCCGGAGTTCGCCGACCTCCACCCCGTGCATCTTCGACTCCTGAGGGATGCCGACCGACAGCAGATGCCCGCGCAGCCGCTCCAGGGGCGCCGACTCGATGCCCAGGTCGGCGGCCTCCGTGCCCGTGCCGAGCCGTAGTCTGCGGGCCAGCCACGGCAGCGTGGGCCCCTGGACGAGGGTGTAGACGACGACCAGGACGAAGACGATGTTGAAGAGCCTCCGGCTGCCCTCGACGCCCTGCACCATCGGGATCGTCGCCAGGATGACGGGCACGGCGCCGCGCAGTCCCGCCCACGACATCAGCGTCTGCTCCTGCCAGGGCACCCGGAACGGCAGCAGGCACAGCACGACGCTCAGCGGCCGGGCCACCACGGTCAGCGCCAGCCCGATGACCAGCGCGGGCACGATGTCGTCGCCCAGTTCGTGCGGGGAGACCAGCAGGCCGAGCAGGACGAACATGCCGATCTGGGCGATCCATCCGAGCCCCTCGGCGAAGCCGCGGGTGGCGGGCCAGTGCGGCAGTCCGGCGTTGCCCAGCACCATCGCGGCGAGGTAGACGGCGAGGAAGCCGCTGCCGTGGGCCATGGCGCCCGCCGCGTAGGCGGCGACGGCGATGGCCATGACGGCGATCGGGTAGAGACCGGAGGCGGGCAGCGCCACATGTCTGAGTCCCCAGGAGCCCAGCCAGCCCACCGCGAGTCCGATGACGGCGCCGATGGCCAGCTCCAGGGTGATCTCGCCGAGCAGGACGTACCAGTGCTCGATCGGGCCGGCCGTGGAGAAGGCGAGCACCAGGATGACCACGGGGGCGTCGTTGAAGCCGGACTCGGCCTCCAAGGCGCCCGTCACGCGCGGGGGGAGCGGAATGCGCCGCAGCACGGAGAAGACGGCCGCCGCGTCGGTCGAGGACACCACCGCGCCGATGATGAGCGCCTGCCGCCACTCCAGCCCGACCAGGAAGTGCGCGGCCGTCGCGGTGACCCCGACGCTCACCGCGACGCCGACGGTCGCGAGTGCGGCGGAGACGGGCAGGACGGGTCTGGTCTCCGTCCACTTGGTGCCCAGTCCGCCCTCGGCCAGGATCACCACCAGGGCCGCGTACCCGAAGACCTGCGTCAGCCCGGCGTTGTCGAACTGGACGTGGCCGATGCCGTCCTGGCCGATGGCGACGCCGATGCCCAGATAGACGAGCAGGCTGGGGAGCCCGCTGCGCGAGGAGATCCGGACCGCTGCGACGGCGACGAGCAGGACCAGCGAGCAGACGAGCAGGAGCTGGTTGAGGTGGTGGACAGTCAGCGGCCGTTCCCTTCCCTGGCTCACGCGCGGTGTGCCCGGCCTCGGCTGCGGGGCGCGGGGAGCCGTCGTGTTCGTGGCGAACCGCTTCGTTACCTTACCTAAGTCTTGACGCGTTCTTGATGCGTCCACCTGGCATCATCGAACGTCCGTCCGGGCTGGTTCCAGACTCCGCGTCAAGCGGCGCGGGGTCCTGCGCCTATCGTTGCTCCAGCGTTCAGTTAAAAGCACAGCCCGCCCTGCCGCTCGCGTAAGGACAGCAAGGACAGCGATGCCCACCGACACCACCGCCTCCACGGGTCAGCAGCCCGTCAAGTCCGGCAGGAAAAGGGGGCGCAAAGCCCGTCTGCTCGTGTTCGTCCTGGTGCTGGCCCTGATCGGCGGTGTCGCCTACGGGGCGTACTGGTCGATCGGCACCGTGCGTGCCTCCTTCCCGCAGACCAAGGGATCGATCACGCTCAAGGGCCTGTCGGGCCCCGTCGACGTCAAACGTGACGGCAACGGCATCCCGCAGATCTACGCCTCCTCCGACGAGGACCTGTTCATGGCACAGGGCTACGTCCAGGCGCAGGACCGGTTCTACGAGATGGACGTGCGCCGGCACATGACCTCCGGGCGCCTGTCGGAGATGTTCGGCGAGAGCCAGATCGAGAACGACGAGTTCCTGCGCACCCTGGGCTGGGACCGGGTGGCGAAGCAGGAGTACGAGAAGAAGCTCTCCCCCGCCACGAAGAAGTACCTCGACGCCTACGCCAAGGGGGTCAACGCCTACCTGGAGGGCAAGGAGGGAGCGGACATCTCCCTGGAGTACGCGGCGCTGGGCCTCACCAACGACTACACGCCCGGACCGTGGACCCCGGTGGACTCGGTGGCCTGGCTGAAGGCGATGGCCTGGGACCTGCGCGGCAACATGCAGGACGAGATCGACCGCGCCCTGATGACCAGCCGCCTGGACCCCGAGCAGGTCGCCGACCTGTACCCGGCGTACCCGTACGGCCGGAACAAGCCGGTGGTCCAGGAGGGCCAGTACAACGAGCTCACCGGGGCCTACGAGTCGGGCGGCGGCGAGAGCGGCACGGGCACCGGGACCGGCGACGGCACCGGGACCGGGACCGGGACCGGTGACGGCACCGGAATCGGCGACGGCACCGGTGCGGGCTCGGGCGCGGGTGCGGGCGCGGGCGGCGTGGAAGGCGCGTCCGGAGCCGTCGGGACCGGCGGGGGCGGTCTGGAGGGCCAGTTGGCGGGCCTCCAGGAGGTCCTGCAGAACCTGCCCACGGCCGTCGGCGTCAACGGCGACGGCATCGGCTCCAACTCCTGGGTGGTTTCCGGCGAGCACACCGTCACCGGTGAGCCGCTGCTGGCCAACGACCCGCACCTGTCGGCCTCGCTGCCGTCCGTCTGGTACCAGATGGGCCTGCACTGCCGCAGCGTCTCCCCCACGTGCCAGTACGACGTCACCGGCTTCACCTTCGCGGGCATGCCCGGCGTGATAATCGGCCACAACGCGGACGTCGCCTGGGGCCTGACCAACTCCGGCGTCGACGCCACCGACCTCTACCTGGAGAAGATCACCGGCGAGGGCTACCAGTACGACGGCGAGGTGGTGCCCTTCAAGACGCGCGAGGAGACCATCAAGGTCGCCGGCGGCGCGTCGCGGAAGATCGTCGTCAGGGAGACCGGCAACGGCCCGCTGCTCTCCGACCGTTCCCCCGAGCTGGTGCGGACCGGGAAGAAGGCCACCGTCGATTCCGCCGCGCCCGACCGGGGCGACGGCTACGGCGTCTCGCTGCGCTGGACCGCGCTGGAGGCGGGCCGCACCATGGACGCCGTCTTCGCGATGAACCGCGCGAAGGACTGGGACGACTTCCGCGAGGCGGCCACCTTCTTCGAGGTGCCCTCGCAGAACCTCGTCTACGCGGACACCGCGGGCCACATCGGCTACACCCTGCCGGGCAGGATCCCCACCCGCGCGAAGAACCACGACGGTTCCGTCCCGGCACCCGGCTGGGACTCGAAGTACCGCTGGACCGGCTGGATCGACCAGGACGCGCTGCCCTACGAGTTCGACCCCGACCGCGGCTACATCGTCACCGCCAACCAGGCCGTGGTCGACCCCGAGGCCTACCCGTACACCCTGACCACCGACTGGGGCTACGGCGCCCGCAGCCAGCGGATCAACGATCTGATCCAGTCGAAGATCAAGGACGGCGGCAAGATCTCCACCGACGACATGCGGCAGATGCAGCTCGACAACAGCAGCGGCATCGCCAGGCTGCTGGTGCCCGAACTGCTCAAGATCGACCTCGAGGACCCGGAGGTCCGCAAGGCGCAGAAGCTGCTGGAGGGCTGGGACTACACCCAGGACGCCGACTCCGCGGCCGCCGCCTACTTCAACTCCGTCTGGCGCAACGTCCTCAAGCTCGCCTTCAGCCACAAGCTGCCCAAGGAGCTGCGGGTCAAGGGCCAGTGCCTGTGGGTCGACCCGGTCAACCCCACCGGGCCCGCCGACGCGAGGGCCAAGGTGCGCGAGTGCGGCATGCGCGAGGCCGACCAGGCCCAGCCCGACGGCGGCGACCGCTGGTTCGAGGTGGTCCGCACGCTGATGGAGGAGGAGGACAGCGGCTGGTGGACGACTCTGAAGGCGGGCACCCGCCCCGGCGCGGAGAACCGTGACGAGCTGTTCGAGCGCGCCCTGATCGACGCCCGCTGGGAGCTCACCGCCAAGCTCGGCAAGGACATCGACACCTGGAGCTGGGGCCGGCTGCACCGCCTGTTCCTGAAGAACCAGACCCTGGGCACCTCCGGCCCCGACTTCCTGCAGTACGCCCTCAACCGCGGCCCCTGGAAGCTCGGCGGCGGCGAGGCCACGGTCAACGCGACCGGCTGGAACGCCGCGGGCGGCTACGGGGTGGTGTGGGTGCCGTCGATGCGGATGGTGGTCAACCTCGGCGAACTCGACAAGTCGCGGTGGATCAACCTCTCCGGCGCCTCCGGCCACGCCTACCACTCCCACTACGTCGACCAGACGGACAAGTGGGCCGAGGGCGAACTGCTCGAGTGGGCGTACTCGGAGAAGGCGGTCGAGGCCGGCACCAGCGACACGCTGCTGCTCAAGCCATGACCTGAGAGGCCCGGCCCCCGGGGCATGAGGCATGAGGAAGGCGGCCGCCACGCGCACGTGGCGGCCGCCTTCCTCATGCCGGGACCGCCGGGACCGCCGGGACCGCCGGGACCGCCGGGACCGCCGGGACCGCCGGAACGGTGCCGGCGCTCAGCCGAACCGCCGCACCCCCGACGGGGTCACCACCGCGTGCACCGGCCGGTCGTGGGGCTCCTCGGGAACCCGCTCGACCACCTCGGCGTCGTACAGCAGCACCACCAGGGCCGGATGCGCGCCCGCGCGCTCCAGCCGGGCCAGCACCCGGTCGTACGAGCCGCCGCCGCGCCCCAGCCGCATCCCGCGGGCGTCCACGGCCAGGCCCGGCAGCAGCACGGCGTCCGCCCCGGTCACGGCGTCCGGCCCGAGGCGCTCCCCGGCCGGCTCGAACAGGGCCATCCGCCCGCCGTGGCGCACCCGCGTGAGCGAGTCCTCGCCGGTGTACGCGCCCCAGTCCAGATCGTTGTCGGGGAGCAGGGCCGGCAGCAGCACGCGCACGCCCCCCGCGCGCAGCGCGTCGAGCAGCACGAGCGTGCCGGGCTCGCTCCCGACGGAGACGTACGCCGCCACCGTCCGCGCGTGCGCCAGTTCGGGCAGCCCGAGCGCGCGGTCGGCCAGAGCGGTCGAGGCCTCCCGCACGTCATCCGCCGTCAACCTGTTCCTCACCATGAGGATTTCCCGTCGCAATACCCGCTTGTCAGGATCGTTCGCGCGATCGTCGTGTCTCAACTCTGTCCCTGAACTGTTTCATTGTGCTCATATGAGCATTAAATATTCGGAGTCGCAGATTCCCTGCAAAGGCACCGGATATGGTGTCCGACATGATTCAGTCGCACCCTCGGATCAGCAAGGCTGTCATCCCCGCAGCAGGCCTCGGCACCCGGTTCCTGCCGGCCACCAAGGCCACTCCCAAGGAGATGCTGCCGGTCGTCGACAAGCCGGCGATCCAGTACGTGGTCGAAGAGGCCGCAGCCGCCGGTCTCGACGACGTCCTCATGGTGACGGGCCGCAACAAGCGCCCCCTGGAGGACCATTTCGACCGCAACCACGAACTGGAGTCGGCCCTCGACAAGAAGGGCGACGCCGCCCGTCTCGCCAAGGTCCAGGAATCCAGCGACCTCGCGACCATCCACTACGTCCGCCAGGGCGACCCCAAAGGACTCGGCCACGCCGTCCTGTGCGCCGCCCCGCACGTCGGCGACGAGGCCTTCGCCGTCCTCCTCGGCGACGACCTGATCGACCCCCGCGACTGCCTGCTCCAGCGCATGATCGAGGTCCAGGAGCAGCACGGCGGCAGCGTCGTCGCGCTCATGGAGGTCGCCCCGGAGCAGATCCACCTCTACGGCTGCGCCGCCGTCGAGACCACCACCGACTCCGACGTGGTCCGGGTCAGCGGCCTGGTCGAGAAGCCCGAACCGGCCGAGGCGCCCTCCCGGTACGCCATCATCGGCCGCTACGTCCTCGACCCGGCCGTCTTCGACGTGCTGCGCAAGACCGAGCCGGGCCGCGGCGGCGAGATCCAGCTCACCGACGCCCTCCAGCAGCTGGCCGCGGACGAGAAGCTCGGCGGCCCGGTGCACGGCGTGGTCTTCGGGGGCCGCCGCTATGACACCGGCGACCGAGGCGACTACCTGCGTGCCATTGTCCGACTCGCGTGCGAACGTGAAGACCTGGGTCCGGACTTCCGGACCTGGCTCCGCCGTTACGTCACCGAGGAGATGCAGGAACGTTGAGCACCGCCGCGCCCCGCACCGCAGGCCCGGACCACCTCTGGTCGGTGGACGAGCACCTGGACGACATCCTCGCCACCGTCCGCCCCCTGGAACCCATCGAGCTGAACCTCCTCGACGCCCAGGGCTGCGTCCTGGTCGAGGACGTCACGGTGCCGGTGTCGCTGCCGCTGTTCGACAACAGCTCCATGGACGGGTACGCGGTACGGGTCGCGGACGTCGCGGGCGCGAGCGAGCGGTACCCGGCCGCCCTCGAGGTCGTCGGTGACGTCGCGGCCGGCCAGTCCGACCTGCTCCGGGTCGGCCCCGGCCAGGCGGTGCGCATCATGACCGGCGCCCCGCTCCCGCCCGGCGCCGAGGCCGTCGTCCCCGTGGAGTGGACCGACGGCGGGCTCGGCGAGGGCCCGGTCACCGCGATGCGGGCCCGCAGCCTGGCCCCCGAGGGCGCCACCGGGCAGGTGCTCGTCCACCGCCCGGTCCGGGCCCGCGCGCACGTGCGCGACCAGGGCAGCGACGTACGGGCCGGTGACCGCGCCCTGGCGGCCGGAACCGTCCTCGGCCCGCCGCAGATCTCCCTGCTGGCCGCGATCGGCCGCGGCACGGTGCGGGTGCACCCGCGCCCGCGCGTGGTGGTGATGTCCACCGGCAGCGAACTCGTCCAGCCCGACGAGGAGCTGAGCGCCGGCCAGATCTACGACTCCAACAGCTTCTCCCTCACCGCCTGCGCCAGGGACGCCGGCGCCATCGCCTACCGCGTGGGCGCCGTCGCGGACGACGCCGACACCCTCCGCGACACCATCGAGGACCAGCTGGTCCGCGCCGACCTGGTGGTCACCACCGGCGGGGTGAGCGTCGGGGCGTACGACGTCGTCAAGGAGGCGCTGTCGTCCGTGGGCGACGAGGACGAGCCGGGCAGCGGCATCGACTTCCGCACGCTCGCCATGCAGCCCGGCAAGCCCCAGGGTTTCGGCTCCATCGGCCCCGACCACACCCCGCTGCTGGCCCTCCCCGGCAACCCGGTCTCCTCGTACGTCTCCTTCGAGCTGTTCGTGCGCCCCGCCATCCGCACCCTGATGGGCCTCACGGACGTCCACCGGCCGAGAACCCGCGCGACCCTGACCGCGGACGGGCCGCTGACCTCGCCGAAGGGCCGGCGCCAGTTCCTGCGCGGCCGGTACGCGGACGGCGAGGTGACCCCGGTCGGCGGCGCCGGATCCCACCTGGTGGCCGCCCTCGCCCAGGCGGACGCGCTGATCGTCGTCCCCGAGGACGTCGAGTCCGTCGAGCCCGGCACCGAGGTCGAGGTGGTCCTGCTCGGCTGAGCCGTACCGGTTGGCGGTACCGTGGCGCGCACAGCAGGCCCGCGCGCCGCACCGCGGCGGGCCCGGACCGGGAGCGCCACACGATCATGACCGTGCCTTCCCGGGGGGAGACCCCCGGCCACCCTGACCAGCGCCGTCTGACGCACATCGACGAGGCGGGCGCGGCCCGGATGGTCGACGTGTCCGGCAAGGACGTCACCGCGCGCACCGCCCGCGCCACCGGTCGTGTCCTGGTCTCGCCCCGCGTGATCGAACTGCTGCGCGGTGAGGGCGTCCCCAAGGGCGACGCCCTGGCCACCGCGCGGATCGCGGGCATCATGGGCGCCAAACGCACCCCCGACCTGATCCCGCTGTGTCACCCCCTGGCGGTGTCCGGTGTGAAACTGGACCTGTCGGTCGCGGACGACGCCGTGGAGATCGCGGCCACGGTGAAGACGACGGACCGCACGGGCGTGGAGATGGAGGCGCTCACCGCGGTCTCCGTCGCCGCGCTCACCGTGATCGACATGGTCAAGGCGGTCGACAAGAAGGCGGTCATCACGGACGTGCGGGTGGAGGAGAAGACGGGCGGCACGTCGGGCGACTGGAGCAGGGCATGACACCGGATGCATCCGTCGGCGGCGCACCGCTCGCGCCGTACCGCGCCCTGGTGGTCACCGCCTCCAACCGGGCCGCCGCCGGCGTCTACCGCGACACGGGCGGCCCGCTGATCGCCGAGGGCCTGCGGCGCTTCGGCTTCGCCGTCGACGGCCCGCAGGTGGTCCCGGACGGCGACCCCGTGGAGGCCGCGCTGCGCGCGGGCACCGAGGCCGGGTACGACGTCATCGTGACCACCGGCGGCACCGGCGTCTCGCCCACCGACCGCACCCCCGAGGCGACCCGCGCGGTGCTCGACCACGAGGTGCCCGGCATCGCGGAGGCCATCCGGGCGTACGGCCGGGACAAGGTGCCCACGGCGGCCCTCTCCCGGGGCCTCGCGGGCGTCGCGGGCCGGACGCTGATCGTCAACCTGCCCGGGTCCAGCGGCGGGGTGAAGGACGGCCTGGCCGTCCTGGAACCGCTGCTGAAGCACGCGGTCGACCAACTGCGCGGCGGCGACCACTCCAGAACCGGCGCCGGCGGCGGGGGTGCGAGCTGAACGGTTCATCCTGGCCCGTGGAGCTGGTGGCCGGCGACGTCGTCCTCCGGCCGATAAAGCTGCGCGACCAGCGGGCCTGGCGCGAGGTCAACCGGCGCAACCGCGACTGGCTGCGCCCCTGGGAGGCGACGATCCCGCCGCCCACCCCGTCCGGTCCGGTCGTGCACCGGCCGACCTACCGCCAGATGGTCCGTCACCTGAGGGCGGAGGCGCACGCGGGGCGGATGCTGCCGTTCGTCATCGAGTACCAGGGGCGCCTGGTCGGCCAGTTGACGGTCGCCGGGATCACCTGGGGCTCGATGTGCTCGGGGCACGTCGGCTACTGGGTCGACCAGGCGGTGGCCGGTCGCGGGGTGATGCCGACGGCCGTGGCGATGGTCGTGGACCACTGTTTCCGTACCGTCGGACTGCACCGCGTCGAGGTGTGCATTCGCCCCGAGAACGGGCCCAGCCGCCGGGTCGTGGAGAAACTCGGATTCCGCGAGGAGGGGCTGCGCCCGCGGTATCTGCACATCGACGGCGCCTGGCGCGACCATCTCGTCTTCGCGCTCACGGCGGAGGAAGTGCCCGAGGGACTGCTCGGGCGCTGGCAACGGGCACGCTCGGGGAATCCCGCACCACCCGAGTAATTGAATAAATGTTCGAATTTGATCGCGCGATGACCGTCTGAAGACAGGAAAATTCCCGGCTTAAGTGGTCGGCTGATCGCATCGTTCGCAAAAAAAGTTCGAAATATCAGCCGGATCGTGCGACACACCGGCTCAATTGGCGGATGGCCTCACCTAAACCCCTCTACCGTGTGAGGCGTGAGCAACAGCGGCCTCATCTACGCAGCCATCGTCGGGGCCTGGGCCGCCTACTTGGTGCCGATGTGGCTCCGTAGGCAGGATGAGCTGAACGAGGCCCGTCCGACGGAACGCTTCAGCACCGCCATCCGACTGCTGTCCGGACGGGCGGGGATGGAGCGCCGGTACGCCAAGGACCTGCGGGCGCGCTCCGCCGACGAGGCGGAGGAGAGCGTCCACGACCCGGAAGCGGTCACCGACTCGGTGGACGTCCGGGCCTTCGCCGTGTCCCAGACCCGCCCGCAGCAGGTGCAGGAGCCGGTACATCCGGTACATCCGGCACGGCCGCACTCCGCGCAGCGTCCGGAACCGGCGGTGTCCTCCGAACCGGCCCCCGACGAGCCGACCGGGCGTCCCCCGCGCGAGCGCGTCCCGTCCGCCCGGCGCGGAGCGCCCCCGCGAAGGGCGCAGCCCGCGCTCCCGGCCCAGCAGGCCGCGCCGTCGCAGGCTGCCGCCCCCTCCGCCCAGCCGCCGCCGCAGCAGCAGCTGCAGCAGCCGCAGCCGTCTCCGTCGGCGCAGGCCGCCGCGGCGCGCGCCCGGCGCTCGAGGGTGCTCGCCCGGCGCCGGCGCACCACCACGATGCTTTTCCTCGCCTTCACGCTCGGCGCGGTCGTCGCCGCGGTCGGCGGGCTCGCCTTCCTGTGGGCGCCCGGAGTGCCCGCGGTGCTGCTGAGCGTCTACATCGCCTACCTGCGCTCCCAGGAGCGCCGCCGTTTCGCGTACCAGATGGACCGTCGTCAGGCCGAGGCCGCGGCACAGCGGTTGCGGGAGCGTCAGCCGCGCCGCCGCCCCTCCGTCGACGACATCGACCCCGACGAACCGGAGGGACCCGCGCCGAGCCTCGACGCCGAAGTCGAAGCCGACGCCGAACCGGGCCAGGAGACCGACCCCGGCCTCCTGGCGCTCGCCGCCGACCGGCGCGCGCTCGTCGAGCAGACCGACCACGCCGAGTGGGTCGACCAGCAGCTGGAGCGCCGGCGGCGGCCCGGCCAGGGCGGCGACAGCTGGGACCCGGTCCCGGTGCCGCTGCCCACCTACGTGACCGCCCCGGTCGCCCCGCGCGCCACCAGCGACGTGGACCTCGGAGCCGAGGACACCTGGAGCTCGGCGCGTTCGAGCGCCGTGGCCCCGGGCCCGGAGGAGATGGCCGGCCCCGCCGACGGCACGGCTCCGGAAGGCGGCCGGGCCGGCACGGAGGAGCAGGCCGACGCCGACGGGCGCAACGACGCCCTCCGCGTGGCCTCCGCCCGCCGTGCCCGCGAGCGCGGCCGCACCCCGCTGTTCGACCAGTACGAGGACGGCGACCGCCCCCGGGCCGTCAACGAATGACCTTGGAAAACCCGTGGCCGACCCCCCGCCGGCAACGGATTTCCGAGCACCCCGATCGAGGTGCTAAGGTTTCTCTCGTTGCAAGGGCCTGTGGCGCAGTCTGGTAGCGCACCTCGTTCGCATCGAGGGGGTCTGGGGTTCAAATCCCCACAGGTCCACCGCAGCTGAAAGCCCCCGCCGGGAAACCGGCGGGGGCTTCTTCGTGTCGACGCGGGCAACCCTCCCGCCCTTGTGGCGGGCGTCACGCCGCCCTCGTCGACGGCCCGCTGCCACGCGGCGTCCCTCGGGTCGGGCAGTGGATCTCCGCGGTGGGCTGCCGGGCGGCGAGCAGTCGGGCGACGTACGCGCTGTCGAGGGGCGTACGGCCTGTTCCGAGTGGCCGGTCCCGCCCTGTCCGGAGCGTGCGGGGCTAATCGGCCGGGAGGGCTTCCCGCATCGCCTGGGTGGCGCCGGTCGGTTCGTAGCCCTCGGGCACGCCTTCGACCAGGATGATGTCGCCCTCGATGTGCCGTGAGCGCAGCGGGGCGATCTCCTGGTACGCGGGTGAGTCCCACCAGGCCCGCGCCTCGGCGATCCCGGGGAAGCCGATCATCACGACGTGCCCGGGCCAGCTGCCCTCCTTCACCTCGTGCTGCGTGGCGTGCACGAGGAAGCGTCCGCCGTAGGGCTCGAAGGTGGCGGGGATGCGCTCGATGTACTCGACGATCTCCGGGTGCGGAGCGGCCTCTTGCAGGTGGGCTATGACGTAGGCGGGCATGGTGTCCTTCCGGTCGGTCGAACTCCGTACACCGGGATCTTGGCACGCCGGGGCGCCGGGGGGGGGCGATGGCCTGCCGGGCGAGTGAACTCCGCCCGCAGCACAGGTCGTTGACGCATGCAGCCACTGCCCGCCCACCCGTCCACGGCAAGCCCTTTGCCGCAGCCGCCGCCGGTCACCCCTGCGCACCGCGCCTTGGCTCCTGGCCACCCCCCACCTCGGCCACGTCTCGCAGAACAACTACCGCACCTATTACGGCCAGGCCGTCGAGAACATCGAGGCATTCCTCGCGGGCGAGCCCGTACGCCGCCTCGGCCGAGCCATGTGGTGGTAAATCCGTGAGCACTTCAGCCGTCGCTGTCCATATGCCGCTCGTTTGAGCGCGAAAGGGACACTTGCCCGCCGACTGCTCACAGCTTTCAGCAAGGTGCCTGCCCCCGGCCCCTCGGTTTCGGGGAGCCGAACTGCCGGGTGTGGCCGAGCGGTTGGCAGAACGAAGGGGCGTGGTGCGGATCCCGTCGGGCGACCTGCTCCTCGTGGCTTTGCGGCAACTGGCCACGGAGGGCTCAGGGGAGGCGGTGTCCCATCTTCGCCGACTGACGGTTGTGGCCCTTCGTGTCCCACCACTCCTCCAGCAACGCACGCACGATGTGCACGAGTTGCTCGAGCCGGTCGGGGTCCGGGGCCGATGAGACGAGGACGTCGACGAAGGAGCTGTCGTCCCAGGGAAGTGTGACCGCCCAGCGTTCGTCCCGTCGTCCCGGGCGTTCCACCGTGATCCGGTATTCCAGCACGGCGGTGCCACCCGGACGGTGCTCCACCGACAGGTCGGCGACGGCGAACCTCATGCTGCCGTCGCCGGTCGTGTACGAACGGGCGAGCGCCTGCTCGGCCGGTGTCCTGGCCGTCATGCCCGCTCCTTTCCCCCGGTGCGGCGGGAGCGTCAGTCGGCGGTTCCGTGCCCCTTCGGGGTGTTGGCGGGTGGCTGCTCCACGACGAAAGACCCCTTGCCCCGTACGGTCACGATGAGTCCTCGCTCGCGGAGTTCTTGTGCCGCCCGCCGTGCGGTGAGCCGCGCCACCCCGTACTCGTCGGCGAGGTGATTCTCCGAGGGGATCGGCCTGTCCGGTGCCAGCTCGCCCGACTCGATCTTCTTCGCGATCACGTCGGCCAGTTGAACGTAGAGCGGCCGTGCGCTCATCGGATCCAGAGTCGACTTCGACTCCTCTGTATCGCTCATATGTCCAACATAGGTATGCCCTCACGTCCACTAACGAGTGGATCTCTCTGCACTTGTATGTAGAGGGATGCAGCTCGATGTAGCTTCGTAGTCAAGAAGACCCCGGCGAGGTGGCCAGACCTCCCGGGGCACGGCCAACGCTAAACAGGAGCGTCGACATGCATGACCTTATCCGCCGCCTCGCCCATCGGCTGGGCCTTCTCCTCGGTCCCGGCGCCGGAGCCCACCGTGCGGGCGGCCCCCGCCCCGCGCACCTCGTCGCCGGCCCCGTGACCGCCGCCGGCTCCGCCTGCCTCCCCCCGCACCGCTCCCCGTGCTGCCTGCACCTCCCCCTCGACGGCGCCGACTCCCGGCTGGTCCGCCCCTACCTCGCCGCCCACGAGCAGGAGCGGGCGGCACGCCGGCGGCGTCGCGGGGCCGACCTCGACCAGCACGCCATCGGCGCGGGGAAGGCGGCCGCGTGATGAAGTCGTACCCCTCGCTCCGGCTGCTGCCCTGGCTCTGGCCGGAGGGAAAGCCCTGCTTCCTCGCCGACGGCGGGGACGGCGGATACGTCTCGCGGCTGGCCGACGAGACGGAGGCCCGGCAGTTGGCCGACGGCCTGGACGTGCTCCGCCGCGCCCGAACGGTGCTGGAGGACCCGATGTCCCCGTACGCCGAGGTGCGGTACGCCGGCATCCGCCTCACCGAGTGCCTCGCCGACGCCCTGCGCGTCGCGGAATCCCGCGGTCGGCGCCTGCCCTCACCGGACGGCACCGACGAGCCCTGTGACGCAGGTGACGGCCACGGAACCGGTGACCGCGCCACGGGAGCGCCGGCGTGATTCCTGGGGCCCGGTCGGTGGCCGGTGGGGCCGGGGGCCGCTACAGCGGCTTCGCGTAGCAGAGGCTGCTGTCGTGGAAGCGGTAGTAGCCGAACTTCTCGCAGGGCTCGTAGCCGCTGGAGGTGTAGAGGGCGATGGCCTCCGGCTGCTGGGTGCCCGTCTCCAGGACCATGCGGAGGCGGCCGGCCGCACGGGCGTCCTCCTCCAGGGCGGCCAGGATGCGGCGGGCCAGGCCCCGGCCGCGCATTCCCTCGGTCACGTACATCCGCTTCAGCTCGGCGTCCCCGTCGCGGTTGCCCTCGCCGTTGGTGTCCTGGACGCGCCAGCCGCCGGAGGCGACGGGGGTGTCGCTCTCGTCGTAGGCGAGCAGGTAGACGCCGTTCGGGGGGCGGAAGTCCGCGGGGTCCATGGGGGTGGCGTCGCCGCCGTCGCCGTAGCGGACGTGGTACTCGGCCTGGACCTCGTCGTTCAGCTTGACGGCGTCGGGGTGGTCGTAGGAGACGCGGCGGATATTCATGCGCAGTAAGGTATATCAATCCGGGTGAGGTGAGGGTCCGTTTTCCGGGCCCGGAACGGGACCCGTCCAGTGTGCCGGTATCGTGCCCGGATGTTCACTGTGACCTCCGTCAACGTCAATGGACTGCGTGCCGCCGCGAAGAAGGGCTTCGTGGAGTGGCTGGGGCGGACCTCCGCCGATGCGGTGTGTCTCCAGGAGGTGCGCGCGGAGCCGCAGCAGCTGCCCGAGCACGTCCGGGAGCCCGAGGGGTGGCATGTGGTGCACGCTCCCGCCGCGGCGAAGGGGCGTGCGGGGGTCTCGCTGTACACGCGGCGTGCGCCCGATCGCGTCCAGGTCGGGTTCGGGTCGGCCGAGTTCGACGGCAGCGGGCGGTACGTGGAGGTGGACCTGCCCGGCGTCACCGTCGCCTCGCTCTACCTGCCCTCCGGTGAGGTCGGCACCGAGCGGCAGGACGAGAAGATCCGCTTCATGGGGGAGTTCCTCCCCTACCTGAAGGGCCTGCGGGAGCGGGCCGCCGCCGACGGCCGGGAGGTCGTGGTGTGCGGGGACTGGAACATCGCGCACCAGCAGGCCGACCTGAAGAACTGGCGCGGCAACACCAAGAACTCCGGGTTCCTGCCGGAGGAGCGGGAGTGGCTCTCCCGCGTCCTCGATCCGGCCGAGGGCGGGTACGTGGACGTCGTACGGGCGCTGCACCCGGGTGTCGACGGGCCGTACTCGTGGTGGTCGTACCGGGGGCGGGCCTTCGACAACGACGCGGGCTGGCGCATCGACCTTGCCGTGGCCACTCCCGGGCTCGCCGCCCGCGCGGTCGAGGGCCGCGTGGAACGCGCGGCCACGCACGCCGAACGCTGGTCGGACCACGCGCCGGTGACGGTGGTGTTCCGGCCCCGGGGCTGAGGTGCCCGTTCGGTGAGGTGGTGCACCGCGGGTGTGCCGCGGGTGTGCCGCGCGGGCGGAGCGCCACCGGGTCCCGGCCGCTGCCGGGGCGCCGGGCGCCGGTCCGCCGCAGCAGTCAGCTTCCGCCGGGTGGTGGGGGCAGGATGCGGCAGAGGGCGTCGAGCGCCGCCGCGAGGCCGTGGTCGGGAGGGGCGGCGTAGCCGACGACCAGGCCGTCGTGCGCGGGCATGGTGGCGGCCGGGTGCCGGAAGCCGGCGAGCCCGTCCACGGCGATGCGCTCCCGGGCCGCGGCCGCGGTCACCGATCGCTCGGTGCCGGGCGGCAGGCCCAGCACCGCGTGCAGCCCGGCGGCGATGCCCGTGGGGGCGATGTGCGGCGCCCGGCGGGCGAGAAGGCCGACGAGGCGGTCCCTGCGGTCCCGGTAACGCTGCCGGGTCCGGCGGACGTGCCGGTCGTAATGGCCCGACTCGATGAAATCGGCGAGCGTCAACTGGTCCGTGACACCGGCCCACGCCTCGCGCTTGCCCTTGACGCGCAGGACGGGCTCCACCAGGTGGTCCGGCAGCACCATCCACCCCAGCCGCAGCGCGGGGGAGAGGCTCTTGCTGAGCGAGCCCAGGTACACGACGCGCTGCGGATCGAGACCCTGGACGGCGCCCACCGGCTCCCGGTCGTAGCGGAACTCCCCGTCGTAGTCGTCCTCCAGCAGCAGGCCCCCGTTCCCGCGCGCCCAGTCCACCGCGGCGGCCCGCCGCTCGGGGTGGAGCGGTCCTCCCGTCGGGAACTGGTGGGCGGGGGTGAGCAGCGCCGCCCGTACGCCCTTCAGCGCGGACAACTCCGTGGTGCGGGCCCCGTGTTCGTCCAGCGTCAGAGGTACGGTCCGCACGCGCGCGGCCTGGAGGACCGACCGGTGGAAGGGCAGCCCGTAGGACTCCACCGCCAGGGGGCCGCGCAGCACCCTCCCGTCGAAGAGGAGCCGTAGGGCGGGCGCGAAACCGGAACACACGACGATGGTCTCGGGGCTGGTGCGCACGCCTCGCGCGCGTGCCAGGTACTCGGCGAGGGCACGGCGCAGCTCGGGCCGGCCCCGGGGGTCACCGGGACCGAACGCCTCGTGGGGCGCCGCGTTCAGCGCCCGCCGCGCGGCAGCCAGCCAAGCCGTACGGGGGAAGGACGCGGCGTCCGGCAGGCCTTGCCGCAGGTTGTGGGCGGGCGGCTCCGGACGGGCCGGCGCCGGTCGGGGCGCCCGAGGAGAGCCGACCGGCTTCGCTCGGGGGGCCACCCGGGTCCCCGATCCCTGGCGGGCGACCAGCCAGCCCTCGGCGACGAGTTCGGCGTAGGCCTCGGCGACGGTGTTGCGGGCCAGACCGAGGTCGGCGGCGAGCGACCGGTAAGGGGGGGAGGCGGGTGCCCGGGGCCAGCCGTCCGTCCCCTATCGCCTCGCGCAGTGCGCGACCGAGCGCGGCGCGGCGGCCACCGCCTCCGGTCATGCCCGGGTTCAGGTCCAAGTGCAGGTCGCTGCCGACGCGTTCGGCTGGATTGACCCATGAATCAGCCACGGAAATGCACCCTACACAGGGTCTTTCGGGTGCGTAGCGTGGTGGTCATGGGGGACGGGGGCCGGCCCGGCGCGAGACCGGGATCCGGATACGGCCCGGGGCGACCCGGGCGGACCGCTCCCCGCAGGCCACCGACCGCATCCGAGGAGAGCCCCATGAACGCGTCCGCCCGCCCCGTCCTCGTCCGTGCCGGTTCCGCCGAGACGTTGCAGGACGGGGCCACCAGTCTCATCACGCTGCTCGCCGACTCCGACCGGACCCAGGGGGCGTTGACGGCCAACCGGGCCACTCTGCGCAAGGGGTCCCCGGGCGCCCCCGCCCACTTCCACACCAAGGCGACCGAGATGTTCTTCGTGCTCGGCGGCAGCCTGCGGGTGCTGCTGGGCGACCGGATCGTCACCCTGGGGACCGGCGACTTCGTGACGGTGCCGCCGCGGCTGCCGCACGCCTTCGCTCCGGCCCGGGGCGAGGAGGCCGATGTGCTGGTCGCCTTCACCCCCGGTATGGACCGCTTCGACTACTACCGTCTGCTGGAGCGGGTCCACCAGGGCGAGGCCACCGTCGAGGACATCAAGGCCGGCTCCGAGCGGTACGACAACCACTACTGCGCCAGCTCCCTCTGGGAGGCGGAGCTGGCCGGGGACTGACCGGCGGCCGGCCGGGGACCGGTCGGGGACCGGCCGCCGGCCGTCAGTCCCGCCGGTGCAGGCGGCGGTCCATCGCCAGGGAGAGTTCGGCGTCGACCACGCTGCGGGCCAGCGGGCGCAGGCGGTGGACGGCGTCCTCGGGGGCGTGGCGGAGGATCAGCTCGGCGAAGAGGTCGGCCACGGCCTCGGCGTGGGCGCGGACCTCCCGGCCCGCGCGCAGCACCTCGGCGAGCGGGACGCCCTCGCGGACCAGGGCGGCGGAGACGTCCAGCAGGCGGCGGCTGATGTGGACGATCTCCTCGCCGTCGGTGCCGAGGTAGCCGAGGTCCATCGCGGCGGCGAGGTTCTCCGGGGTGACCTCGCCGGTGAAATGGTCGGCGAGCTCCTCGGGGGTGAGGCGGACCGGGGTCTCCTCGGTGGGGGTGTCCACGCCGAGGAGTTCGCCGACGTCGCGGCCGTGGTCGAAGGCCTCGGCGAGTTCCGCTATGCCGTTCAGGGTGTGGCCGCGCTCCAGCAGGGCCGTGATGGTGCGCAGGCGGGCCAGGTGCCGGTCGTCGTACCAGGCGATGCGGCCCTCGCGGCGGGGCGGCGGGATCAGCTTGCGTTCGCGGTAGAACCGCAGCGTGCGCACGGTGATGCCGGCCCGTCGGGCCAGCTCCTCCATGCGGTACTCGCGCCGCTCGCCGGGTCCTGCGCTCTCCTCTGCCACGGCAGCAGCCTAGGGCCTGCGCGCCGCGCGGGCCCCGGGTCGTACCGGCGGTAACTTTCCTTGCGTGCCCCCTACCCATCAGTACGGCCCTGCCCTACTCTCCCCATTGCGCCAGTGTTCACTGGCGGGGTTTTCGGTGGTGCGCGAGGGCTGGAGGCTTCGGGATGGCCGAGCACGAGCACGTACGGGTCGCGGTGGTGGGGTCCGGGTTCGGCGGGCTGGGGGCCGCCGTGCGGCTGCGGCGCGAGGGGGTCACCGACTTCGTCGTCCTGGAGCGGGCCGGCAGCGTCGGCGGCACCTGGCGGGACAACAGCTATCCCGGGTGCGCGTGCGACGTGCCGTCCCACCTGTACTCGTTCTCCTTCGCCCCCAACCCCGACTGGCCGCGCTCCTTCTCCGGGCAGGAGCACATCCGCGCCTACCTGGAGCACGTCACCGACACCTTCGGCCTGCGCCCGCACCTCCGCTTCGACTCGGAGGTGAAGCGGATGGTGTGGGACACGGAGCGGCTGTGGTGGGAGATCGAGACCGCCGGCGGCACCCTCACCGCCGATGTCGTGGTCTCCGCCACCGGGCCGCTGTCCGAACCCAAGGTCCCCGACATCCCCGGGCTCGACACCTTCCCCGGCAAGGTCTTCCACTCCGCCCGCTGGGACCACGACCACGACCTGCGCGGCAAGCGGGTCGCCGTGGTCGGCACGGGGGCCTCGGCGATCCAGATCGTGCCGGAGATCCAGCCGCTCGTCTCCCGGCTCACCCTCTTCCAGCGCACCCCGCCCTGGGTCCTGCCCCGCATGGACCGGGCCATCGGCGGCGCCGAACGGGCCCTGCACCGGGCGCTGCCCTTCACCACCCGGCTGCGCCGCGGACTGCTGTGGGGCGTCAGGGAGTTGCAGGTGCAGGCGTTCACCAGGCACCCGGGCGAGCTCGGTCTCGTCGAGCAGGTGGCCAGGCGCAACATGACCCGTGCCGTCAAGGACCCTGCCCTGCGCGCCAAGTTGACCCCCGACTACCGCATCGGATGCAAGCGGATCCTGCTCTCCAGCACCTACTATCCGGCGATCGTCCAGCCCAACGTCGACGTCGTCGCCGGCGGGCTGAGCGAGGTCCGCGGGTCGACCGTCGTCGCCGCCGACGGGACCGGGGCCGAGGTCGACGTGATCGTGTTCGGCACCGGGTTCCACGTGACCGACATGCCCATCGCCGAGCGGGTCGTCGGCGCGGAGGGCAGGACCCTCGCCGAGACGTGGACGGGCGGGATGGAGGCCCTGCGCGGCGCCTCGGCCGCCGGGTTCCCCAACTGGATGACGCTCATCGGGCCGAACACCGGCCTCGGGAACTCGTCGATGATCCTCATGATCGAGTCCCAGCTCAACTACCTCGCCGACTACCTCCGCCAACTCGACGTCCTGGGCGGCCGGGTGGCCCTCGACGCCCGCCGGAGCGCCGTCCGCGTCTGGAACCACCGGGTGCAGCAGCGGATGAAGCACACGGTGTGGAACACCGGCGGCTGCACCAGCTGGTACCTGGACGCGAACGGCCGCAACACCACCGTCTGGCCGGGCACGACCGGCGAGTTCCGGCGCGAGACCCGGCGCGTGGACCTGTCCGAGTACGCCGTCCTGCGCGCCCCCGCGAAGAGGACCGCCGCGCCCCACGAGGACACCGAGGTGGCCGCATGAGCAGGGGCAGTCTCGAGGGAAAGGTCGCCGTCGTCACCGGAGCGGCCCGCGGAGTGGGGGAGTTGCTCGCCCGGAAGCTCTCCGCGCGCGGGGCGAAGGTGGCGCTGGTCGGGCTGGAGCCGGAGGCGCTCGAGCGGGTCGCGGCGCGGCTGCACGGTGAGAGCGGCCACTGGCACGCCGACGTCACCGACCACGAGGCGATGGCTCGGGTCGCCGAGGAGGTCGCGGAACGGTTCGGGCGGGTCGACATCGTGGTCGCCAACGCCGGTGTGGCCGGCGGCGGTCCGTTCGCCGACTCCGATCCGGGGACCTGGCGGCGGGTCGTCGAGGTCAACCTGATCGGGTCGGCAGTCACCGCCCGCGCGTTCCTGCCCCTGTTGATCGCGAGCCGGGGCTACCTGCTCCAGATCGCCTCGCTCGCCGCGATCACCCCGGCGCCGATGATGACCGCGTACTGCGCCTCCAAGTCCGGTGTGGAGGCGTACGCGCACTGTCTGCGGGCCGAGGTCGGACACCGGGGGGTGCGGGTCGGCGTCGGCTACCTCTCCTGGACCGACACCGACATGGTGCGCGGGGCCGACCAGGACGAGGTGATGCGGGAACTCAGGCGGCGGCTGCCGTGGCCGGCGAACAGGACGTATCCGCCGGGGCCCGCGGTGGACCGGATCGTGGCCGGGATCGAGCGGCGCTCGAGCCATGTGTACGGGCAGTGGTGGCTGCGCGGGATGCAGGGCGTGCGCGGATACCTGCCCGGTGTGATCGGGACCGTCGGGCAGCGGGAGATGCGGCGGTTCGCGGACCGTCTCACCGGCATGCGCACGGGCCTGGTCGGGGCCGGCGGAAACGCCGACGAACAGCACAGGACTACGGTGCGTGACTGATCGACATGCGCGGGGTGACCGCCCGTGTGAATCTGATCGGGCAAGTTCCCCCACACCCCAACGGGAGTGAACCCACATGGGTATGAAGGACCAGTTCCAGGAGAAGTCCGAGCAGATGCAGCAGCAGGCCAAGCGGAAGGCCGGCCAGGCCAAGGAGCAGATGCAGAACCGCGGCCGCCGTCACGAAGAGGACCCGAACAACCCGCAGCGCGGGCGGCAGGAGTCCGAGGAGCGTTACGACCACGACGCTTGACGTCGTGTGCTGAACGCCACTGCTCGGCACGGCCGTTGAAGGCCGTTCGCTGAAGCGGGAAGGGGCGCCTCCGCGGGGGGCGCCCCTTCCCACGTCTCCGGGCCCCTCAGGTTTCTCAGGCTTCTCAGGTTCCTCAGGCCCTTCAGGCCCCTGATCTCCTCACGCCTCGGGTGTCCTCGGCGGCAGCTTCGGGCGGGAGCGGTCGGGGACGTCGCTGTAGGTCGGGGGAGTGGCCGGGGGCTCCGTCTCCAGGAGTTCCAGGGCCAGCCGGACCGCGTCGTCGAGCACCGGGTACCGGCCCTCCGCCCAGTCCAACGGAGTGCGCAGCGCCTCGAGATCGGGGGCGACGCCCCTGTTCTCCACCGACCAGCCGTACGCGTCGAACCAGGCCGCGTTCATCGGCACGGTGATCACCGTGCCGTCCCCCAGCCGGTGCCGGCCGGTCATGCCGACCACCCCGCCCCAGGTGCGCTGTCCGACCACCGGCCCCAGCTTCAGCAGTTTGAACGCGGCCGTGATCATGTCGCCGTCGGAGCTCGTCGCCTCGTCCGCGAGGGCGACCACCGGCCCGCGCGGGGCGTTGGCCGCGTACGACACCGGCTGGGCGTCGCGGGTGAGGTCCCAGCCCAGGATGGTGCGGGTCAGCGTCTCGACGACGAGTTCGCTGATGTGGCCGCCCGCGTTGCCGCGCACGTCGACGATCAGAGCCGGGCGGGACACCTCCATGCGCAGGTCGCGGTTGAACTGGGCCCAGCCCGAGCCGCCCATGTCGGGGATGTGCAGATAGCCGCACCGGCCGCCGCTCAGCTCGCGTACCACTTCCCGGCGTTTGGCCACCCAGTCCTGGTAGCGCAGGGGGCGTTCGTCGATCAGCGGGACGATGGCGACCCTGCGGGGCGGGCCCGTGCCCTCGGCCGGGGCGAACGTCAGCTCCACCGTCGTGCCGCCCGTTCCCGCGAGCAGCGGGTAGGGTCCGGCGACCGGGTCCACCGGGCGGCCGTGGACATGGGTGAGGACCGCGCCCTCGCGGATGCCGGTGCCGGCCAGCGGCGAACGCGCGCGGGAGTCGGAGGAGTCACCGGACAGGATGCGTTTGACCGTCCAACCACCCTCCCGGGACACCAGGTTGGCGCCGAGGAAGCCCTGGCGGCGCTGGTAGTGCGGAGGGCCCTCGTTGCGGCGGGCGGCGGTGACGTAGGCGTGGGAGGTGCCGAGTTCGCCGAGCAGTTCACGCAGCAGGTCCGCGAACTCGTCCGGGGAGGCGACCTGTTCGATCAGCGGGCGGTACTGGTCGAGCGCCGCGCCCCAGTCGATGCCGCACATGCCGGGTTCCCAGAAGTAGGCCCGGATCAGCCGCCCGGCCTCCTCGTACGCCTGCCGCCACTCGGCCGCGGGGTCGGCTTCGTGCAGGATGCGGCGGACGTCGATCCAGACGGTGGAGTCGCTGTCGCCCGGCTCGGTCGCGGGCACCGCGCGCGGTTCGCCCTCGTCGGCCACGACGAGTCGCGTCCCGTCGCCGCTGACCGCGAAGAAGTCCAGGTGAACGACGAGTTCGGACTTCTTCGCCTTGCTGATGTCGAAGTGCTCGAGGGTCGGCCGGCCGCTGGTGTCGTCCGGGTTCGCGAACGTCTCGCCGAGCGCGCCCGAGATCGGCCAGCGCAGCCAGACCAGCCCGCCGCCCGCGACCGGGTGCAGCGCCGAGTACTTGGAGGCGGTGACCGGGAAGGGGGTGACCCTGCTCTCCAGGCCCTCGGTCTCGACGGTCACCGCGCCGCCGCTGTCGCCGAGGTCGTCCTCCTCGGCCTCCACCGGGTCCAGGCCCCCGGCGGCCGGCCGGCCCTCGGGGCTGAGGGCGAACGGGGAGGGGGTCGCCGAGGACAGCGGCACCAGGTACGGGCGGCAGCCCAGCGGGAAGGACAGGTCACCGGTGTGCACGTCGTAGACCGGGTCGAAGCCGCGCCAGGACAGGAAGGCGAGGTAGCGGCCGTCCCGGGTGAAGACCGGGTTCTCGTCCTCGAAGCGGCCGTTGGTGACGTCGATGACGAACCGGTCCTTGATCCGGGCGAGTTTGATCTGCCGCAGCGTCCGCCCGATCCCGGGATGCGACCAGGTGAGCCACCCGCCGTCGGGCGAGAACGCGAGGTCGCGCACGGGCCCGTTGGTGGAACGGATCAGCTCGGTGACCGGGGGGTCTGGGGCGGGGGTGGAGCCCTGGGTGTCGTCGGCCTCGCCGGCGTCGATGAGCAGCAGGCGGCCGTCGTGGGAGGCGACGGCCAGGCGTTCGCCGTCCGGGTCGGCCACCATCTCCAGCACCCGGCCCAGCCTCCCCGGGGCCAGCCGCCGGGTGGGACGGCGGCCGCTGGCCCGGGGCAGGGAGACGATCTCGATCGCGTCCTCGCCCTCGGCGTCCGTCACGTACGCCACCCGCCCGCTCGCGCCGAGCATCTCCGGCAGCCGCACCCGCACCCCGGGGGTGTCGGCGAGGGTGCGCGCGGGGCCGTCGCGGTGGGTGAGCCAGTACAGGCTGCCGCGTACGACGACGGCGCTGGCCCGGCCCGTCTCGTCCACCGAGACGCCGTCCAGGTGGTGGGCGGCGGGCACCTGGTAGCGGCGCCGCCCGGCCCGCGGCCCGCTCAGCGTGATGTCCAGCCGGTGCGGCACGGAGTCCGCGGAGAGGTCCTCGACGATCCACAGGTCGCCGGCGCACTGGTAGACGACCCGGGTGCCGTCGCTGGACGCGTGCCGGGCGTAGAACGCGTCGTGGTCGGTGTGGCGGCGCAGGTCGGAGCCGTCGTACGCGCAGGAGTACAGGTTGCCGACGCCCTCGTGGTCGGAGAGGAAGGCGACCCGGCCGCCGACGAACATCGGGGACTGCAGATGCCCGTCCACCTTGGCGAACCCGTCGAGCCCGTCGAGCCCGTCGTGCCCGTCGAGCAGGCGTCGTCCGTGCAGCCACAGCCTGCCCGTCGCCCCGCCCCGGTACCGCTTCCAGCCGGCCGGTTCGTGCGGCGGGGTGCCGGTGAGCAGCAGGGTCCTGCGTTCCCCGTCGACCTCGGCGACCTGGATGTCGCTCACCGGCCCCCAGGGCAGTTTGCGGCCCGGATCGCCGTCGGTGGAGAGCTTGTAGGCCCAGGAGAAGTACGAGAACGGCTGGCCGTGCGAGGCGACGGCGAGGATCTCGGGGACCTCGTCGCCGTCGGGGCTCGGGGGCGTCCAGCCGCAGACCCGGGTGTCGGGGCTGCCCCAGTAGGTCAGCCGGCGGCCCGGCCCGCCGTCCACCGGCACCAGATGGACCTCGGGGTCGAGGCTGCGCCAGCTCGTGTACGCGATGTGGCGGCCGTCGGGGGAGAAGCGGGGGTGACCGAGCTTGGTGCGGTCGACGGTGAGCCGCCAGGCCCGGCCCGGTGCGTCGAGCGGGGCGAGCCAGAGGTCGTCCTCGGCCACGAAGCACAGCAGGTCGCCGTTGAGGTGTGGCAGGCGCAGATAACTCACCCTTCCCATGCTTTTCCCGGTGCCGGGCCGCAGCAACTCGTGCGGAGCGGCGACGGCCCTCCCGACGTGATCCAGCGCACGTACGAAACGGTTTCGTTCCCCTAAGGGGTGCGGTACATTCTTCGTGTACGAAACCGTGTCGTTCGGCACGGCGAGATCAGGAGCGAGAAGAGGTGGGCGGGATGGCCGAGGTCGCGACGGCGCGACGCAGCCGGATCACCCCGGAGCGCGTGGCCGAGATCTACGCGGCCGTGCTCGACCTGCTTCGCGAGGTCGGGTACGACGCCCTCACCATGGACGCCGTGGCCGCCCACACCCGGTCCAGCAAGGCCACCCTCTACCGCCAGTGGGGCGGCAAGGCCGAGCTGGTGGTGAGAGCCATGCGATGCCAGAAACCGGACAGCACCGGCGACATCGACACCGGTTCCCTCCAGGGTGACCTGCACGGACTCATCGGCCGCGAGGGCGACTACGTCATGGAGCAGAACGCCGCCCTGATGCGGGCGCTCGCCATGGCGGTCCACACCAACGACGACCTGCGGCGCGCCTTCAGAGACCTGTTCGTGGAACCCGAGATCGACGAGTTCCAGGGGATCCTCCGGCGCGCGGTCGAGCGCGGCGAGGTCCACCCGGACAACCCGGCGCTGGGCTACATGGTGCACATGCTCGTCGGCGCGTTCGCCACCCGGACGCTGATCGACGACCAGCCGCCCACGCGGGACTTCCTCATCTCGTACATCGACGCCGTGGTCCTCCCCGCCCTCGGCGTCTCCCCCCGCTGACCGCCCCGGTCGGCTCTCTCCATCCATCATCACCACCTGACGGACGCCACCGCTCACGTCGTCGGGCTGGACCACCCTGCCCTGAGAATCCACGACCTGACCGGGAGTACTCCCTCGTGGCCACATTCCTGTATCGACTCGGACGCTTCGCCTTCAGGCGACGACACTTCACCGCCCTGTTCTGGGTGGCGCTGCTGGCACTCGCCGGCGTCGGCGCGGCCGGCGCTCCCGCGGCCGGCAACGCCTCGTTCTCCATCCCCGGCACCGAGGCCCAGAAGGCCTTCGACGTGCTGGAGGAACGCTTCCCCGGCGCCAGCGCCGACGGAGCGACCGCACGCGTCGTCTTCAAGGCGCCCGCCGGCGAGAAGATGACCGACGCCGGCAACAAGGCGACCGTCCAGAAGACCGTCAAGGAGCTCTCCGGCGACTCCCAGGTCGCCCTCGTCACCGACCCGTACCAGGGCGGCGGCGTCAGCCAGGACGGCGCGGTCGCCTACGCCTCGGTGAGCTACAAGGTCTCCGGCATGGAGCTGGAGGACTCCTCGCGCGACTCCCTGAAGGCCGCAGCCGGGAACGCCCGCGACGCCGGACTGACCGTGGAGATCGGCGGTGACGCGCTGCAGGCCGTCCCGGAGACCGGCACCGCCGAGATCATCGGCATCGGTGTCGCCGCGGTCGTCCTGGTCATCACCTTCGGCTCGCTGCTCGCGGCCGGCCTGCCGCTGCTCACCGCGATCATCGGTGTCGGCATCGGCGTCGCGTCCATCACCGCGCTGGCCTCCACCCTGGAGCTCGGCTCCACCACCTCCATCCTGGCCACGATGATCGGCCTCGCCGTCGGCATCGACTACGCGCTGTTCATCGTCTCCCGCTACCGCACCGAACTGGCCGAGGGCAGGGAACGCGAGGACGCCGCGGGCCGCGCCGTCGGCACCGCGGGCTCCGCGGTGGTCTTCGCCGGACTCACGGTCGTCATCGCCCTCGTCGGCCTGTCGGTCGTCAACATCCCGATGCTGACCAAGATGGGCATCGCCGCCGCCGGCACCGTCGCCATCGCCGTCCTCATCGCGCTCACCATGGTCCCGGCACTGCTCGGCTACGCGGGCGGCAAGGTCCGCCCGGCCGGCGAGAAGAGCAAGCTGCTCGGCGGCGGCCGCGCCAAGAAGACCGCCACCGGGACCGCCACCGGGACCGGCACGGCGCAGCGCCCGAACATGGGCACCCGCTGGGCGAGCTTCGTCGTGCGCCGTCCCGTGGCCGTCCTCCTGCTCGGCGTCGTCGGCCTCGGCGCGGCGGCTGTCCCGGCGAGCTCCCTGGAACTGGGTCTGCCCGACGACGGTTCGCAGCCGACCTCCACCACCCAGCGCCGCGCCTACGACCTGCTGTCCGAGGGCTTCGGCCCCGGCTTCAACGGCCCGCTGGTCGTCGTGGTCGACGCCAAGGGCAGCGACGACCCGCAGGCCGTCTTCCAGCAGACCGGCGACGAGATCAAGGGCCTCGACGGCATCGTCACGGTGGCCCCGGCACAGCCCAACGAGGCCGGCGACACGGCCACGATCACCGTCATCCCGGACTCCAAGCCGTCGTCCGTGGCGACCGAGGACCTGGTGCACGACATCCGGGACGCCGGAGCGGGCATCAAGGCCGACGCCGACGGCACCGGCAGCGGCAGCGGCACCGGCAGCGTCGATGTTCTGGTCACCGGCGCCACGGCGATGAACATCGACGTGTCGCAGAAGCTCAACGACGCGCTGCTGCCGTACCTGACCCTGGTGGTCGGGCTGGCGTTCCTGCTGCTGATCGTGGTCTTCCGGTCGATCCTGGTCCCGCTGAAGGCGGCCCTCGGCTTCCTGCTCTCCGTGCTGGCCGCCCTGGGCGCCGTGGTCGCGGTCTTCCAGTGGGGCTGGCTGTCCGGCCTGATGGGCGTGGAGGAGACCGGCCCGGTCATGTCGATGATGCCGATCTTCATGGTCGGCGTGGTCTTCGGACTGGCCATGGACTACGAGGTGTTCCTGGTGACCCGGATGCGGGAGGCCTTCGTCCACGGGGAGAACCCCGGCCAGGCCGTGGTGACCGGCTTCCGGTACAGCGCCCGGGTCGTGACCGCCGCAGCGGTGATCATGATGGCCGTCTTCTCCGGCTTCATCGGCTCCAGCGAGGCGATGGTCAAGATGATCGGCTTCGGCCTCGCCGTCGCCGTCCTCTTCGACGCGTTCGTCGTCCGCATGGCGATCGTCCCGGCGGTGCTGGCGCTGCTGGGCAAGAAGGCCTGGTGGCTCCCGAAGTGGCTGGACCGCGTCCTGCCCAACGTGGACGTCGAGGGCGAGGGCCTGCGCACGCAGGACGACAGGAAGGGCGAGGACCGGGAACTGGTCCACGCCTGACACCACCGGACCGCAGGACATCGACTCCTGCGGTCCCCTCTACCAGCCGGTGAGGGCCCCGTGGGGACGGGGAGCCCTCACCGGCTTCCCCGTTCCGCGCCCGCCGTGCCTCCTGTGCCTGCCGGGTCTGCCGTGCCCGCCACCTGGGCACACCCGGTCGCCTGCCGCCGGGATCACCCTGTCCTGCGCGGGACTGACCGGCGTCGCCCTGTGGGGGCTGCGCGGGCACCGGCCCGACCGGGCGGCGATCGGGGCGGCGCCGGCGACCGGGCTGACCATCGCCGCGTACACCGTGGTCGACGGCCTCGGCGTACGTGCCTCCGGCTCCTCCCTCGGCTATATCGCCTGGCTCATGGCCGTCCAGGGCACGGTCATCCCGGCGTACGTGCTCTGGCGCCGGCGGTCCGGCACCACCGCCCTGCTGCGTCCGCACGCGTCCCTCGGCCTGCTCGGCGCGGCCCTCTCCGTCGCCGCGTACGCCCTCGTCCTGTGGGCGCAGACCCGGGCGCCCCTCGCCCCGGTCGCGGCCCTGCGGGAATCGTCGATCATCGTGGGCGCCGGTATCGGGGCGCTGTTCTTCCGGGAACGCTTCGGTGCCCCGCGGGTCGCCGCGGCCGGGCTGCTGGTCGTCGGGATCGGGCTGATGCCGCGCGCGGGGTAGCGGTGGCGGGGCCGGGGCGATGGGGTGCGGGCGGAAGGGAGGAGGGGCACCCTGGAAGCAGGACTTCCGGAGGTGACCGTCATGACGAGCACGATGCGCACCACGGTCGGGTGGCACGTCGACATGGAGTTCATGGAGGACGACCAGCACACGCGCGCGGTGGCGATGGTCCGGTTGCCCGACGGGACCGAGGTACGGGCCCGCGGGCACGCGAGCCGGCACCACGTCGACGCGAACCAGCCCAGGGTCGGGGAGGAGGTCGCCGGCGCACGCGCGTTGAACGAACTCGCGATGCAACTGCTGACCAAGGCGCACGACGAGATCGACGAAGCGTCCGGCCGGACCTCGCACCCGATCCACGTGTGAGCGGCGCGGGGCGAGCTAGCCGGCGAGGGACGAGCGCACCGCCCGTACCAGGGCCTGGGCGCGGGGATCGGAGGTCACCGTCGTGCGGAAGCCGTTGGTGACGTAGCCGAAGGCGATGCCCGACTCCGGGTCGGCGAAGCCCAGGGAGCCGCCGCGGCCGGGGTGGCCGAAGGAGCCCGGGGCCAGCAGTGGCGAGGCGCTGCCGTGCAGCATGTAGCCGAGGCCGAAGCGGGTGCCGACGACCAGGACGCGGTCCGGGCCCGCCGACTCCTCGGCGCGGGCGCGTGCGACAGTGGCCGTCTCGAAGAGGCGCACGCCGTCGACCGGCCCGATCAGCGCGGCGTAGAAGCGGGCCAGTCCGTCCGCCGTCGCGATGCCGTTGGCGGCGGGCTGGGCCAGTGCGCGGAAGGCCGGGTCGTTCGGGTCCGGGGACGGGCTGATCGCGGCGAAGGCCCGGCGGGTGAGGGAGGCGGGGTCGTCGTAGGCCGCGGTGACCGAGCGCTTGGGGCGGGTGCGGAGCGCGCCGGACGGCTCGGGTCCCTCGACCGGGCCGACCCGCCCCACCCGGCCGGCCTCCGCGTCGGGCAGCCCCAGCCAGAATTCGAGCCCCAGCGGAGCGGCGATCCGGTCCGCGATCCACTCGCCGACCCCCTGCCCCGTCACGCGCCGGACCAGTCCGTCGAGCAGCCAGCCGTAGGTGAGGGGGTGGTAGCCGTGGTCGGTGCCCGGCTCCCACACGGGCGCCTGGGCGGCGACCGCCTCGGCGCCCCGCAGCGGGTCGAGCGCCTCCGCCGGGGTGAGCGGGCGGTCGAGGAGCGGGAGCCCGGCCCGGTGGTTCAGCAGGTGCCGGACCAGCACCCGCTCCTTGCCGTGGGCCTTGAACTCCGGCCAGTGCCGGCCGACCGGCGCGTCCAGGTCCAGTTCGCCGTACTGGTGCAGCAGCAGGGGGACGGCGGCGGCGACGCCCTTGGTCGCCGAGCGCACGACCTGGGCGGTGCCCCGCCGCCAGGGCTCTGCGCCGTCGGCGCCGTCTGCGCCGTCCGTGCCGTTGACGTCCTTGGTACCGGCCCACAGATCGACGACCCGGCGTCCGTTCCGGTAGACGGCGACGGCGGCTCCCCGGTCCCCGAGCTTCTCGAAGTTCCGGGCGAACGCCTCCCGCACCGGCTCGAAGCCCTCGGCCACTGTGCCGTGCACGACCATGCCCACGTCCGTCGGCCCCTTCCCCTTCACGTACCTGCGACAGTGGGTGCAACCGCCGCCGTCCGCCTGTGATTCCTTGGGGGAGGCCGGATCAGCCCAGCACGATCGTCACATCGATGTTGCCGCGGGTGGCGTTGGAGTACGGGCAGACCGCGTGGGCCGCGTCCACCAGCCCGGCCGCGAGGCCGGCGTCCAGGACCGGGAGGGAGACGCTCAGGGCGACCGCGAGCCCGTAACCGTGCTGCTTGTTGGGGCCGATGCCGACCTTCGCGGCGACGGTGGAGCCGGTGAGGTCGTAGCCGGCCCGGTTGCCCACCAGGATCAGGGCGTTGTGGAAGCAGGAGCTGAAGCCGGCCGCGAACAGCTGCTCGGGGTTGGTCCCGTCGCCGTCGCCCCCCAGCGCGGGAGGCATCGCGACCTTCAGGTCCAGACGGCCGTCCTGGGTGGTGACGTAGCCGTTCCGACCGCCGTGCGCGGTGGCCTCGGCGACGTACATGATCTTCGTCGGACGGGTGTCGGCGGCGGCGACAGCGGTGCCCTCGGTCATGGCTGGACCTTCCCGGAATCAAGTGTGCGCAAATGCATCGTGCACAAGGTACTGGCGAGTAGCAAGTGGCCGCCACCAGGGGGGAGCAACTACGAGTAATGCGTGGTCGGTGCGCGTGGTCAGTCCGACCGCTCCGCCGCCGCGTCCGCCCTCCGGGCCAACCGCCACAGTTCCTCGCGCAGCCTTGCCACCTCGGCACCCGTGAGCCCGGTCGTCGTGAGCAGCGCGCCGGGCACCCGAGCCGCCCGCTCCCGCAGTTCCTTCCCGCGCCCGGTGCACGCGATCAGCACCGAGCGCTCGTCGTGCGCTGCCCGTTCCCGGCGGACCAGGCCCGCGCCCTCCAGTCGTTTCAGCAGCGGCGACATCGTGCCGTAGTCGAGGCGCAGGGCCGACGCCAGCTCCTTGACCGTCGTCTCCCCCCGCTCCCACAGCGCCAGCAGCACCAGATACTGCGGGTAGGTCAGCCCGAGTTCGTCGAGGAGCGGGCGGTACGCGGCCGTCACCGCACGCTGGGCGGCGTACAGCGCGAAGCACAGCTGCTCGTCCAGCAGCAGTGAGCCCTCGGTCTCCTCGTTCGTCACACGCCCATTGTCACGGACGGCCGGGTGCGCCCGGCGCGGCCGGCACCGATCGGGGGTCGAAGCCGTACGGCAGTTCCAGGCGGTGCGCGCGCATCAGGGCGTCGTCGGCGAGCAGGTCGGCGGTGGGGCCGTCCGCCACGATCACCCCGTCGCTGAGGATCAGCGAGCGCGGGCACAGCTCCAGGGCGTACGGCAGGTCGTGGGTGACCATCAGGACGGTCACGTCCAGCGAGCGCAGGACATCGGCCAGTTCGCGGCGGGAGGCGGGGTCCAGGTTGGAGGACGGCTCGTCCAGGACCAGGATCTCCGGCTCCGTCGCCAGCACCGTCGCCACGGCCACCCGCCGCCGCTGGCCGAAGGAGAGGTGGTGCGGGGGCCGGTCCTCGAAGGCGGCCATGCCGACCCGGGCCAGCGCCCGGTCCACCCGTTCCTCCAGCTCCGGGCCCCTGAGCCCGGCTGCCGCCGGACCGAACGCCACGTCCTCCCGCACGGTCGGCATGAACAGCTGGTCGTCCGGGTCCTGGAAGACGATGCCGACCCGGCGCCGGATCTCGGCCATGTGCCGCTTGCCGACGGGCAGTCCGGCGACGGTGACCGTGCCGGTGCCGCCGGACAGGATGCCGTTGAGGTGAAGGACCAGGGTCGTCTTGCCGGCGCCGTTGGGACCGAGCAGCGCGACCCGCTCGCCGCGTGCGAGGGAGAAGTCGACGCCGAACAGGGCCTGTCGGCCGTCCGGATAGGCGAAGGCGAGGCCGGAGACCTCGAGGGAGGCCATCGCCGCACCCGTCGTACCAGCACTCATCACGACTCCCGTCACAGCACCCGGCCCAGCACGCAGACGACGAGGGCGGCGGCCGGGAGGGACAGCGCGCAGGACCACTGCGCCCGGCCCACGGCCACCTCGTCGACGATCGGCATCGCACCGGAGTAGCCGCGGCTGAGCATGGCCAGGTGCACCCGCTCACCGCGTTCGTAGGAGCGGATGAACAGCGCGCCCGCCGACTTCGCCAGCACACCCCAGTGCCGGACACCGCGCGCCTCGAAGCCGCGCGACTCACGGGCGATCCGCATGCGCCGCATCTCGTCGGCGATCACATCGCCGTAGCGGATCATGAAGGAGGCGATCTGCACCAGCAACGGCGGGAGTTTCAGCCGTTGCAGGCCCAGCAGCAGCTCGCGCAGTTCGGTCGTGGCGGCCAGCAGGACGGAGGCGGCGACGCCCAGGGTGCCCTTGGCCAGCACGTTCCAGGCGCCCCACAGTCCGTTCACGCTCAGGGACAGCCCGAGCACGTCGACCCGCTCGCCCTCGGCCACGAACGGCATGAGCGCGGCGAAGGCGACGAACGGCACCTCGATCAGCAGCCGCCCCAGGACGAACCCCGCCGGAACCCGGGCCGCGTACGCGACCAGGCCCAGCAGTACCGCGTACGCCCCGAAGGCCCACACGGCCTCGCGCGGGGTGGCCACCACGATCAGCACGAAGGCGAGGACCGCGGTGAGCTTGGTGTGCGGCGGCAGGGCGTGCACGGGGGAGTGTCCGTGCCGGTACAGCCGGTGGGTGTGGCCGCTGCCCATGTCAGACGCCCATGGTCAGACACTCGTGTCGTTGTTCGTGCGGGTGTTCGCGTGCACGTCCATCGGTGAGGACGCGTCCGTCCCGTCGCCCGCGCGACGCCTGCGGACCACCCGGAAGACCCCGGTTCCCGCGACGACCGTGACACCGACGCCGATCACGCCCGCGAGGCCGCCGGAGAGCCGGGCGTTCTCGACGTCCTTGACGCCGTAGTCGGCGAGCGGGGAGTCGGCGGCATCGTGTTCCTCGGCCTTCTCGTCGATGCCGTGGTCGGCGGCGACCTTCTCCAGTCCGTCCGGATGGGCGGAGGCGTAGAAGCTGACGCCTCCGGCGAGGACCAGCGAGGCGACCAGACCGGCGATCCAGACCCCGCGCGGGGACCAGGCGGTGGCCGGGGCGTGGGACGGCTCGGGCTCCGGGGCGTCGACCAGTTCGCCGTTCACCCGCAGCTTGAGCCTTTGCCCCAGTCCGCGCGCCCCGTACACCAGGTCCGGGCGGACGGAGAGGACGGCTCCGACGGTCAGGGCCGTGATCACGGCCTCCCCGAGGCCGATCAGGAGGTGGACGCCCACCATGGCGGTGGCGACCTTGCCGATCGCGACGTCCGTGGTGCCGCCGATCGCGTAGATCAGGGTGAAGGCGAGCGCCGAGGCCGGGACCGAGACCAGGGCGGCGACGAAGGACGCCGCGGTCACCGACCGGCGGCTGCGCGGCAGCGCCTTCACCAGCCCGCGGAACAGCGCGTACGCGACGACCGCCGTGACGAGCGCCATGCAGGTGATGTTCACGCCGAGCGCGGTCAGGCCGCCGTCGGCGAAGAGGACGGCCTGCATCAGCAGGACGACCGAGACACACAGCACCCCCGTACAGGGGCCCACGAGTATCGCGGCCAGCGCACCGCCGAGCAGATGGCCGCTGGTGCCTCCCGCGACCGGGAAGTTCAGCATCTGCACGGCGAAGATGAACGCCGCCACCAGTCCTGCCAGCGGCGCCGCCCGCTCGTTCCCGAGTTCCCGGCGCGCGCCGCGCAGACTCACGGCCACGGCGCCGGCGGCGACCACGGCGGTGGTGGCGGACACGGGGGCGTTGATGAACCCATCAGGGACATGCACTGTTCGATGATGCGCGCTCTTGCAACTCACTCGCAAGAGTGCGGGAACGGCCTTGGCGCATCCGTGACCGGGCCCGCACGGAGGGTGGGATCGCGAAATGTGTGCGACATTGTCAGTACAAGTGGGTACACGGCTTTCGTACAGGTAGCGCACCATGAGGGGCCACCCATGAACGCAGTCGAGCAGTACGCACGTGCGCAGATCGTCACGGACGCGGACGCCCCGCAGGCCGCGGACCGCGGGACGGTGCCCGTGACGCTGTGCTACGACGCCGAGCGCGCCCCCCGCACCGTGACGGTGCGGATGCCCGGCCCCGGGAACCGTGAGTGGAGCGCCCCCCTCGCGCTGCTCGAACAAGGGCTGCGCGCCCCCGTGGGGAGCGGCGACGTGCGGGTGTGGCCGTGCGGACGGGTGCAGACCGTCGTGGAGTTCCACTCCGCGCAGGAGGTGTCGGTGGTGCAGTTCGAGACGAAGGCCCTGACGCGGTTCCTGCGGCGCACCCACGCGGCAGCGGCGACCGCCGCACCGGTCCCGCACTGATCGGGCCGACCGTACCGACCGCGTCGGCGGGGCGGCGGCCGGTGAACCGCCGCCCATGTCCGCGCCCGCGTCCGGTTCAGCCGTCGCCGAGCTTCAGCAGGCTCGCCACGATCGGACCCGCCGTCTTGCCGCCGTGGCCGGCCGCCTGCACGACCCCCGCCGCCGCCAGGTCCCCGCGGTACGCGGTGAACCAGCCGTTGGGCTTCTTCTGATTGTCGACCTCGGCCGATCCGGTCTTCGCGCCCTTGTCACCGCTCACCCCGGCCATCGCCGTCGCCGCCGTGCCGCTGGTCGCCGTGTACGACATCAACTGCCGCAGCTGCGACAGCGTCTCCGGCGACATGGTGCGCGCGGCCGTGGCCAGCGTGCGGTTGTCCACCTCCGGCGCCACCAGGTACGGCTGGTGGAACACGCCCGCCTTGACGGTCGCCGACACCGACGCCATGTTCAGCGGGTTCATCCGCACCCCGCCCTGGCCGATCAGGGAGGCCGCCATGGGGGCGTCCTTCTGCACCGGCACCGCGCCGTCGAAGGACGGCACCCCGATCTGCCAGTCGTCCTTCGCGAGCCCGTAGACCTGCTGCGCGTGCTGGGTCAGGTCGTCGTCCGTCAACTCGGGCGCCTGGCTGATGAAGGCGGTGTTGCAGGAGGCGCCGAAGCTGTCCCGGAACGTTCCGCCCTTGATGTCGAACTTGTCGAGGTTCTGGAACTTCCAGCCGCCGTAGCTGAAGTACTTCGGGCACGGGTGCTTCTCGTCGGCGGACGCGAGGCCCTTCTCGATCAGCATCGAGGCGGTGAGCACCTTGAACGTCGAGCCGGGGGCCAGCGACCCCTGGAAGGCGGTGTTGAAGCCGCGCGAGGCGTTCGCGGCGGCGAGGATCTCACCGGTCGACGCCCGCAGCACCACCACCGACGACCTGGCCTTCTTGGCCACCTGCTCCTCGGCCGCGGCCTGGAGCTTCGGGTCCAGCGTGGTCCGCACCGTGCCGGGGGTGCCCTTGCTCAGCTCCAGCACGGTCTTGTCGGAGGCCTCGGCCTTCTTGGACTCCTCGCCGCGGACCACGCGCAGTTCGATGCCGGCCTCGCCGCCCGCCGTCTTGCCGTACTTCTCGCGCAGCCCGTCCAGGATCAGCCCGATGGACGGGTAGGTGGCGGTGGTCAGTTCGCCGCCGTCCCGGTCCAGCGCCTTGACCGGCGGGGTGCCCGCCTCCCCGGTGACCAGCCGGTCGCCGTCCTTGAGGTCGGGGTGCACGACGGAGGGCGCCCACGCGACCTGCGGTTCGCCGTCCCCGGCCCGGCGTACGACGGTCAGCGTGCTGTCGTAGGCGAGCTGCTCGGTGAAGTCCCCGTACGCCACCGTGCCCTTGACGGAGAACGGGACCTTGTCGCCGGTGCGGGCGCCGGCGGTGAGGGCGACGTCCTTGACGCGGGCGTCCTTGGTGTAGCCGGTGAGCAGGGCGGTGGCCGCCTCCGGGTCGTCGGTGGCCTCGGCGGCCTCGCTCACCTTGCCCTGCTGCCAGGCGGTGAGGAAACGGTCGGCCGCGGCGGTGACCTCGGCGGCGGACAACGGGCCGGTCCTGACCTCCTCGGCCTGCTGGGAGGAGGACGTCCGGGTGCCGTCCCCGTCCTCGCCCCCACCCCCGAACAACGCGTAGGCGCCGAGCCCGGCACCCCCGACGACGACGGCGATCACCCCGCCGAGCACGGCGGGCGGGGTCTTCCGTCGCTCGGCGACGCGCTTTCTGTTGCCCACTGCTTGTCCGATCCTCCGCAAAAAAACTCCGCCGGGCTCCCCCGATGCCCGCGCGCTGCCCTCGTGGCGCTCGTCCGCCGTGGCTCTCACCCGCCACGGCGCTCACATGCCAACGACGGCCACCAGCCTAGAGTCCCCTCTTCCGCGCGTCGTGCTCAGCCACCTGCTCGTAGCACGGCTGCGACAATCGGACCGGCCGCGTCGCCGCCGTGGCCGCCCTGCTGGACCATGGCCGCCGCCGCCACGTCGTTCCGGAAACCGGTGAACCAGCTGTCGGAGGCGGCCTTGTCGTCGGCCTCGGCGGAACCGGTCTTCGCGCCGATGTCGCCGCCGAGCCCGGCCATGGCCTTCTGGGCGGTGCCCTGGGTGGCGGTGAGCCGCATCATCTGCTTCAACTGGGCGGCGGTGCCCGCCGGAAGGCCCTTCGCCCGCGCCAGCTGCCGGCCGTCGAGCTCCGGGGAGACCAGGTACGGCTGGCGGAAGGCGCCGGTGATCGCGGTCGCCGTCACCGACGCCATGTTCAGCGGGTTCATCTGCACCTGGCCCTGGCCGATGGCGCCGGCGGCACGGTCCGGACCCGCGACGGCGGGAACACTGCCGTCGAAGGAGACGATGCCGGTCTTCCAGTCGTCCCGGCCCAGCCCGAACCGCTCCTGCGCCTCCTGGCTGAGCGAGGCGTCGGTGAGCGGGTCCTCGTCGATGAGCTTGATGAAGGCGGTGTTGCAGGAACGCAGGAAGCTGTCGGCGAGGGTGGCGTTCTCGTTCGGCTCCATGTCGGTGAGGTTCTTGAAGGTCTGGCTCTGCCAGGTGGCGGTGGGCGGGCAGGGCGCCGGGCCGTTCATCGAGGTCACGCCGTTGTCGATGAGCATGGCCGCGGTGACGATCTTCATGGTGGAACCGGGGGCGACCTGCCCCTGGAACGCCGCGTTGAACCCGTCCTCGCGGTGGTTGGCGACCGCCAGCACCTCGCCGGTGCTCGGCCGCACCGCCACCACCGACGACTCGGCGAACCCCTTCACCGCCTTCTCGGCCGCGGCCTGCACCCCCGCGCTGAGCGTCGTGCGCAGCCGGCCGGGCTCGCCCTCGGCGAGGGTCAGCAGCGTCGTGTCGCCGGCGCCCTCGCCCGCGGCCCCGTCGGCGTGCCGGATCACCAGCTCGACACCGGAGGTGCCGCCCGCCTCGTCGCCGTACTTCTCGCGCAGGGTGTCCAGGATCGGGCCGAGGGAGGGGTACTCCTCCTCGGTGAGCACCGCGCCGTCCCGGTCCACGGCCTCGATCGGCGGCTGCGCCGCCTCCCCGGTGACCAGGGTGTCGCCGTCCTTCAGGTCCGGGTGGACCACGGACGGCTGCCAGTCGACCAGCGCGCGCCCGGTGGTCTTCCCGCGCACGACGGTCAACTCGCTCTTGTAGGTGAGGGGTTCGGACTTCCCGTCGTAGGAGACGGTCGCCTTCACCCGGAAGGGGACGGTGGTGCCGGTGGCCGTGCCCGGCGTGATCTCGACGTCGGCTATACGGGCGTCCTCGCCGTAGGCCGCCAGTAACGAGCCCGCCTCCCCGGCGTTGTTCGTGTACGACGCGGCCTGCTCGGCCTGCGCCTTCTCCCAGGCCGCGAAGAACGCCCCGCTCGCCTTCGCGACCTCCTCCTCGTCCGGCGGCCCGGACCTCTTGGTCACGGTCGCGTCTGAACCGTCGCCGCTCCCACCGCCGTTCACCGCCGACACGATGTTGTAGACCCCGTACCCGGCCCCACCCACCATGACCGCGAACACACCACCGATGACGGCGGCCTTGACCCCCTTGCCCATCGGGTTTACCCCCTCCCCGCCGGACCCCCCACGCCTTCTGAACGTGTTCAGGACGTTCGGCGAGTGAGCACTTTACGCACAAGGAGTGACGGGAGGGATGGCTGTTTCCGATTGTTGTCCGAACGGATACGGGTGGTCAGGAGGCCGGAGGCAGTCGCCCGCCTTCTCTGGCCCGACACCCTCCGGTGCCCGGTTGACCGCAATGCTCACAAGGCCTGCGATACGTTCGCGCTCATGGTGTGGAGACGATTGCTGCTGGTGGGGCTCGCCGCGGTGCTGACCGCCTGCTCGGGTCCGGACCGCACCCCCGGCGACCGGAACGCGGCGATCGAGGGGACATGGCAGAGCGCCGGGTACGGCTACGTCTTCGACATCGCCCGGGACGGCGCGGGGAAGACGCGGCTCACCTCCTACGACCGGACGGCGGGGAGCTGCCTCGGCGGGGACTCGTCGGCGTCGGTGGACCGCGAGGGCGACGCGACGTCCTTCGGCGAGGACGGCGAGGCCGAGCTGATCGTCCGCAGGCAGGGAGACCGGCTGATCGTGCGGGAACCGGGGTCGGTCGGGCACATCCGTATGAACCGGATCGAGGAGCTGCCCGACTGCCCGTCCGACGTCCCGGAGGACGCGGCCGACCGCAGGCTGCAGACCTTCGACGTCTTCTGGCAGAACCTCGTCGAGCACTACCCGCCCTACCCGCACCGGAAGCTCGACACGGCGCGCAGGGAGCGCGACCGGGCCACCCTCGCCGAGCACAACACCGACCGGACGCTCGGCGAACTGCTGGGCGACACGGTCCGCGAACTCGGCGACATGCACACCGGCATCGAGGGGGAGGACCTCAGCCTCTACGGCAAACGGCCGGGCACGCGCGAATCCGACGACGTGGACACCGACGCCCTCCGGCCCGCGATCGAAGCGAGGCTGGGCAAGCGGCTCACCCCCGTCATCGACGACGGGGTGGAGTACGCCGGCGGACTGCCGGACGGTCTGGGATACCTGCGCATCACCCGGTTCGACGACTTCGCGGACGAGTCGTACGACGCCGACCGGAAGAGGTTCGAACAGGCCCTGGACACGGTGTTCACCGTCGCCGAGAGGGACGGCCGGCGCGGCCTCGTGCTCGATCTGCGCCTCAACGACGGAGGTTTCGACGAGCTCGGCATCGCCCTCGCCTCCCGGCTGACGGACGAGCCCCACTTCGCGTTCCAGAAGCGGGCACGCGACACGCAGGCGGCCTCCGGGTTCACGCCGTACCAGAGACTGCGGGTGCCGCCCAGCGCCCGCCCCGGCTTCCACGGACCGATCGCGCTGCTGGTCAGCGACCTCACGGTGAGCGCGGGCGAGACGGCGGTCATGGCCCTGCTGAACCGCTCGCCGAAGCCCACCCTGATCGGCCGCCCGACGCAGGGCGTCTTCTCGGACCAACTGTCGCGGACCCTGCCCGGCGACTGGTACCTCGACCTCAGCAACGAGGACTACCGGGACGCGACCGGGCAGAGCTTCGAGGGCCGCGGCATCCCGGTCCCACGGGAGTTCCGCACCCCCGTCTTCACGGCCACGGAGCTCGAACGCCGCTGCGACTCGGCCGTCGCCCGCGCCCTCGACCACCTCGCGGACAACCCACCGGGAACGACGGAGCCGTGCCCGCGCGGATCCACCTGATGACACCGCCCGTCGGCCGCCCGGCCTGACACGACCCTGGAACCGAGCGTGCCGAGGGGCGTGAGCCGGCTCGGTGCGCACACTCGTTCATAGATTGCGAGGGTGACTCTCGGCGGCGGTCATGCCGTCCCGGTGTCGTCCGCCTGCTCGCCCTCCGCCTGGGACGGCTCGGTCCTGGGGACGTCCGGGTGTGTGGCAGCGCGTTCGACGGGATCGTCACGCTCGCCTTCGGCCTGCGAGGGCGTGTGAGAGTACAGCCACGGTTCGTAGTCAGAGTCTCCGGCGTCTCCGGCGTCTCCGGTTTTCATGACAGGCCTCCTCGGTCGCTCGCCTTCCATCCTCCCCCGCTCCTGTGCGGACCGCAGCAGGGCCGGGGTCGTGCCGGTTCTTGGCGAGTCGGGGGCCGCCCTGGGCGCCGCTGGGACTGTCCGGCCGATCGGGAGGGTCGTTGGCTTGGGAGTGAGCCAGCGGGCGGGCGGTGATCGGCGGGGCAGTGGCATGTCCTGGCCGTGGAAGCAGTTGCGCCTGATCACGGTTCGGCGGATGTTCACGTAAGGCTTTCCTGGATCACGCTGTCACTGGCGCGCAGTACTCCTGTCAGTTCCGCTTGCAACCGGTCCGGCATAGTCCCTGCCCCGAGAGCACAGGCATGAACGAGAGCGAGGCAGTCCTGTTCTTGTCGGTCGGTGGCGAGCGCGACGAACAGAGGGTGCGCCAGGTCTTCGCGGGCCGCGTATCCGTCTTCGGCGTTCACTGTCCTGCGGTGCAGTTCCTCGACGACGCTGCGTGCGCCGGGCGCCTCGGCGGAACCGATCGCGTCGAGGACGGTGAGCCCGAGCCGGATGTCGAAGACGGTCATCCCGGGTTCGATCTTCCGCTCGGAGTAGGTGGTCACCAGGTTCGCCAGGTGATCGTCGACCGACAGCCCGTCGTCGCGGTAGCACAGGGTAGTCAGGCACTCCGTGACGGCCTGCTCCCACGGGGCGCCGGGCATCGTGTCGTCGAGGAGAGCAGCGGCTGATGCCGTGTCACCTGCGACGAGGGCTGCGAGTACGGCGACTTGGCGCCCGTCGAGCATCCGCCTGCCTACGCCGCGCTGAGCTTCGATGTGGGCCAGGGCCTCGGCCCAGCGTCCCTCGGTGGTGAGAGTGCGGGTGCCGTCGGCGAGGAGCACGCGCCACAGCCACGCGCGGACCTCGTGGCGGTCCTCATCGGTCGCAGTGAGGTCCGCCGGTACCACGATGCCGTCGAACCGGGCAGCCGTGCCCGCTTCGACGGTCTCGTACAGGTCGAGCAGTCGCTGACGGCCCTCGTCTGCGCGACCGGCGCGGATCTGGAGGCGGGCGAGGTTGACGACCGGTTCCAGGGCCCGGATCGCGCTCATGCCGGGCAGGGGGCAGGCGCGGATGTAGGCGGCGGCGTGCTGGTGGCACATCTCGCGTGCGAGGTCGGGAAGGTCGAGATCGGAGGCGATGAGCGCGGCCTGGTTGTAGACGGCCGATGCGAGCCCTTGATCGCTCTTCTTCACCGCGGTGTCGGCCAGGTCGACGAGCGCGCGCACGCGCTGGGGCAGCGGCAGGCAGGCGGGCCGGAACCGGGCGACGAGCGGGAAGCGTTGGGCTGTGGGTCCGTGCGGGTCCATGGGTCCCCCGGGCGTGAGTGAGAACTACTGAGGTGCCGGTGCCCGCCGGCCGTAGGACGGCGGGCACCGTCCGCTCCACGCGGTGCGTCACTGCCAGTCGACGATGATGCGGTTCAGCGGGGTGTCGAGAGTGAAGAGGCCGGGGCGATGCTCGGTCGCGGGGGCGTCGAGGGGCTGGATTTCGAACGTGGCCTCACGGCCGCGGTAGCCGTGGTCCCAGGTGCGGATGGCATCGGCGACCTTCGCGGCCAGTTCGTCGCTGCCCGGACCGTGACCGATGACGCCGAACTCCCAGAGCTTGTCGCCCTCCGAAGTCTTCTCCTCCGACAGGCGTCGGGCGAGGTAGGTCACGGCGCCCTTGTCGACGACGGCGGCCGACGAGGGGTAGGGGTCCTCGGTGAGCAGACCGCCCTTGGCGCTCCGGGGGAACAGCATTCGCATGAGGCCGGAGGGAAGGGAACAGGTGACGAACAGTTCCATCCACTCCGGCGACTCCATGGCGCGGACCGTCATGCCGGTCCACTCCTCGGTGCGCGGCTGCTCCAGGACACCGGCGAGGGCGTCGGCGTCGAAGTTGTGGCCTGCGGGGGCCTGGAGCCGGACGGTGCCGTCGGCGCTCAGCGGGATGGCTCGGCGGTCGTCGTCGGCGATGCCACGCCGGAGCGGCATGAAGGTGTTCATCTCACTGCTGAGGGACATCCATCGGCCGTCGCGCTGTTCATAGGCGATGGACCGGGACACCGTGCCCTTGAGGCGTTGGGGGACGAGGAGTCGGCCGCCGGGTGCGAGCTGCTGCAACCATGCGTGCGGTACGCCGTGCGCGCCGACGGTGGCGATGATCCGGTCGTACGGCGCTCCTTCGGCGTAGCCGAGGGCTCCGTCGCGGGCCACGGCCTCGACATGGGTGATCCCGGCGGCGGCGAGGTGCGCGCGGGCGCCCTCCACGAGGTCGTCGTCGACGTCGAGGGTGGACACGTGGCCGCGCTCACCGACGAGGTGGGCCAGCAGGCCGGCGTTGTAGCCGGTGCCGGCGCCGAGTTCGAGGATGCGCTGGCCGGGCTGGACGTCGAGCTGATCCAGCATGAGGGCGACGACGCTCGGCTGGGAGGCACAGGAGATGGACGTGCCGTCGGTGTCGTACTTGATGTGCACCGGTGCGTCGGCGTAGGCGTCCTCGAGTGACGCTTCGGGCACGAACATGTGGCGGGGCACGGCCCGCAGCGCGGTCTCGACGGCGTTCGTGCGGGCGTGTCCATCCGCACGGATCTGGTCGACCAGGGCGTTGCGGAGGCGCTCGGCGTCCGCCGTGGGGGTGGTGGTCGTGTCGGTGTTCACCACGTTGACGCTATCGGCGTCGGCCGTTGCCCCGGCGGGCGACGCGGTGTGGTTACTCGTTCCCATGACTGCCTCTCGTGCGATGTTGGACAGGGTGCTCTGCTCGTCCCGGAGGAGACCGGCGCGGTTGGCGTGGAAGATCACGTGGTGGGCGAGGACCGCTCGCAGGCCACGGGTGAGGGCGCCGCGGGCGGAGAGGTCGGCGAGCGTGGCTCCTGCCCGTTCGAAGGCGGTCACCCATCCCTCGTGTGTGTGGAGCGGGCCGTCCGGACGGCAAAGGCCGTGGGCGTCGGCGGTCATGAGCTTCCGCGTCGCCGGGGCCAGTTCGGCTGCTCGTTCCGGTGGCAGAGGGTCGGTGGCCGGCCGGAAGGCGGCGACCTTCGCCCATACGTCGCCCTGTTCGAACCAGTCGAGTCCGGCACCGCGCATCATGGCGCTCGCCAGCAGGACGGCGGTCTCCTTGCGTCCCAGGTGCTCCGGGCTCGGCCGGTAGGCGAGCAGGTGGCGGGAATCGCTGTGGAACAGCTCGTGGGCGGCGTCCATGGCTTGCGAACCGCCGAATGCTTCGGTCTCGGGCTCGTAGATGCAGGGCAGCCACGACACGACTACGCCGTCGTCGACGAGATCGCTCAGCAGCGACTCGACGAGCGGCGAAGGCTCTTCGGCGAGATACCGCAGCGGCCAGGGCTGCTTGTTCATGAACCACCAGCAGGTGAGCTGCCCCTCGGCCTCGGCCGCGGTCAGGGCGGGGCCCAGGTGTTCGACGATGGCGGGCCAGGCGCTCTCGCGGTCGGCGAATGTGATGTTGTGCTGCTGCCAGCGATCGGGGGGCATAGGGGTCCTTCGGTCGGTGGATCAGGCAATGAGCAGGCAGGCGTCCCAGGCGGTCCGGGGCGGTACGGCTGTGCTGAACGCGAGGAGCGCCAGGGCTGTGCCGGCGGCGCCGTCGAGCAGACCAGGGCCTCGTTTCGCGTCCTGAATGAGAGTCGTGGCGGTGAGTTCGGGGTCGGCGTCCGGCGGACGGACCGCAGCCAGAAGTGCCGGGATTGCGGCGCGGAGCCGACCCACGGTCGAGGGGTGGGCGTCGTCGGCCGTACGGGCGGCGACGTGGGCGAGGCCGGCGAAGCCGTGGCACAGGCCGTTGTCCGTCGTGGCCTTGAGCTGGTCGGGATCGGCGAGGGCCGCCACGAGCGCGTTCTCGGCGTCGATCTGGCGGCCGGTGTCGCCGAGGGCGAGCGCGGCGAGTTGCTGGGCGCGGGCGAGGCCAGCGGTGCCGTAGCACCAGGACGGCCGCCGGGGTGCGGACGGGGTGAGGCGTCCGGTGCGCAACTCGCCCCGGGTGACCCAGTACGGCCAGACCGGTCCGCGGCCGGTCTCCTGCTGCCAGCGGTCCAGCCACGCCAGGATGGTGCGCAGTGCCGCGTGGTGTCCGTCGGTGACGGTGCCGTTCCGGGCGGCGAGGGCCAGGAGCGCGAGCACGCCGCCGATGCCGTGGGCCATGCCGCCGTTGGCGTGCCCGCCGGGGAACCGGTCGTCGTCCGGGCTGCCCGAGGGGCTTGCCTCCGTCCACCAGCCCGGCAGGGTCTCGTCGTGGTGGGTGAGCGGCTCGGTAAGACGCACGCAGTAGTCGAGGGCGGCGCGCATTGTGGGACTGCCGGGGTCACGGCGCAGGAGGTAGGCGCCGTATCCGGTGAGGCCCCGGATGGTGTCGAACTCGGCGAGCTGCGGCAGGCGTCCGGTGTCGATGCGGCGGTGTGCGGTGTCGAGACGGCGCCTGACATCGGCCTTGACCTGTCGGTCCATCGTGTCGAGGGCGCGCTGGTAGGAGCCGGGTAGGTGGTCGGCGGCACAGGCCAGGGCGTGGGCGAAGGCGGGCACCCCGTAGAAGGGATGGCTGTCGGGGCCGCTGGTGAACGGCTGGCGGGAGGCGGCGGCGAGCCAGCTGTGGGCGCGCTGCCATGGTCCGAGGCCGTTCGCGGCCCGCTCGATGTGCAGGAGCGCGATGCCGGGCGGGCCGTAGGCAAGGTGCTGCCGGTGTTTCCGGGGGACGAGAAGCGCAGTGTCAGGGTCGGCAAGCCGGGAGGCGATGGTGTCGGCCAGGTCGAGTGCGGGGTGGGCGGTCATGACGGCCTCCCGATGGTGCGGGCGGCCCAGGCCAGAGCGGCGGCACGCGCCAGGTGGAGACAAACCTCTTCCTCGGGGAAGTTCACCGCGACGTGCCGCACGAAGTGGACGTGCAGGAGGGAGGTCAGGACGTCGTCGACGGCGATGCCCTGGGTGTCCGGGCCCGGCAGGTGCGGCCGGTACGCGGCGAGCGCCGCATCCCGGTCTGCCCATCCCGACACGATGGCGTCTCCGCCCGGGGCCTCGCGCAGTGCCGCCCAGTCGTCGCGGGGGTCGGCGAGCCGTACGGCCTCGGTGAACTGCGGACGTGGCACGGGTACGGGTGCTGTCGGCGGGATGCGGTCGATCAGCCACCGCATCCCGGCTTCGGCGCTCCCGAGGAACGCGGAGGCGATGGCGACGGTATGGGCCGCCACTAATGTGCGCTGACCTGGGCGCTGTGGTTGCGCGAGCTGGGCCAGGACGGCCCGCGAGTCCGCCCGGAACACCTCCTCGGCTGTCTCCCAGGCGGCGCTGGAACCCCAGCGGCCCATCTCCCGGTAGGAGGTGGGGTAGCGCAGATCAGCCAGCAGGCCGGCACCTCGCAGCCCGTCGGCCCACGCACTCACCGTACGAGCCGTTCGGGCGAAGGCTCCCGGATCGGGGAGGGCAATGCGTACGCGGAGGTGCTGGTCCGGGTCGCGGAAGCGGATGAACCACCACGGCGGGTTGCCGAGCTGTTCTAGGAGGCCGGGAAGGTGCCGGGTGAGCAGAAGGTCTTGGCGGCGGGGATCTCCGTACAGGGCGGCGAGCAGTACCGAGGAGGATGCGGGGGTCTGCGTCTGGGCGGGCGACAGGGCGCGAGCCCGGGTAGGGGAGGGCAGGGGAGGCCATGTCGGTGGCCGGGTCGCCTTGAGGGGTACTACGACCTCATGGGCTCGCCCGTCGCACCAGCCGTACGCGTCCGGTTCCGGAGCCTCGACGAGCACGGCCGAGCGCGTACGGTCGAGGTGTCGGCGCAGGAGCGTCCGGTGGCCGGCCTCGTCGAGGTCGAGAAAGAGGCGCCGGTCGTCCTCGACGAGGTGGATGCGGCGCGGCAGCCACCGACGGGCCCGCCAGTCGGTGAGAGCGGAGTCCCACTCGGCCCGAGGGCGAGCGCGGCCGGGCAGCTCGGTCGCCTCCAGCCGCCAACGTGCCGGGACCAGTACGGTGCGCCCGTACCGCAGGCGCGGTAGGAACGGCATCGCCGCTGCGGCGCCCCAGTCGAACACGGTGACCTGTGCGCACTGGGCGCGGGACAACTCGGTGAGGAACCGCGCCAACGGCGGAGTGTGCGTGTGCAGGTTCAGCGCGTTCACCCCGACGGCCTCGACGCGGTGGCCTCGTTCCGGAGCGGCCAGGTACATGCGACGGCCGTCGCACCCCACGGCCAGATCCCCCGGGGTGAGGATGTTCTCCTTCGGGGCGCGGTGTTCCTGGAGACTGATCACGGTGGGCAGGACCTGCGGGGCGCGGGTGACGTGAGCACTCTCCGGGAGGAGCGGCGGGAAGGAGAGCTGCGCGGGCACGGTGTTGCCGTCCGCGGCCGGGAGATCGGCCAGTTCCGCGGCCAACGCCTCGCGGTCGCCCGGGGACAGCACGCTGAGGAACCGGCCCGAGGAGACGCCGGCACCACGGGACACGCTCACGACCTCCAGCCGGAACCGCCCGCGTTGCAACTCTTCGAGGCCGGCCGCGTGCACCCGTACCCCCACCTCCAGGTGCGGCGGCATCCGAGGCTCCTTTGGCCCCACGTCCAGGGCCGCGATCAGCTCGTCCGTGAGGAGTACCTCGTCACAACCGTCGAGTGCAGCGGCCTGCGCCAGCCGTACGAGGGCGTCATCCCGAGCGGAGACACGAGGCCGACGCGCCTCGCCCGGAGCACCCGGGTAGCCGTCGGGACAGCCGGTGCCGCTGTCCGCCACGGTCTCCACGAGCGGCACCATCGTGCCGATGCCGTACCGCTCGTAGAACCGCTGGTGGTAGTCGTTCCACGCGGCGGTTCCGTACGGCCGGGTGCTCACCCGGGTGAGGATGAGGGCGGCGCGCTCGATCTCCCGGGCGACCGCTTCCGGCAGAACAATCTGCGCGTCCAGGCGCAGGTCGAGCGCGACGGGGTGGCGGCGCAGGCCAGGAACGAGCGCACGCATCCGTGCCGTGATGCTGTCCCGGCCGCCGCGCGTGGCGCACTCCTCCAGATCCGCCCGAACCGCGTGCAGCTCGCGCACCGCCTCCGCGACCGGAGCGAGGCTTCCGGCGTCGATCACGTCGAGTCGGTCGAGCAGACACCCGAGGGCGTCGGTTTCGGTGCTCGGCGCGTGCAGGCTCGTGATCAGCACTCGCCGCCGGATCAGCTCCGTCAGCAGACGACGCGCCTTCTCCGGTCTGGCCTCGGGGAACTTCGCTCGGAGCTTGTCCACAAGCGTCTCGAACCGGATCGGCGCCCGGCTCGCGGCGAGGACCGCGCGCACCGGTTCGGTCAGGGCCAGGGACGCCTCGACCGCGCGAGTCCGGTCGTCCTGGACGTCGGGCTGGAACGGCACGATGAGCCGGCCTTCCCGGATCGTCACGGTGTTGTTGACGACGACGGGCAACCGTTCGAGGAGGTCCGGACACGACTCCAACCGTTCGACCACGGCGGCCAGCCACTCTGCCCCCGCGCGGCCGACGGCCACGTGCTCCTCACCCCAGTCCGCACGCGCCTGCGGACCGAACTGCGCGGTGGCCACACCGGCGAACAGACCGAAGGGCGTCGCCCGGTGCTGGGCCCGCAGCAGGTAGCGGGCTACGGACAGCGCCGCGCGTCGCACGTCCCGCAGGGGAGGATGCTCGGCCGCACACAGGGCCCGTACCTGCGCGGCCAGAACCGGGCTGGAGTGCTGTAGTGCCTCGGCGACGTCCTTGTTCGCCCAGACCGCGCGCAGCCACACCACACAGGAAGACGAACCACCGGGCGAGTGGTCATCGAGGTCAGGACACGGAGGAACCGGCAGCAAGGGCCGGGCCACGGCGCGCACGAGAGCAGTGGAACCGGTTCGGAACACTGCGGGCGGAGTAACCACCGATGACCTCCGTAGGCGAGGGGACGGGCGGCTGGCGCCGCCGCGCCGGGACGCGACGGCACCAGACCGGGGTGAACTAGGGGCGGGTCAGCCGACGTTGGTGGTGCAGGCGCCGCAGGTGGACCCGCAGTTGTCGTCGGTCAGGTTGACCAGGCCTGCCGGGTCGGCGATCTCCACGAGGGAAACGTCGAGGTCGAAGCCGTCCGATGCCCCCGGGATCTGCGGGCGCACCTCGGTACGGCTGGGAACTACGGTGCTGCGTGTCATGCTTCAACTCCTCGCAATCGTTGGTGTGTTGCTGGGCTGGAACGCCCACCAGACGCCGTCAGCGGGAGCATGGCCGGACGGCTGGCTCCCCGGACGGCTTCTGGCCGCCCGGCATGAGGGGGCGTGACCCACGTAGAAAGTCCTCGCGGGCCGCCTGCCTCACATCGGGAAGTCGTGTGCCGGTTTCTCAGCTGGTCGGGAAGTTCGGTCCGGGGGCCTGGCAGTTGGGAGCGCAGGCCCAGAGCTGGAACAGCAGGTCCCGGTGGCGTACCTCGCCCAGTCGCCGGTCGCTCGCCTCCAGTGGGTGGGCACAGAGGGCGCAGTCCATGGCCATCTGCTGGTGGGACCGGAGTCCGGCGATGGCCGGAAGGGTTGAGGGAGCCGTAGCCGGGATACTCACTCGTCGCCCTTGGTGCGGAGTTCGGCCCAGACCTCTTTGCCCCATGGACGTCTGCCCGAGCCTTGCAGTTCGTAGCCCCAACGGTCGGCGACAGCATCGATGAGGAGCAGTCCGCGGCCGGACTCGTCGTCCTCACCGGCACGGCTGAGCGCCGGCAGGAGTGAGGGTTCCCGGTCCACGACCCCGAGGCGTACCCGTATCGCGCTCGGCCGCCCCACGATGAGGCGGATCTCGGAGCACGGGGTGTGCCTGGAGGCGTTCGCGATCAGCTCCGTGATGACCAGTGCGGCTCGGTCAGCAAGGTCATCGAGGTGCCATACGCCAAGGACGTCCCGGACGAGTTTCCGGCCGATCTCGGCCGTGGACGGCTCGCACGGAAAGGTCTGGCTGTACTTGGGGTGGCCGACGGAGGCGGCCTCAGTCGGCTTTTTCAGACTCGTCATTGGGGTGGAGCCTTCGTGTTGTCTCGGCGCCCGGCTATTCCCTCGGAACACTTCAGGGGTAAGCCGGGCCGTCAACAGCCACCCGGACCGGAGGAGGTAACGGGCGGCCAGTACCCAGACAACTCCCGCTCCCAGCATGTTGGTTAGGGCGTTCAGGGATTCATCCACCGGCCGGACCTAGGGTGTTTTGGCTTTTCCTTTACCTGGCGGGTGAGAAGCGCGCGGGCTACCGTGCCCGCATGGACACCACCCGCAACACCGTTCTTGAGGCGTGGATGACCGAACACGGCTACAGCTCCAACAGCCTTGCCGAGGCCGTGAACAGGGCCATTGAACGGTTGACCGGGCGCCCTGGCGGGCTCGACGGTTCATCGGTCCGGGCATGGAAGGCGGGCCGGGTCACGTGGCCCAAATCGGCCGCCCGCAAAGCACTTGAGGACGTCACCGGACTGCCCGCCGTCGCTTTAGGGTTCGTGCCACGGAGTCGGCCTTCGTCCACCCCAGCCTCATCTCAGCAGGAGGACCCCGACATGAAGCGCCGCACCCTCGTCGGCGGCATCGCTGCGGCTGCCGCCGCAGCAGCCGCAGCGCCCGGCAGCGCATCGCCGCGCCGTATCGGTATGAGCGACGTCAACCGCCTGAACAAGCGCTTCGCCGAGATCATTGCCAGCGACCACCGTCACGGCGGACAACTCGGCATCGAGCAGCGGGCTTCCGCGCTCGCCGACGAGGCGCTGAACCTCCAGAACGCCGGCAGCGCCACCCAACGCGTACGCAGCAGCCTCTACGCCTCCGCAGCGGCCTTCCGCTCCTCCGCGATGTGGGCCGCCATCGACGGCCGCCGCTACGACATCGCCAAGGCGCACATGCGCGAAGCCCAGGCCCTCGCCGAGATGTCCGGCGACCAGTCGATCAAGTTCCGCATCTGGAGCCACGCGGGCACCATGTACCGGCACATGGGCCGCCCTGCTGATGCGCTCGCCGCCAACGATGTCGCCCGCAACCTGCACCTCACCCGCCGAGACCCCTTGTTCGCATCCCTCGGCCTGGCCCGCCAGGGCGCCATCCACGGAGCGGCACAGGACCGCACCGGCACCCGCCGTGCATTCGAGCAGGCCCAGGACGCCATGCTGCGCGCCGACCCCGCCGACCACCGGCCGGTGTGGATGCTCGCCTTCTACGACCAGGCCGAGCTGGATTCCCTGGCTCTGTCAGCGAACTTGGCACTCGGCGCCTATCCGACCGCCGAGTACCACGCCCACCGCTGCCTGTTCGCCCTCCGCCCCCACATGGTCAGGTCCCGGGCCATCACCACGACCCGGCTCGCCCACGCCCAGCTCGCCCAGGGCGACGCCGACGCCGCCACGGCCACCGCGATGGAAGTGTCCGCCGACGCCGCCACCCGACACGCTCGCGTCTCGCGCATGCTCCAGGAGTTCGGGGCCGCGCTGCGCGCCACCGCACCCGGCAGCACCACCATCCAGACCTGGACCGAGCACACCGCCTCCTGGAGGATGGCCGCATGACCACGGCGCCCGCCATCGACCTGCGCACCTTCACCGCCCTGGATCCCGTCCGCGGCGACCTCCTCGACGTGTACGCCGATGTACGCGCCCCACTGCTGCACCTGCCGAACTACGCGGTCACCGCGTTCGGCGAGCGTCTGGACCGGCACAGTGCAGAGCCGGGGTTCACAGCCGTCCTCGCCTACGCGGACGGGCACCCGGTCGGCTACGCCTACGGCAACACCATCGAGCACGGAGACCGCTACTGGCAGCGCACCAGCCCGGCACCGGCGGACGAGTACACCGAACGTCCGGCCGTGGCCCTGAAGGAGATCGGTGTCCGGCCGACCTGGCGGAAGACCGGCACCGCCCGCCGCATCCACGACGCCCTCCTCGCCACCCGCGACGAGCCGTACGTCACACTCATGGTCAACCCGGCCGCCGGCGACGGAAAGGTCCACGCGCTCTACAAGTCGTGGGGCTACGAGGACATCGGACAGAGCCAGCCGTCACCGGCTTCCCCGGTCCTCACGGTGATGATCCGCGCAGTCTGCTGACCGGTGCCCACCACAGCCTGCCGTCTTCAAGCAGCGCGGTATGAAGGCATTCCCCGCTCAAACCATGAGCGGGGAGCAGCAGTTCATACGCACCGGACTTCCATGTCCTGTACGACGCCGGATACGAGATCGACCACATCCAGGAGACGCTGTTCGCACGTATCCCCACGGCGGATGAGGCCCAGCTCCTCCAGCTCGTGCCGGGCGAATGGGTGGTGGAGCTGCACCGGACGACCTGCACGGCCGACGGCACCGTGGTGGAATTCGCGATCGGCGTTCACGCGGCGACACGCTTCGCCTGGACGTACGACTTCAAGGTCCCCGACTCAGCGAAAGCGAAGGGCGAGAGTAAGTGATCTCAGCACAGGCATGGGCCGACGCTCAACGGCTCTGGGACTTCCAGCAGATGGGTCACGAGCTGCGCCCATGCTCTGTCGCGATCGGACTCGGCAGCCATGACCTCGGAGTCGCGGAGGCAACCGCCGATCTCTACCACCGGGGCATGATGCCGCTGATCGTCTTCACCGGGGCGACCAGCCGCACCACACGCGACCGCATGCCGCGCGGCGAGGCCGAGCACTACCGTGAGCGAGCGATGGAACTGGGGGTGCCGGCTGACGCCATCCTTGTTGAGCCGCGGGCCCGGAACACAGGAGAGAACATCCGCTTCTCGCGCGCACTACTCGAAGAGCACCAGGCCGCCGTGTCCTCCGTCCTGTTGATCAGCAAGCCGTACGAGGAACGGCGGGCCTACGCGACCGCCCGCAAACTGTGGCCCGAAGTCGAGTGGGTCAGCACATCCACACCCATGCCCCTGGCTGACTACGTCGACTCGATCGGAGACGCACGCCTGGTCATCGACATGTTGACCGGCGCACAGCAGCGACTCATGATCTACCCGCAACAGGGATTCATGATTGAGCAGCGCGTTCCCGATGACGTGGTCGCAGCGTACGAGCGCCTGCGTGACGCCGGGTTCACGAGCCGACTCGTGCCGGATACCGCAGAACGGGAATGACGGCGTCGAGTGAGCCCTGTGAGGAAGAAGGGCGGGAAGAGCGGCGATGACGCTGCCGAGTTGGCCGCCCTGATAGTCGCTCCACGTCTGCTCCACACGTACCGTCCCTCATTGCGTTTAATAGTGACCGATTTGAATTATCCCTCCTTGCCCGCGTCTCCGTCTTGCAGTCGGATCATGCGACCCGCCAACAATGCGTAAATTTCGCGTGATGATACTGGGACGTTACCGTCGTGGGTGCGAACAGGAATGCTGAAGAATGTATTCTTGATCTTGCCGGATACTGCCTCGCCTGTCACGATAAACGGCTTTACGTTCTTTGCTTGTTTTGGAATATGGGCGCAGATGACCTGGCCTTTAGAGGTGTCGACTACCTCTATTTTTAGCCCTTCGGGCAACGGGTAGATGTGCGACGTAGCGATGTCCCGCAGGCTTTGAGCTAGGCGGGTAACAGGTTGAGGGGATTTGGGGTTTTTATCCAGCGGGCACAATTTCGATAGGGTCTCGACGCCGCCCTCGTCTTTGCTGGTTCTGGCTCCGATCAGGAGCAGCCCCCCAGCGGGCCCGTTGGCAAATTGCGCAAGGTCCTTGGCGAACTCCACCGTTCCGCGTGCATCAAGAACGACGCTCTCTTTGGCGTCGAACCACTCGTTCTCTGTGAGCCATCCCAGCAGGGTCTCGACCTGACCCAGTCGTATGATTCGCAGGGTTTCTGCGCGAGATAGCTCATTGGGCCATGCAATCGAGTGCGCTGCGATAGTGAGCTGTTGGGCGCAGTCCTTGGCGTCACTCAACCGCTGATCCTTTATGCAGGCGGCCTGGATCGACCATGTATGGAATTTATATTCGTCGTACTCCTCCACGTTGAGGAGCTTCATTCCATGCCTGAGCAGGATTCTTTCCGAGCGCTGCCGCACCTCACTTTCTGACACGACCTGCGCAAAGGGGATGGAAAAAGTTACCGTGGGTGGCTGCCCATTTATCCAGTCGAAGGTGAACCAGATGTCCTCTTCGTCAAAACCGAGAGTCAAACTCATAGGGGAAGATTCTCGCCATGTTGAGAATTCTGGCCACTCTGCTGGACTACCCACTGTGAGGTCGAGGCCGGGGATTTTCTTGGCGAACGCACCCATAATGTCCCCAAAATGCACCTGCATGGCCTCTGGGGAAGTCATTCCTATCTCAAGCTCGTTATCGGGATAGCCGAAATTTCGAAAGGCGAATAACTCTACTTCTCCTGCCCGGATTGTGCCGTATGTGTGGCTTTTGTTTCTGCCGTCTTCTTGGACTTCCAGATTCATTTAGTTGCGCTCCTTCTGGCTGGTTAATGGAAGACGGATTGGTGGACGCTTGTGGGTAAGTGTTCGATCGTCCGCTGGGATCTCCTTAAGAGGCATCGGGACGAGGATTATCGCTTACATGGGTCGTGCGGCGCTGCTCAGTTCTTGAGTCCGCAGGCACCAGGCGTTGTCGGCACGGTGTGTCTCAGCCCTGTTGTCAGCCCCGACTAACGGGCCGTCTCTGGGCCGTCCGGGGGTGGCCCATGGCAACCGCTAACGACCAACAACGACCACGAGGGCGCGGCAGACTGCCGCGCCCTCGTGCTGCATCTGCCCAGCTAGACCCAGGTGTCCAGCCACATCCGCGCCCGCCAGTCGTCGATGGGGATCGACGTGCCGGTGTAGATGGGCCAGAAGTAGATGAAGTTCCAGGCGATCAGGAGGACCAGGACGCCGGCCGCCGTCGCGCCCGCGACCCTGCGGGTGTCGCTGGAGCGGGGCGGGCCGACGAGGGCGCCCAGGAGCATCGCCACCGCCAGGCACAGGAACGGGAGGAAGACGATGGAGTAGAAGAAGAAGATCGTGCGCTCCTGGTACAGGAACCACGGCAGATAGCCGGCCGCGACGCCGCAGGCGATGGCGCCCGCCCGCCAGTCACGGCGGAAGAACCAGCGCCACAGGACGTAGAGGAGCGCGAAGCAGGCCACCCACCACAGCATGGGCGTGCCCAGGGCCAGCACCTCGCGGGCGCACTTCTCGGCCGCGTCGGCCGGACAGCCGTCCCTGCCGGGCGCCGGGGACTCGTAGAAGTAGGAGACCGGGCGGCCGGTGACGATCCAGCTCCACGGGTTGGACTCGTAGGGGTGCGGCGAGGACAGGCCGACGTGGAAGTCGTACACCTGGTTCTCGTAGTGCCAGAAGCTGCGCCACCAGTCGGGGAACAGCCAGGACCAGCTGCCGCCCTTGCCGTCGGTCGCCGCCCAGTCGCGGTAGTAGCCGCCGCTGCCGTCGTCCGCGGAGAGGAACCAGCCGAGCCACGAGGCGACGTACGTCGCGAGCGCGATGGGGACGGTGGAGAGGAAAGCCCGGCCCAGGTCGCGCCGCACCACCGCCCGGTAGGGGTGGCGGGCGCCGGCGGTGCGGCGCGCGCCGACGTCCCACAGCACCGCCATCACGCAGAGCGCGGCCATGACGTACAGCCCGTTCCACTTCGTGGCGAACGCCAGGCCCAGCATCAGCCCCGCCGCCAACCGCCAGGGCCGCAGGCCCAGCCGGGTGTTCTCGGCGATGTCCGGGTCCGGCAGGGGCCGGCCGTCGGGGCCCACCGGCAGCGCGGCGGCGAGCCGCGCCCTGGCCCGGTCCCGGTCGACGAGCAGGCACCCGAAGGCCGCGAGCACGAAGAACATCAGCACCCCGTCGAGCAGCGCGGTGCGGCTCATCACGAAGTGCAGCCCGTCCACCGCCATCAGCGCGCCCGCGAGGCAGCCCAGGAACGTGGAACGGAACAGGCGCCGGCCGATACGGCACAGCATCAGGACGGAGACCGTCCCGAGCAGGGCCGTCATGAACCGCCAGCCGAACGGGTCGAACCCGAACAGCAGCTCGCCCAGCCCGATGACGTACTTGCCGACCGGCGGATGCACGACGTACGCCGCTTCGGTCGGGATCGGGACGTCCCCGCCCCTGGAGAGGATCAGGTCGTTGGCGTTCTTGTCCCAGTTGACCTCGAAGCCGCGGTGGACGAGCGCCCACGCGTCCTTGGCGTAGTACGTCTCGTCGAATATCACCGCCTTGGGGCTGCCCAGGTTCCAGAACCGCAGCACCCCCGCGAACAGGGTGACCAGCAGCGGACCGCCCCACGCCGACCAGCGGACGATCCGGTCGGCGAGCACCGGCGGCACCCCGAGCGTGCTCCACAGCCTGCCGGACGGCTCGGTGTACGGCGGGACCAGGCGGTCACGGATGTCGGGAGTCCCGGAAACCCCGGGAGCCCCGGGGACCTCGGGGGCGCTGCCCCCGGTCCCCGTCGCCGGGTGGCCGAAGCGGCGCAACCGCTGCTGCCACGACGGTTGCCGCTCCTGTGGCGACTGCTCCTGCCGGATGTCCGTGGAGGACGCGGTACTGGTCACCGCGCCATCGTAGGGAACGGCGCTGTGGGAGTCCCGCGCATGGGTGGTATGCCCGGTTCCGGACGAGGCCGGTCCGCCCGGACCCTCCGGCCCGCCCGGCCCTGGGAGGATGGGGGAGTGACCGGAACCCTCGTACTCGCAGGCACCCCCATCGGCGACGTCTCCGACGCCCCGCCCCGGCTCGCCGAGGAGCTGGCCGGCGCCGACGTCGTCGCCGCCGAGGACACCCGGCGGCTGCGGCGGCTGGCCCAGGCGCTCGGCGTCACCCCCAAGGGCCGGGTGGTGTCGTACTTCGAGGGCAACGAGTCCGCCCGTACGCCCGAACTGGTCGAGGAACTGGCCGGCGGCGCGCGCGTGCTGCTGGTGACGGACGCCGGGATGCCCTCCGTGTCCGACCCCGGGTACCGGCTGGTCGCGGCCGCCGTGGAGCGGGACATCAAGGTCACCGCGGTGCCCGGACCGTCCGCCGTGCTCACCGCGCTCGCCCTGTCCGGACTGCCCGTCGACCGGTTCTGCTTCGAGGGCTTCCCGCCCCGCAAGGCGGGGGAGCGGCTCGGGCGGCTGCGGGAGGTGGCCGGGGAGCGGCGCACCCTCGTCTACTTCGAGTCCCCGCACCGGCTCGACGACACGCTCGCCGCGATGGCCGAGGTGTTCGGCGCGGAGCGCCGGGCCGCCGTCTGCCGCGAGCTGACCAAGACGTACGAGGAGGTCAGGCGGGGCTCGCTCGCCGAACTGGCCGCGTGGGCGGCCGAGGGGGTGCGCGGGGAGATCACCGTCGTGGTCGAGGGCGCGCCGGACCGGGGCCCCGGGGAGGTGGACGCCGCCGAGCTGGTGCGCAGGGTGCGGGTGCGCGAGGAGGCGGGGGAGCGGCGCAAGGAGGCGATCGCGGCGGTCGCGGTCGAGGCGGGGGTGCCCAAGCGGGAGGTCTTCGACGCGGTGGTGGCGGCGAAACACCCCGCGGGGTGAGCGGGGACCGGGGCGGCCGGGGACGTCCGTAAAGCGTTTGGGAGCCTTCGGCAACGAAACGCTCAAAACGGCTCCAATACTCTGCCTCCCCTCCTGCTTTCGCCTCCTGGGAGGAGTCCACTGGAGACGGGCACGGGCCGCACCGGCCCGTGCCCGCCGTGGACCGACAGGAGCCGGGATGACCGAGATCGCAGGAAGGGCCGGACACCGCACCGACGGCGTCGTCAGGGAGTCGTACTCGTTCGCCTGCATGCGCTGCGGGTACGGCTGGGAGCAGTCGTACGAGATAGAGCACCACACGGACATCGACGGCCGGGAGACCGTGCGCTACCTGGCGGACGGCCGGGTCGTGCCCTCCCCGCTGAGCCGTCCGACGTGCCGGCACTGCGACGGCCACGTCGTGCGGATCATGCGGCCGGGCCGGGTCGCCTCCGCCCGGGACGCCGCCCACCGCGAACGCCTGGTGCCGGCCGCCGGGCCCGTCGAGGCGCCGTGGGAGCCCGAGGGATCGACGCCCGCACGGGAGCGTCACCAGTGGCAGCTGTCCCACCTCCTGCACCTCTTCCACAGGGCGGGCTGACGCCCGCGCCGCTTCCGTAGGATCGGGGGCATGTCTTCGAACGCCCCCGACAAGAACGCCGCCCCGCCGCTCCCGGAGCCCCTGCGGGTACCGGTCGCGGATTCGCACACCCACCTCGACATGCAGTCCGGCACCGTGGAGGAAGGGCTCGCCAAGGCCGCGTCGGTGGGCGTGACGACGGTGGTGCAGGTCGGCTGCGACGTCGAGGGGTCCCGGTGGGCGGCGGAGACGGCGGCGGCGTACGACGCCGTCCACGCGACGGTCGCGCTGCACCCGAACGAGGCCCCGCGCATCGTGCTCGGCGACCCTGGGGGCACCTCCCAGCCCCCCAGGGCTGGGGGAGGGTGGTCGCGGCAGGGGGCGCGGGAGCCGGGCGGGGAGGCCGCGCTGGACGAGGCGCTCGCCGAGATCGACCGGCTGGCCGCGCTGCCCCAGGTCAAGGGCGTCGGCGAGACCGGACTGGACTACTTCCGCACCGGGCCGGAGGGCAAGGAGGCGCAGGAGCGGTCCTTCCGCGCCCACGTCGAGATCGCCAAGCGGCACGGAAAGGCCCTGGTGATCCACGACCGCGACGCCCACGCCGACGTGCTGCGGGTGCTCAAGGAGGAGGGCGCACCGGAGCGCACCGTCTTCCACTGCTACTCGGGCGACGCCGAGATGGCGGAGACCTGCGCCCGTGCCGGGTACTTCATGTCGTTCGCCGGCAACATCACCTTCAAGAACGCCCAGAACCTGCGCGACGCGCTCGCCGTGGCCCCGCCGGAGCTGATCCTGGTGGAGACCGACGCCCCCTTCCTGACGCCGGCGCCCTACCGCGGCCGGCCCAACGCCCCGTACCTGGTGCCGGTCACGGTGCGGGCCATGGCGGCCGTACGCGGTGTCGACGAGGACACCCTCGCCACGGCGCTCGCGGCGAACACGGCCCGTGCTTTCGGTTATCCACAGGCGTGACCTGCGGGCCCCCGGCGCCCCGTACCCTTGTCCCGTGACCAGCCCCACCCCCGACGCCCTCCTGGGCCCCGCCGACGTCCGCGAACTCGCGACCGCCCTCGGCGTACGGCCCACCAAGCAGCGCGGCCAGAACTTCGTGATCGACGCGAACACGGTCCGCCGGATCGTCCGCACCGCCGAGGTCCGCCCCGACGACGTGGTCGTCGAGGTCGGCCCGGGGCTCGGCTCGCTCACCCTGGCGCTGCTGGAGGCCGCCGACCGGGTCACCGCCGTCGAGATCGACGACGTGCTGGCCGCCGCGCTGCCCACGACCGTCGCGGCCCGCATGCCGGAGCGCGCCGAGCGGTTCGCGCTGGTCCACTCCGACGCGATGCACGTCACCGAGCTGCCCGGCCCCGCCCCGACCGCGCTGGTCGCCAACCTGCCCTACAACGTGGCCGTGCCGGTGCTGCTGCACATGCTGGAGACCTTCCCGAGCATCGAGCGCACCCTCGTCATGGTCCAGTCGGAGGTCGCCGACCGGCTCGCCGCCGCGCCCGGTTCGAAGGTGTACGGCGTGCCCTCGGTCAAGGCCAACTGGTACGCGCGGGTCAAGCGGGCCGGCGCCATCGGACGGACCGTGTTCTGGCCGGCCCCCAACGTCGACAGCGGGCTGGTCTCCCTCGTCCGCCGGAGCGAGCCGCCGAGGACCACCGCCTCCCGGCGCGAGGTCTTCGCCGTCGTCGACGCGGCCTTCGCCCAGCGCCGCAAGACCCTGCGGGCGGCCCTCGCCGGCTGGGCGGGCTCGGCGGCGGCGGCCGAGGCCGCCCTCGTCGCCGCCGGGGTGTCGCCGCAGGCGCGCGGCGAGTCCCTGACCGTCGAGGAGTTCGCGCGCATCGCCGAACACAAGCGGCCCGAGCGGCCCGAGCGGCCCGAGCAGTCCGAGGAGTCCGCCGCGTGAGCGTCACCGTCCGCGTGCCCGCCAAGGTCAACGTCCAGCTCGCCGTCGGCGCGGCCCGCCCCGACGGCTTCCACGACCTGGCCAACGTCTTCCTCGCGGTCGGCCTCCACGACGAGGTCACCGCGACCCCCTCGCCGGACGGGCTGCGCGTCACCTGCGCGGGCCCGGACGCCGCCGAGGTCCCCCTGGACCGTACGAACCTTGCCGCCCGCGCCGCCCTCGCACTCGCCGAGCGGTACGGCCGGGACGCCGACGTGCACCTCCACATCGCCAAGGACATCCCCGTCGCCGGCGGCATGGCGGGCGGCAGCGCGGACGGCGCCGGCGCGCTGCTGGCCTGCGACGCGCTGTGGGGGACCGGCGCATCGAGGGCGGAACTGCTCGAGATCTGCGCCGAGCTGGGCAGCGACGTGCCGTTCGCGCTGGTCGGCGGGGCGGCGCTGGGCACCGGGCGGGGCGAGAGGCTGACCGAGCTGGAGGTGGGCGGCGCCTTCCACTGGGTGTTCGCGATGGCCGGGCGCGGGCTGTCGACCCCGGCGGTCTTCCGGGAGTTCGACCGGCTCGCCGAGGGCCGGGACGTCCCCGAGCCGGTGGCCTCGCAGGACCTGCTGGACGCCCTCGCCAAGGGCGACTGCGACGGGCTGGCCGCGGCCGTCTCCAACGACCTCCAGCCGGCGGCGCTGTCGCTCTTCCCGGAGCTGGCGGACACGCTGGCGGCGGGGCGTGCGGCCGGGGCACTGGCTTCACTGGTCTCGGGGTCGGGGCCGACCACGGCGTTCCTCGCCCGGGACGCGGAAGCGGCGGACGGGATCGCCCGCGCCCTGCGTGCCTCGGGCACCTGCCGCACGGTGCGTACGGCGGTAGGTCCCGTACCGGGCGCGACGGTGATCTGAGAGGGCTCGGATCAGAGTTCGTCGATGGCCGTGAGGTCGATGTCGATGGTGTACGGCTCGTCGACCTTGATCCGGTTGCGGTGCATGCCCATGTGCACGTACGAGCGAGTCATCGGGTCCAACTCGTATACATGAACGAGTGGGATGCGGCCGCTTCCGTCCCGCTCGACGCGCCAGAAGTGGGGAATGCCTGCGGTGCCGTACTTGTGCGGCTTGGTCGTACGATCGCGGGACTCCGAGTCCGGGGACACGACCTCGATGGCCAGGACCACGTCCTGAGCCTGGTAGCTCGTCTGGTCCGGGCCACGGACCGCATCGGCGAAGACCACACTCACATCGGGCTCTGGTCCGTTGCGCCGATCCAGGACGACGGTCATCTCCCGTTTCACCCTGTACTTCTTCGGCACGCTTCGCCGCAGGCCGCTGACCAGCAGGTCGATCACGTCTGCGTGGAAATTGCGCTGCGGACCTACGAAAACCAGGCTCCCGTCGATCAGCTCAGTGTGCGGCGGGAGATCGGGCAGTGTGAACAGGTCGTCCACGGTGTAACCGTCCACAGGCGGCACCGGCCAGTGACGGTGGTGCTCTACGGACTCGGCGGTCATGGTTCCTCCCGTGACTCTTCCCCCGCGTGAAGGTGGGGGCTTCTCGCTATGCCGACTGGGCTTCGCGACGGACCAGCCCGGCCCGTAGAACGTTCAGGGCACCTACCGTGTCCGCGTGCGCGTGGTGGCCGCACGAGACGCAGTGGAACGTGTCCTGGGTGGGCCGGTTCTCCTTGGCGGTGTGCCCGCATATGGGACACTGCCGAGAGGTGTTGCGGGGGTCCACGGCCATCACTTCCCGTCCGGCGCATTCTGCCTTGGCGGTGAGGATCGTCAGGAACACCCCCCATCCGGCATCAGCGATCGAGCGGTTCAGCCCGGCCTTGGCGGCGGCCCCGTTGGGCAGGAAGCCGCCCGGCGTGGCGGGATCCGGCTTCGGGGCCGGGGACTTGCTCATGTTGCGGATCTTGAGGTCTTCGTGCGCGATGAAATCGTGTTCGCGTACGAGGTCGAGCGCGGCCTTGTGCGCGTGGTCCAGGCGTTGACGGCGTACCTTGCGGTGCAGCTGTGCCACCGTTTCTACGGCCTTGCGCCGGCGCTTGCTGCCGCGCTTGCACCGGGCGAGTGTCCGCTGGGCCTCTCCCAGCCTGGCGGCGGCCTTCGCCGCGTGACGGGGGTTGGGCACGAACGCGCCGTTGGAGTCGGCGAGGAAATTCGCTGTGCCCATGTCGATGCCGATCGCGCTGCCAGTCGGGGCAAGCGGCTCGGGCGCGGTCTGCTCGGCGGTCAGGATGACGTACCAGCGCCGCCCTTCCCGCTTGACCGAGACCGTCTTGACCTTGCCGACGACCGGCCGGTGCTGATGCACCTTGACGTGGCCGACGCCCTGGAGGCGGACGCGGGTGGCGGGATCGTGCGGGGTAGAGTCCCAGCGGCAGCCGTCGCCGTTCTTCGGGAAGTCCACGGTGTCGAACCGCTTGTCCGAACGGAAACGCGGATAGCCCGGCTTCTCCCTTTCCCTGACCCGCCGGAAGAATGCCGCGAACGCCTTGTCCAGCCGCCGCAGCGTCGCCTGTTGAGAGGAGAACGACCAACGGCCCTGACGCGCAGGGTCGAAGGCGCGGATGTCCTTGAGCTGGGCGGACTGCTGCCCGTACCGGACCGTCGTCTTCGAGCTGTGCCGGTAGGCGTCGCGGCGTTCCTGCAACGCGCCGTTGTAGAGCGAGCGGTGGTCGCGAAGCATCTCAGCGAGCGCGCCCTGCTGGCCCACGGTAGGCCGCATGAGGAATTTGTATGCGCGAATCATCCGGCCCACCCCTCTTTCCTGGTCAGTTCCGGAAGCTTAATACGTTTGGCCTATATCGCCACACTGGGAATAAAACTCTGATATTCACACTGGTTGTCACGTTACCTACGATCTTCATGCGCATTTGGTGCTCGTCACCAAGCACCGGCGCGGTGTGTTCGATGACGCCATGCTGAAGCGATGCGAAGAGGTCATGCGTGAGGTCTGCAGCACGTTCGAAGCGAAGCTGAGGGATTTCAACGGCGAAGCCGACCACGTTCACCTGTTGGTGCGTTACCCGCCGAAGTTCGCCTTGTCGAAGCTGGTCAACAGCCTCAAGGACGTCAGTCCCAGGTATCTGCGGGCTGAGTACACGGGGCGGATCAACCTCACCGGCACGGGGTCGGTGTTCTGGTTCTGCTCCTACTTCGTGGGATCCTGCGGCGAAGCACCGTTGACCGTGATTCGCCAGTACATCGAAGGGCAGAAGCGGCCCGTCTGACCGTCAGGACGAAGACACAGCGAACTCCGTGCTTCGCGTCTCCGCGTCAAGGATGTGTTTTCCTCCCTGGCCGAAGCGGGGGATACCCACGCAAGGTCAGGGATGGACGGGGTCCTACTGCCTGCCCTCCAAGGTAGCCGCCTGTTTCCGATCACGTCATCACAAAGGGTGACCGCCCCCTCGCGCCCCGGCCGCCCCCGGGGACGCCCTACGCTGGAAAGCTGATCGAACCCCCAGGCAGGAGAGAAATGGCCGTCAATCTGGTCAATGTCGAGAACGTCAGCAAGGTGTACGGCACCCGTGCCCTCCTCGACGGCATCTCCCTCGGGGTCTCGGAGGGGGACCGCATCGGTGTCGTCGGGCGCAACGGCGACGGCAAGACCACCCTCATCCGGATGCTGGCCAAGCTGGAGGAGGCGGACACCGGGCGGGTGACGCACTCCGGCGGGCTCCGCCTCGGCGTGCTCACCCAGCACGACTCCCTCGACCCCGCCGCCACCGTCCGGCACGAGGTCATCGGCGACATGGCCGACCACGAGTGGGCGGGCAACGCCAAGGTCCGCGACGTGCTGACCGGGTTGTTCGGCGGGCTGGACCTGCCCGGGTTCCCCAAGGGCCTGGACACCGTCATCGGACCGCTGTCCGGTGGCGAACGGCGCCGGATCGCGCTCGCCAAACTGCTCATCGAGGAACAGGACCTGATCGTCCTCGACGAGCCCACCAACCACCTCGACGTCGAGGGCATCGCCTGGCTCGCCCGGCACCTGCGCGAGCGGCGCTCGGCGCTCGTCTGCGTCACCCACGACCGCTGGTTCCTCGACCAGGTCTGCACCCGCATGTGGGACGTGCAGCGCGGTGCCGTGTACGAGTACGAGGGCGGCTACTCCGACTACGTCTTCGCCCGCGCCGAACGCGAGCGCATCGCCGCCACCGAGGAGGCCAAGCGGCAGAACCTGGTCCGCAAGGAGCTGGCCTGGCTGCGCCGCGGGGCGCCCGCGCGGACCTCCAAGCCGCGCTTCCGCGTCGAGGCCGCCAACGAGCTGATCAAGGACGTGCCGCCGCCGCGCGACAGCAGCGAGCTGATGAAGTTCGCCTCGTCACGGCTCGGCAGGACGGTGTTCGACCTGGAGGACGTCACCATCCAGGCGGGACCCAAGGTGCTGCTCAAGCACATCACCTGGCAGCTCGGCCCCGGCGACCGGATCGGTCTGGTCGGGGTCAACGGCGCGGGCAAGACGTCCCTGCTGCGGGCGCTGACCGAGGCGGCCCGGAGCGAGGGCGAGGTGCAGCCCGCGGCGGGCCGGATCGGTGTCGGCAAGACGGTCAGGCTCGCCTACCTCTCCCAGGAGGTCGCCGAACTCGACCCCACCTGGCGGGTGCTCCAGGCCGTCCAGGCGGTGCGGGAGCGCGTCGACCTCGGCAAGGGGCGGGAGATGACCGCCGGGCAGCTGTGCGAGACGTTCGGCTTCAACAAGGACAAGCAGTGGACACCGGTCGGCGACCTGTCCGGCGGTGAGCGACGGCGGCTCCAGCTGCTGCGGCTGCTCATGGACGAACCCAACGTCCTCTTCCTCGACGAGCCCACCAACGACCTCGACATCGAGACCCTCACCCAGCTCGAGGACGTCCTCGACGGCTGGCCCGGCTCGATGATCGTCATCTCCCACGACCGGTTCTTCGTCGAGCGCACCACCGACCGGGTCTTCGCCCTGCTCGGCGACGGCACCCTGCGGATGATGCCGCGCGGCATCGACGAGTACCTGGAGCGGCGCAAGCGAATGGAAGAGGCCGCCGCGGCCGCCTCCCCCGCGGCGAAACCGGTCGAGGAAGCCCCCGAGAAGAGCGCCGCCGAGGTGCGCGCCGCCAAGAAGGAGCTGCAGAAGATCGAGCGGCAGCTGGACAAGCTCTCCGAGAAGGAGTCCACGCTGCACGCCGCCATCGCCGAGCACGCCACCGACTTCGCGAAGGTGGCCGAACTCGACGCGGAGCTGCGCGAGACGGCCGCTCAGCGCGAGGCGCTGGAAACGCGGTGGCTGGAACTCGCCGAGGACGCCTGACCCCCGTACCCGGGTCCGTACCGCCCCGCGCACGGGTCCGTGCGCGGGGCGCGCGTCGTGTGAAGGGTGCGTGGAGGCGCGTGGAGGTGCGCGGGGGCGCGTAACGAGGGCATCACGGGCCGGTCCTCCCTTGGGAACAGGGCTGGACGGGGCCCGGTGGCCTGTCGGTACCGGGTGATAGAAAGGCCCAGTCTGAGAAGAGTAAGAACCGGCTTTATACGACTCTGGGGAACATCACGCACCTCAGGGCGTGGCCAAAAATCAGTGAGCAAGGGGGGAACGCGCTGATGGCTCAGCCGCCCAATCAGCCGCCGCAGGGCGGCTTCGGAGCGCCGCAGGATCCGTCCGCCCCGGGTGGCGGTTTCGGGGCTCCGACCCCGCCACCCCCGCAGGGCCCGCCCCAGACCCCGCCGTCCCCGCAGGGCCCGCCGTCCGGTGTGCCGCCGCAGCCGGGGTACGGCTACCCGCAGCAGCCGGGCCCGTACGGCCAGCAGCCGGGACCGTACGCCTCCGGACCGTACGCCTCCGGGCCCTACGGCCAGCCGCAGCAGCCCGGCCCGTACGGGCAGCCGGAGTACGGCTATCCGCAGCCGCAGTACCCGGGCGCGCCCGGCGCCCCGCAGCCGGGGCCCGGCTCCCGCAACCCCTTCAAGGGCAAGCCCGCCATGATCATCGGCGCCGCGGTGGTGACGGCGCTGCTGGTGGTCGGCGGCACCGTGTGGGCGGTCTCCGGCGACGACGGGAAGCAGGACAAGAAGCCCGTCGCCCAGCAGAGCGACGCCCCCGAGCCCGACTCCTCCGACCCCTCCGGCGCCCCGGTCGACCCGGGCGACGGCAGCGGAGACGGCGGCTCGGAGCCGGAGGACCTCAACGCGGGCCGCCAGTCCGGCGAGGCCAAGGTGCTCTGGTACAAGGAGGCGCCCGACGCGCCCGGTTCCGGAGCCGAGGCCCCCGGCATGTGGATCACCGACAAGGCGGCGGTGAAGGCGGCCTACAAGGAGCTCTCCGCCTACAACGTCGCCGACGGCAAGCCGACCTGGGAGCCCATCGCCTTCCCCGAGAAGATCTGCGCGGCCACCCAGGACAAGACGTCCGACGACAAGATCGTCGTCGCGTACATGAGCGGCAGCAGCGACCGGGCCAAGTGCAACCGGATCCAGCTCGTCGACCTCGACACCGGCGAGAAGGGCTGGACGCAGAAGGTCGAGGACGGCGCGCTGTTCGACTCCGTGGTCTCCATCAAGATGACCCTCAGCGGCGACACGCTGATGGTGAGCCGCTCGCAGTCCGGTACGGCCTTCGACGTCACCTCCGGCAAGAAGATGTACGACAAGAAGAAATACGGCGAGGCATGCTTCCCCGCGGGTTTCGCGGGCGGCAAGCGGCTGATCCAGGTCGCTTCCTGCGGCGCCGGCGGGAACAACGAGCACGAGCAGGTCCAGGAGCTCGACCCGAAGACCGGCAAGGTGAAGTGGACCCGGAAGTTCGAGAAGGGCTGGCGCGTCGAGCGCACCTACTCCATCGACCCGGTGGTCATCTACAGCACCAACAAGGACAAGAAGGCGTGGAACATCTCCACGCTCGGCGCCGACGGCTCGATCCGCTCCCAGGTCGCCGTCGACGAGGACTTCGCCGCCGAGTGCGGCTGGGCCATTTTCGCCCGTGACCTCCAGGGCTGCGAGGCCGTCGCCGCCGACGCGGACACCCTCTACCTGCCCACCAAGGCGATCACCGGGGCCAACGAGGTCGTCGCGATCAGCCTCGCCACCGGCAAGGAGAAGTGGCGGGTGAAGTCCCCGACGTCGGACTCGATGGTGCCGATGAAGGTAGAGGGCGGCAAGCTCATCGCCTACGTGGAGCCGTCGTACGACGCGGGCGGCCGGGTCGTGTCCGTCCCGACGACCGGCAGCAGCCACGAGCCGGTCACGCTGCTGCAGAACCCGCAGGGCGTCGCGAGGATCGAGAACGGTTTCTTCAGCAAGGCGATCGACTGGGTCGACGGCCGTTTCTACATCTCGACGACCCGGCTGTCCGGCAACGACGAGGCGAAGGAGAAGTTGATGCTCGCCTACGGCAAGTGAGGCGCGCAGCAGTGGTGGGGCGCGCCGGCCGGGTACGGTCGGCGCCCTCGCTCCGTCCGGCCCCTTCCCCTCCGTCCGTCCCCTTCTTCGAGTCCTCCGAGTCCTCCGAGCCCTCAGAGTCCTCCGATTCCTTCGGGTTCCTCAGGTTCTTCGGGTTCTTCGATCCTTCCGAGGTCCACACGTCATGACGCAGCCGCCCCAGCCGCCCAACCAGCCCCCGCAGCAGCCCGAGCCGTCACAGCCCAAGCAGCAGCCCGAGTCCTCGCAGCCCGAGCAGTCGGCCACGCCGGCTCCGCCGCCGGGCTTCGGTCCGCCGGCCGAGCCGTCGCAGCCGCCGGCGCAGCAGCCGCCGTCCGCCCCGGCCGGGCCGAACCTCAGCAAGACCCCGGAACCGGGATACGGCTACCCGCAGACCCCGCCCGCGCCGACGGGCCCGACGCCGCCCCCCGGGTACGGCTACCCGCAGCAGCCCCCGGCCGGTTACGGCTACCCGGGCCAGCCGAGTCCGTACGGCCAACCGCCGCAGCCGTACGGCCAGCAGGGTGCGTACGGACACCCGCAGCAGCCCTACGGCCAGCCCGGTCACGGCTACCCGTACCCGACCGTGCCGATGCAGCCGCCCCCCGGCGGCGGGCGGAAGATCAACGCGCAGCTGGCCATCATCGTCTCGGCGGTCGTGGCCATCGCCCTGATCGTCGGCGCCGGTGTCTGGTACTCGTCCTCGTCCTCGTCCGGCGGCGACAAGGAGACCACCGCGGACTCGGGCGGCGCCGACGGCGGCGACGGCGGCGAGAAGGATGCCGAGAACGGCGGCTCCGCCGCCGGCGGCAAGGAGAAGGCCCCGGCCGACCCCTCCGCCAAGGTCCTCTTCCAGGTCCCGGCGCCGAAGGCCCCGAAGGACAGCACGAGCATCTCCGTCTCCGGTTCCTGGCTGACCGACACGGTGTACGCCAAGAGCGGCATCGCCGAGGTCGTCGGCTACGACGCCGTCAAGGGCAGCAAGGTGTGGACGCTCGACCTGCCCGGACCGGTCTGCGAGGCCAGCGCCCACGCCACCGAGGACGGCAAGACGGCGATCGTCCACAAGCCGAGGATGCCCACCAAGAACGAGCCGCAGCGATGCACCCAGGTCGCGGTCTTCGACCTGGCCACGGGCGAGAAGCTGTGGTCCGAGACGGCCAAGTCCGGCACCCAGGAGATCAGCTTCAACAACGTCACCGTCAGCGGGAACACCGTCGCGGCGGCCAGCACCAGCGGCGGCGCCGCCTGGGACCTCACCTCCGGCAAGCCCCTGTGGTCGCCCAAGACGTCCGACTCCTGCTACGACGCCGGGTACGGCGGCGGACCGAAGCTGGTCGCGGTGCGCAAGTGCGGTTCGTACGATCAGCGGCAGCTGCACATCCAGACCATCGACCCGAAGTCCGGCAAGGTGATCTCCGAGTACAAGATGACCGAGGGCATCGAGTACGCCGCGGTCGTGTCCACCGACCCGCTGGTCGTGGCCGCCGACGTCGGCGACTCCGCCGGTGACGGCAGCGGCATCTCGGACTTCTTCTCCATCGACAACAAGACCGGCAAGCTGCGTACCCGCATCTCCGCGCCCGGTGAGGAGTTCGCGGCCCGCTGCGACGGCATCACCAGGATCGAGTACTGCAACGGGCTGGCGGTCGGCAACGACCGGCTGTACATCCCGACCGAGGAGCACGACGGCACGGCCGAGTTCAGCAGGACCAACGAGGTCGTCGCCTTCGACCTGGCCACCGGCGAGCAGACCGGTCAGCGCGCCGACGCCGGCGACGGCTACACGATCACCCCGCTGCGCATGGACGGCGGCAACATCCTGGCGTACAAGCGGCCGCCCTACGACAAGGGCGGGCAGGTCGTGAGCATCGACGGCGGCACCTTCGAGCAGACCAAGCTGCTGGAGAACCCGGCGACGGAAGCGGTGCGGGACGCGGAGACGGGGATGTCGCCCAGGAGCTCCGAGGTGCTGTTCGCGCAGGGACGCCTGTACATGTCGAAGGTGTACGCCAGCGATTCCAGCTTGGACAGGAAGGAATACCTGGCGATCGCTTTCGGAACCGGCTGATCGTTCCGTCGGCCCGCTCGTGCGGCCCCGTCCCTGCTCAGGGGCGGGGCCGCACGCGTACCGCTCATCGGGTGCCCATCGCCACCGAATGCGAGAATTTCGGTGATCCGGGACGATTCTCACCGGTAGGGGGAGCGCGACGTCGAACAAGCGTGTAGCTTCCGGGACCGGACGGGGAGGCGGCGCACGGGGATGCGCTCGCGGTATGGGGGGTTGATACATGGGTGTGCGGTTGATGGTGGTCGACGACCACCGGCTGCTCGCCGAGGCGCTGGCCTCGGCGTTGAAGCTGCGGGGGCACCGGGTGCTGGCCGCGGCGGCACCGGTGGCGGGGGCGGCGGACCTGGTGATCAGCAGGGCGCCGGAGGTGTGCCTGCTGGGGACCGCGGCACCGGCGGAGGCCGGCATCTTCGATCCGGTGGTGAAGATCAAGCGGGAGCGGCCGCAGGTGGCGGTGCTGGTGCTGGGCCCGGTGCCCAGCCCCCGCGGCATCGCGGCGGCGTTCGCGGCGGGGGCCTCCGGCTATGTGCGGCAGGACGAACGCATCGAGGGCGTGGAACGGGCGATCATGAAGGCGCGGGCGGGGGAGGCCGCGGTGGCGCCGCAGTTGCTGCAGGGGGCGTTCGGCGAGCTGCTGAATCCGGCGGCACAACCGGACGACGAGGGGCAGCGGCTGCTGCGGATGCTGACCCCGCGTGAGGTGGAGGTCCTGGTCCGGGTGGCCGACGGTGAGGACACCCGGCTGATCGCGGCGGGCATGGGCATAGCGCCGTCCACGGCACGGACGCATGTGCAGCGCGTGCTGATGAAACTGGGAGTGGGCTCCAGGCTGGAGGCGGCGGCACTGGCGGCCCGGACGGGACTGCTGGACCGGGTGGGGCCGGTGCGGGGGACGGCGGGCCCCGGGCAGTAGGAGCAGGGCGCGGGGAAGCAGGGAGCAGAGGTGGGGGTGTCCGCGGCACCCGACGTGGATGACCTCCACGCCGTACGCGCGCAGGAATACGCGAAGGTCTACGACGAACTCCTCGCCGCCGCCACCCGGCTCGACATGC
>NZ_JBSGHG010000023.1:0-109620 GCF_053604275.1 Streptomyces sp. NPDC004051 | reverse complement strand
ACTGGCGACGCCGCCACCAGGCCCGATCTCAGGCCAGCCACTACCGACGACAAGCCGCGCAGGCATGAAGATCACGAACTACGGCTGGAGTACTAAGCTCTGCCTGCTCGACGTAGCGGACTCTGCGCGCTATCCGGCGCGCAAGCGCGCGGCAGGATGGGCCGCAGTATTGGCGGGGCCTTCCCGGACCATAGATCACGGTGAATTCCTGCTCGCAGACGTGGCAGCGCAAAGTGAGTGTGTCGTTCATGTCTCGTCTCTCCGAATGGTGAACGGGGCGCGCGGTGTGTAGTAGTGGATACGCGAAGCGGCCCGGACCGTGGCCTTTGGAGTCAAACCACGATCCGGGCCGCTATCGCTGCTGCACCGCCCATGCCGCATTTGCCCCCGATCCTCGAAGGGACCGAACGACTTCTTCCAGGACCCGGCGCCCGCCCCGACGTTCACGACGATCCCGGTACGGGGACCGGGTCTGGCGTAGCACCTTCCCCGAGGGGCGGCGGTCGAGGGCTCCGGTCCTCCCGCCGCCCCTTCTCCATGTCCGGACAGCGGACACCATGTTCCTTTTTTGGACAACCTGCCCGCACGGGCCCCGTTTCCGTTGACTCCCTCAACCTTCGCTGTGAGTCTTCTCGCCAATCTGACATGCACACGCTATGTCGGACTCCCTGTGGCCCACACCCCACGGCCACTTCCCGAAGGAGACAGTGTGAGACGACGATTCGCCGTGGCGAGCTTCTCCCTCGCCGTCGTGCTCGGCTGCGGAACACTCCCCGCCGCGGCCGCCGCCCCCGCGGGCGCCGACCCCTCCGCCCCCGCCGTGCACGCGCTCGCCGCACCCGACGTCGACGTGACGAAGGTGCGGGCGCACCTGAGCGAGCTCAGCGCCATCGCCGGCCGCAACGGCGGCAACCGCCGCTCCACCACGCAGGGGTACCGCGACTCCGTCGCCTACGTGAAGGGCAAGCTGCAGGCGGCCGGTTACACCGTCACCGAGCAGCCCTGCACCTCCGGCTGCACCAGCGGAGCGGGCCCCAACCTGATCGCCGAGTGGCCGCGGGGCGACGCGAACAACGTCTACATGTTCGGCGCCCACCTCGACGGCGTCTCGGCGGGTCCCGGCATGAACGACAACGGTTCCGGCTCGGCGGCGCTCCTGGAGAACGCCCTGACCCTGGCCCAGCAGAACCCGGCCATGCGCAACCGGGTGCGCTTCGCCTGGTGGACCGACGAGGAGCAGGGCCTCAACGGCTCGAGGTTCTACGTCCGTTCGCTCTCCTCCACCCAGCGCTCCCAGATCCGGGCGTACTACAACTTCGACATGGTCGCCTCGACCAACGGCGGCTACTTCATCAACCGCATCACCACGTCGGCCGCCGCGCCGATGAAGGCGTACTGGGACTCGCTGGGCCTGCTGCCCGAGGAGAACACCGAGGGCGCGGGGCGCAGCGACGACTACCCCTTCCAGCAGGCCGGCATCCCCACCTCCGGCTACGCGATGGGCGCCAGCGCCCGCAAGACGTCCGCGCAGGCCGCCAAGTGGGGCGGCACGGCCGGTTCCGCCTACGACCCCTGCTACCACCGGGCCTGCGACACCCTCAGCAACATCAACACCACCGGCCTGAACCACGCGGCCGACGGCATCGCCCACACCCTCTGGCAGCAGGCCGTCTCCTGACGCCGGCCCTCCGCCGGGCACTCCGCCCCGCCGCCCCGCGCGGCGGGGCGGAGTCCGTTCCGGGTACCCGCGCGCGATGCTGGCAGGGGGACCGCGGGAACACCCCGGCCCGCGCCACTGCTGTGATCTTCGGAGGTACGACGATGACGACCACGGACGACAACCGGCACTACCGCGTCGAGCACGACTCCATGGGGGAGGTGAGGGTGCCCGCCGAGGCCAAGTGGCGGGCGCAGACGCAGCGGGCCGTGGAGAACTTCCCCGTCTCCGGGCAGCGCCTCGAACGCGCCCACATCGAGGCCCTCGCCCGGATCAAGGGCGCCGCCGCGAAGGTGAACGCGGACCTCGGGGTGCTGGACCAGGACATCGCCGAGGCGATCGGCGCGGCGGCCGGGGAGGTCGCCGAGGGCACCTGGGACGAGCACTTCCCGGTCGACGTGTTCCAGACCGGCTCGGGCACCTCGTCCAACATGAACACCAACGAGGTCATCGCCACCCTGGCGACCGAGCGGCTCGGGCGGGCCGTGCACCCCAACGACCACGTCAACGCCTCCCAGTCGTCCAACGACGTCTTCCCGTCCTCGATCCACATCGCCGCCACCGCCGCCGTCGTCCGGGACCTCGTTCCGGCCCTGGAGCACCTCGCGGCCTCCCTGGAGCGCAAGGCCGAGGAGTTCGCCGACGTGGTGAAGTCCGGGCGGACGCACCTCATGGACGCCACGCCCGTCACGCTGGGACAGGAGTTCGGCGGGTACGCCGCCCAGGTGCGGTACGGGGTGGAGCGGCTGCACGCCTCCCTGCCCCGGCTGGCCGAACTGCCTCTGGGCGGAACCGCCGTCGGCACCGGCATCAACACCCCGCCCGGGTTCTCGGCCGCCGTCATCGAGGAGGTCGCCCGGGTCACCGGGCTGCCGCTGACCGAGGCCCGCGACCACTTCGAGGCGCAGGGCGCCCGGGACGGGATCGTGGAGACCAGCGGTCAGCTGCGCACGATCGCCGTCGGCCTGACGAAGATCACCAACGATCTGCGCTGGATGGCCTCCGGCCCCCGCACCGGCCTCGCCGAGATCGCCCTGCCCGATCTGCAGCCCGGCTCCTCGATCATGCCCGGCAAGGTCAACCCGGTCGTCCCGGAGGCCGTCCTCATGGTCTGCGCACAGGTCATGGGCAACGACGCGGCGGTCGCCACTGCGGGCGCCTCCGGCAACTTCGAACTCAACGTGATGCTGCCGGTCATCGCGAAGAACGTCCTGGAGTCGATCCGGCTGCTCGCCAACGCCTCCCGGCTGCTCGCCGACCGTACCGTCGACGGGATCGTCGCCGACCGCGAGCGGGCCCGCGAGTACGCCGAGTCCTCCCCCTCCGTGGTCACCCCGCTCAACAGGTACATCGGCTACGAGGAGGCCGCGAAGGTCGCCAAGAAGGTGCTGGCGGAACGGCGGACCATCCGCCAGGTGGTCCTGGAGAGCGGCTACGTCGAGCGGGGCGACCTCACCCTGGAGCAGCTCGACGAGGCCCTGGACGTCCTGCGGATGACGCGCCCCTGAACCGTGCGCCTTGGACGCGTGCCCCCGTCACGTCCCTGCTCTGCCGCACGGGTGAACCGTGACGGGGCCGCAGCACCGGGTGCCGTGGGCACCTAATATCTGCCCTTGACATCTCTCTCAGCTGAAGCAGGGAGATCCGGCCCTCACGGGTCGGGCTTTCTGCTTCATCGACCGCAGCCGACCCGAACGAACGGCAGGGGCTCGAACGAACGGCAGGGGCTGGTGCACCGGCCATCGGCCTCACGCCGGCTCCACGGACCCGACACCCCGCCGGCCCGGCGGTGGACCCGACCGACTCGGCTTTCGCCAACCGGGCGAAGGCGACCACACCACCCCATTCACCCCACTCCCGCTGCACGGCGGGGGTATCCACGGAGAGACCTGATGACAGAGGGCGGAGCGGCAGGACGCGGGGGCCACTGGGCGCCCGGGACGCAGGTGCTGTGGCGTTACCGGGAGAACGGCGGCGCGCACATCCACATCGCGCGCCCCGTCACGGTCGTGCGCGACGATCCCGGACTGCTCGCCGTGTGGATGGCGCCCGGCACCGAGTGTGTGAAGCCGGTGCTCGCCGACGGTACGCCCGTGCACCGGGAACCCCTCCCGACCCGGTACACCAAGCCCCGTGCGGTGCGGCGCGACCGCTGGTCCGGGACCGGTGTGCTGAAGCTGGCCCGGCCCGGCGACCCCTGGTCGGTGTGGCTGTTCTGGGACGCGGGCTGGCAGTTCAAGAACTGGTACGTGAACCTGGAGGAGCCGCTGGCCCGCTGGGCGGGCGGGGTGGACTCCGAGGACCACTTCCTGGACATCTCCGTGCACCCCGACCGCAGTTGGCACTGGCGCGACGAGGACGAGTTCGCCCAGGCGCAGCGGGACGGGCTCGTGGACGCCGCCCTGGCCGAAAGGGTGCGCCGGGCCGGCCGGGACGCGGTGGACGTGATCGCCCGGTGGGGCGCGCCGTTCTCGGACGGCTGGCAGAACTGGCGCCCGGATCCGGCCTGGACGGTACCGTCACTGCCACCGGACTGGGACCGCGCTCCCGCGCATCTGTCGTCATGAGACTCTTGATGCACCCCGGGGCAAGAAACGTAGGATCGTCCTCCGCAAGGCACGGAGCGGCAGCAACTTCCGTAACACGCGCTGGGCTTGACCGGACGTCACCGAGGGGCGGCAGGACGTGAGCGAGGGGTACGGCACCACCGGCGCGGGCCGGGGACGGCCGGCGGGCGGCACGGGAACGGCCTCCGCCCACGAGGGAGTTCCGTTCCGGGGACACACGATCCGGGTATCGGAGTTCCGGCGGGAACACGAGTACTGCAAGCACCACGGGTATCCCGAGTACTGCGAGGACAGCGACATGGCCCCGGACGGATGGACTCGACACGCGTGACGGAGCAGCCGACCTCCTACGAGCGCCCGGAACCGGGCGTCACCCCCGCGGATGCCCGCGGGGCGCTCCTGCCTGCCTCGACACCGACTCACGGGCCGGGCATGACATCGTCGTCGACGCCGCCCCCGGCATCGTCCTCGGCGGCGGACGGACCCGCTGCCGAGCACTCCCAGCCGGGCACCGGGCAGGACGCCGGACCGGACGCGCACCGGCCCCGGCCCGCGCCCGAGGGCATCCCGCACCAGCCGGCCGGAGAACCCGGAGCCTCCGGAACACCCGGAGCCCCCGACGCGCCGGCCGGCCCGGCGCCGGACGGGCCGGCCCGGAGCACCCCGCCGCAGGACCTCCCCGCGCGGCTCCCCGACGGCCTGGAACGCCGCACCGGGCAGGTGACGTCCCCCGGGCGGCCCACGCCGATGCGACGGGACGGGGACCGGCTGAGGTTCGTCGGCGCCGCGACCCGGCGGATCGCCCGCGGCATCGATCTCGAAGAGATCGTCATGGGGCTGTGCCGGGCCACCGTGCCCACCTTCGCCGACACGATCCTGGTCTATCTGCGCGAGCCGCTGCCGGTCGGCGACGAGCGGCCCACCGGTCCGCTGGTGCTGCGGCTGCGTCGCAGCGACCGGATCCCGGCCGCCCGCGACACCGAGAACGGGTTCGTGCCGGTCCTCCCGCCCGAGCCGTCCGCGCTGGAGTCGGTCGGCGCCGAGCGGTGCACGGTACGGCCCGGCAGCGCGCTCGCCGAAGTGCTGCGCGGCGTACGGCCGGTGTTCACGGACGCGCCCGCCGCCCGGGCCGCGCTGCCCGAACTCCTCGGCGAGGAGGGCGGTTCGGCCGTGCCCGACGGGCAGCGGGCGATCCTCGCGCCGCTGCGCGGCCGGCGCCGGGTCATCGGCGCGGCCCTGTTCCTGCGCGGCCCCGAGCGCACCGCCTTCGAGGCCGAGGACCTGCTGGTCGCCGCCCAGCTCGCCACGCACAGCGCCCTCGGCATCGACAAGGCGGTGCTGTACGGGCGGGAGGCGTACATCGCCGACGAGCTGCAGCGCACCATGCTCCCGGAGAACCTGCCGCGCTGCACCGGCGTGCGGCTGGCCTCCCGCTACCTGCCGGCCGCGGAGACCGCGCGGGTGGGCGGCGACTGGTACGACGCCATCCCGCTGCCCGGCAGCAGGGTCGCGCTGGTGGTCGGCGACGTCATGGGGCACTCCATGACCTCCGCCGCGATCATGGGTCAACTGCGCACCACCGCCCAGACCCTGGCCGGGCTCGACCTGCCCCCGCAGGAGGTGCTGCACCACCTGGACGAGCAGGCGCAGCGGCTCGGCGCGGACCGCATGGCGACCTGCCTGTACGCGGTGTACGACCCGGTCGCGCACCGCATCACCATCGCCAACGCCGGTCATCCGCCGCCCATCCTGCTGCCCATCGGCGGCCGGGCCGAGGTGCTGCGGGTGCCCGCCGGCGCCCCGATCGGGGTCGGCGGTGTGGACTTCGAGGCCGTGGAGCTGGAGGCGCCCGCCGGGGCGACGCTGCTGCTCTACACCGACGGGCTGGTCGAGTCCCGGCTGCGGGACGTGTGGACCGGCATCGACCAGCTGCGCGACAAGCTCGCCGCGACCGCGCAGCTGACCGGCCCGGATCATCCGCCGCCGCTGGAGGCGCTGTGCGACGAGGTGCTCGACATGCTCGGTCCGGGCGACCGGGACGACGACATCGCGCTGCTCGCCGCCCGCTTCGACGGGATCGCGCCGAACGACGTGGCGTACTGGTTCCTGGAGCCGGAGGACGCCGCTCCCGGCCGGGCCCGCCGCCTGGCCCGCAAGGCGCTGTCCCGGTGGGGTCTGGAGGAGCTGACCGATTCGGTGGAGCTGCTGGTCAGCGAGGTGGTGACCAACGCGGTGCGGTACGCCACGCGGCCGGTCACGCTGCGGCTGCTGCGCACAGACGTGCTGCGCTGCGAGGTCGGTGACGACGTGCCGCAGCTGCCCCGGCTCCGGCAGGCGCGCGCCACGGACGAGGGCGGGCGCGGCCTGTACCTGGTCAACCGGCTGGCCCGGCGCTGGGGCGCGACCCGGCTGAGCACCGGCAAGGTGGTGTGGTTCGAACTGAACCACGGCGGCTGAACGAGGGCCGTGGGGAACGACGAGGCACGAAGAGGGGGCGCCCGGTGACGAACACCGGGCGCCCCCTCTTCTTCGTCGTCGCCCCGTCTACTCCTCCGCGCCGTCCGTGGGCCTGTCCGGGTCCTCCGGCACCTCGGTCGTCGGCGGGGTGAAGGGCGGAGAGGCCGGCGGTGTGGTCGTCGGCTCCTGGGTCGGGGGCTCGGTGGTGGGCGCCTCGGTCGTCGGCTCCTCGGTCGGGGGCTCGGTGGTGGGTGCCTCGGTCGTCGGCTCCTCGGTCGGCGAGTCCGACGGGGAGGGGCTGGAGGACGACGGCGACGGAGGCGGCTTGACGGCCGCGCCCTGGCTGGTCTTCAGGTCGAACCTGCTGGTCTTCTCCATCACGCCGAAGGTGTACGCCGACCAGATCTGCGCCGGGAAGCCACCGCCGTTGACCCGCTCCTCGCCGCCGGCGCCGTACATCTCGACCTGCGGGTGCGGGGGCTTGTCGTCCTCGCCGAACAGGCCGACCGCGGTGACCAGGTCGGGGGTGTAGCCGGCGAACCACGCCGACTTGTTGTTGTCGGAGGTGCCGGTCTTGCCGGCGACCTGCTGGCCGCCGCGCAGCGGATGGTCCCGGACCGCCGCGCGGGCCGTGCCGTCGTCGACCACGCCGGTCAGGACCGAGGTCACGGTGTCGGCGGCCTCGCGGCTGATGACCTGCTCGCCGACCGCGTCCGGGGCGGTGACGGTGCGGTCGAGGTGCTCCGCCGACTTCAGGATCGTCGGGGTGGTCCTCTTGCCGTGGTTGTCGAGGGTGGCGTAGACGCCGGCCATCTCCAGCGGGCTCGCGCCCATCGAGCCCAGCGTCTGGGCGGGCACCGCCTCCAGCTTCTCGACGTCCATGCCGAGCTTGCCGGCGGTCTCCATCACCTTCTCCATCCCGATGTCGACGCCCATCTGCGCGAAGACGGAGTTGACGGACTTGTTCATGGCCGTCTGGACGGTGATGTCGTCGTAGTCGACGTCGCCCTGGTTCTCCGGGGCGAACCCGACCTGCCTGCCGTTCTCCTCGACGGGACGCCGGCTGGTGCCGTCGTAGACGGTGTTGGCCGTGATCGGCTCGCCGCCCTGGGTCTCGGCCCGCTCCTCGATCGCGGCGGCCAGGATCACCGGCTTGAAGGTGGAGGCGGGCTGGTAGTCGGCGCGGGTGGCGTTGTTCGTGAAGTGCTTGAGGTAGTCCACCCCGCCGTACATCGCCACGACCGCGCCCGTCTTCGCGTCCACGGACACGGCACCGGCCTGGACGTCGGCGTCGACCTTGCGTGCCTTCGGGTCCAGCTTGTCGTTCAGCTGGGTCTTGACCGCCTTCTCCAGCGCCGCCTGCTTCTTCTTGTCGATGTTGAGCGTGACGGTCCAGCCGCCGAGGTCCACCAGGGCGTCGGCCTGCTTGGCGTCCTCGACGGCGCCCTCGGCGACCAGCTGCTTCTTCAGGGCGCTGTTGGCCGCGTTCACCAGGTAGCCGGTCTGGCCCGCCATTCCGGGGTTGCCCTTGGGGTCGTCCGGCACCGGGAACTCCATGCCGGAGCGCTCGGAGCCGTCCAGCCAGCCCTGCTCGACCATGTTGTCCAGGACGTAGTTCCAGCGGTTCTTGACCAGCCTCTTGCCGGTCTCCGAGGCGACCGCCCAGTCGTACTGGCTCGGCGCCTGGAGGAGCGCGGCGAGGTAGGCGCCCTGCTCGACGTCGAGTTCCTCGCTGTCGACGCCGTAGTAGGCCTGCGCGGCGGCCTGGACACCGTAGGCGCCGCGGCCGTAGTAGCTGGTGTTCATGTAGCCGGCGAGGATGTAGTCCTTGGACTTCTCCTGGTCCAGCTTCAGCGAGATGACGAGTTCCTTGAGCTTGCGGGAGACCGTCTGGTCCTGGGTCAGGTAGTAGTTCTTCACGTACTGCTGGGTGATCGTCGAACCGCCCTGCGCGCCCTTGCCGGAAACGGTGTTGAGCAGTCCGCGCGCGGTGCCCCTGAGGTCGACGCCGGCGTCCTTGTAGAACGTCTTGTTCTCGGCGGCGACGAAGGCCCGCTGGACCGGCTTGGGGATCTGCGCCAGTTCGACGACCTCACGGTTGACCTTGCCGTTGCGGGCCATGATCGAGCCGTCGCTGTACTTGTAGACGTTGCTCTGCTCCTGGGCGTCGGCGTTCCCCTCGGGGATGTCGATCACCATGTACAGCACGATGAAGGCGCCCATGCCGAGCAGGCAGAGCCCGAAGAACGTGCCGAGGATCTTCTTCCAGGTGAACAGGCGGCGTATCCGGCCCCGGCCCTGCCCGCCCGACGAACGGCCCCCGGATGCCACACGGTGCCCCCCGCGCTGTCGTGCGCGTCGTTCTTCCGCTCGTCCCATGGGTCCGCTCTGCTCCGCTTCACTCGTGTGTGCACTGCTGCCACACCTGTTCGACATCCAGGTCGACTCCGCAAGCTAACACCGGGAGGTGTGACAAACGGCCGCCGATCCGGCTTTTACGGACGTGACAATCAGCACCCGTCCCACTGGAACCGACGTACGAGGGGTGGTCAAGGTTGCCGTGACCCGTTAAAGTGATATCACTTAGATAGTCAGGCGCTAGCGGCACGAGGACCGTGCGGCGGGCGCCCCGAAAGGCGGGGGAACACCCATGTCCACACATGACGCGCAGGTCACAGCCGTGGTGCCGGAGATGCCGGCACCCCGCGTGCGGGAGAAGGCGGCGCACAGCATCGGCGGCGGGCTGGCCCTGTTCCTCGGACTGGCCGGGCTGCTGCTCGGCATCGGACTGGCCGTCAGCGCCTCGGCGGTCACCGGGGACGGCCTGAAGGCCCTGCTGATCGTCGGCGGCATCCTGATCGCCATGGCCGCGTTCCTCGCGATGTGCGGACTGAACATGGTGGCGCCGGGCGAGGCCCGCGTGGTCCAGCTCTTCGGGCGGTACCGGGGCACGATCCGGCAGGACGGCCTGCGCTGGGTGAACCCCTTCACCTCGCGCACCAAGATCTCGACCCGCGTACGCAACCACGAGACCGCCGTCCTCAAGGTGAACGACGCCTACGGCAACCCCATAGAGCTCGCCTCGGTCGTGGTGTGGCGGGTGGAGGACACCGCGCAGGCCACCTTCGAGGTGGACGACTACGTCGAGTTCGTCTCCACCCAGACCGAGGCCGCCGTCCGGCACATCGCCATCGAGTACCCCTACGACGCCCACGAGGAGGACGGCCTCTCGCTGCGCGGCAACGCCGAGGAGATCACCGAGAAGCTCGCGGTCGAGCTGCGCGCCCGGGTGGAGGCGGCCGGCGTCGAGATCATCGAGTCCCGCTTCACCCACCTCGCCTACGCGCCCGAGATCGCCTCGGCGATGCTCCAGCGGCAGCAGGCGGGCGCGGTCGTGGCGGCCCGGCAGCTGATCGTGGAGGGCGCCGTGGGCATGGTGGAGACGGCGCTGGCCCGGCTCACCGAGCACGACATCGTGGAGCTGGACCCCGAGCGCAAGGCTGCGATGGTGTCCAACCTGATGGTGGTGCTCTGCGGCGACCGCGCCGCCCAGCCGGTCCTCAACACCGGGTCCCTCTACCAGTGACCACCCCCTCCGACCCCTCCGGGGGCAAGGCTCCTCGGCGCAGGCCGCAGCAGCAGCGCAAGCAGGTGCTGCTGCGGCTGGACCCGCTGGTGTACGAGGCGCTGGCGCGGTGGGCCAACGACGAGCTGCGCTCGGCCAACGCGCAGATCGAGTTCCTGCTGCGCCGCGCCCTCGCGGAGGCGGGCCGCCTCCCCGGCGAGGCGGGCCCCCTCCCCCGCCGGGGCCGTCCGCCCGCCCAGCCGCCCGGCGAGACCCCGCCCGGACCCACGGCACCCCAGTGACAGAACCGTGACATCAGGCCCCCCACCTGGGCTTACACCTCCTCTCAGCCCCCTCCCCGGCGCTCTGCACACGCGATGTATACATGGAGCGTATACACCGTGTGTAGAGTCCTTCGCATGTCCATCGGTCACACCCTTCTCGGGCTCCTGGAGTCCGGCCCCCGCCACGGTTACGACCTGAAGCGGGCCTTCGACGCGACGTTCGGTCACGACCGGCCGCTGCACTACGGCCAGGTCTACTCGACGATGTCCCGCCTGCTGAAGAACGGGCTCGTCGAAGTCGACGGCATCGAGGCCGGCGACGGCCCCGAGCGCAAGCGGTACGCGATCACCGAGGCCGGCGTCACCGACGTCGCGCGCTGGCTCGCCACACCGGAGAAGCCGGAGCCGTACCTCCAGTCGACGCTCTACACCAAGGTGGTCCTCGCGCTGCTCACCAGCCGCGACGCCGCCGACGTCCTCGACACCCAGCGTTCCGCGCATCTGCGCGGCATGCGCGTCCTCACCGAACGCAAACGCCAGGGCGACCTGGCCGACCAGCTCATCTGCGACCACGCCCTTTTCCACCTCGAGGCCGATCTGCGCTGGCTGGAGCTCACCGCGGCGCGCCTCGACAAGCTCCGTGAGGCGGTCACCCGATGACGATCCCCGCCGGATCCCTGCTCGCCGCCCGGGACCTGCGCAAGGCGTACGGACCGACCACCGCGCTGGACGGCGCCGCGTTCTCCATCCACCCCGGCGAGGTCGTCGCCGTGATGGGCCCCTCCGGGTCGGGCAAGTCGACCCTGCTGCACTGCCTCGCCGGGATCGTCACCCCCGACTCCGGCTCCATCACGTACGACGGGCGCGAACTGACCGCGATGAACGACTCCGAGCGCAGCAGGCTCAGGCGCTCGGAATTCGGCTTCGTCTTCCAGTTCGGCCAGCTCGTGCCGGAGCTGACCTGTGTGGAGAACGTCGCCCTGCCGATGCGGCTGAACGGCACGCCCCGCAAGGAGGCCGAACGGGCTGCCCTGTCCTGGCTCGAGCGCCTCGAGGTGGACGACGTGCGCAGGAAGCGGCCCGGCGAGGTCTCCGGCGGCCAGGGCCAGCGGGTCGCCGTGGCCAGGTCGCTGGTCACCGGCCCGCGGGTGCTGTTCGCCGACGAGCCGACCGGCGCGCTGGACTCGCTCAACGGCGAGCGCGTGATGGAACTGCTCACCGAGGCCGCCCGGTCCACCAACGCCGCCGTCGTCCTCGTCACCCACGAGGCGCGGGTCGCCGCGTACTCCGACCGCGAGGTCGTCGTGCGCGACGGGAAGTCCCGGAGCATGGAGCACGCCGTATGAACGGGACCGGGGAACGGGCCCGCGCCGAGTCGAAGCTCCGGGCCGTGGTCCGGGACCTGGGCATGGGCCTGCGGTTCGCCCTGGCCGGCGGGCGTGAGGGATGGGTCCGGGCCCTGCTCACCGGTGTCGGCGTCGGCCTCGGAGTGGCGCTGCTGCTGCTCACCACCGCCATCCCCGCCGCGCTGGAGGAGCGGGACCGACGGGAGGAGGCACGCCTCGACTGGCCCTTCACCAGCCAGATGGCCGAGTCCGGCGCCGACGACACCCTGCTCGTCACGCGCGTCGACACCCAGTTCCGGGACCGGGGGGTCCGCGGCCGGGTGCTGGAGCCGGAGGGCCCGAAGGCGCCGCTGCCGCCGGGCCTGGAGGAGTTCCCGGCCGCCGGTGACATGGTCGTCTCCCCCGCCCTGAAGGAGTTCCTCGCCTCGGACGACGCCCGGCTGCTGCGCGAGCGGCTGCCGTACGAGATCGTGGGGACCATCGGCGAGCAGGGACTCATCGGTTCCCAGGAACTCGCCTACTACGCCGGCGGCACGGGCCTCGCGGACCGGCTCGGTTCGGGCACGGTACGCCTCACCGCATTCGGCTCGCCCGAGCAGCTCACCCCCGAGGAACTCGACCCGGTGCTGATGCTGCTGATGCTGGTCGTCTTCGTGGTGCTGCTGACGCCGGTCGCCGTGTTCATCGCGACCGCCGTACGGTTCGGCGGCGAGCGGCGCGACCGCAGGCTGGCGGCGCTGCGGCTGATCGGCTCCGACGCCGCGGCCACCCGGCGGATCGCGGCGGGCGAGGCGTTCGCCGGGGCACTGCTCGGGCTGGTCCTCGGCACGGTCTTCTTCCTGATCGGACGTGAGGTCGCCGCCTCCTTCGAGGTGTTCGGCGTCAGCGTGTTCCCGAGCTATCTGAACCCCTCGCCGCTGCTGGCACTGCTGGTCGCGGTGGCGGTTCCGGCCGCCGCGGTGCTGGTGACGCTGCTCGCGCTGCGCGGGGTCGTCATCGAACCGCTGGGCGTGGTGCGCACGGCACGGCCGACCCGGCGCCGGCTGTGGTGGCGGTTGCTGCTGCCACTGGCCGGAACCGTGATGCTCTACCCCATGGTCGGACAGGGCCGGGACCAGGGGGAGTTCAACCAGTACCTGGTCGTCGGCGGTGTCCTGCTGCTGCTCGTCGGGGTCACCGCACTGCTGCCGTGGCTCGTGGAGACGGTCGTCGCCCGGCTCGGCAAGGGCAGCGTCTCCTGGCAACTGGCGGTCCGCCGACTCCAGTTGAGCAGCGGCACGGCGGCCCGCATGGTCAACGGCATCGCGGTGGCGGTGGCCGGGGCGATCGCGCTGCAGATGCTGTTCGCCGGCGTCGAGGACGACTACACCAGGGCCACCCGGTACGACATGGCACGGGCCCAGATGCAGGTGGACGTGTCGAGGGGCATGGAACTCGCCCCGGCAGCCCGGAAGCTGACGGAGACCGAGGGGGTCCAGCACGTCCACGCGCTGTCCGAGGGCTACTTCGGTGACGCGCCCTGGCGACAGGAACCGGAGCGCTTCACCTCACTGACCGTCGGCGACTGCGCGACCCTGCGCGTGGTGGCGGAGCTCCCCTCCTGCCGTGACGGCGACGTGTTCTCGCTGTCCGGCAAGTACGACACCGACACCCCGTCGCTGAACAGGCCGGGCCAGAAGCTGTACCTGGAGGTGCCCGACCCCGCCGACCCCTCGAGCTACGGTGAGGACGTGGTCTGGACCGTCCCGGAGGGTGTGAAGCAGGGCCGGTCGATCCGGGACCCGGTGGGCGCCAAACGCGGCGGCTTCCTGATGACCCAGGGCGCGGTGCCGGCCGAGGTGGCGGGCGCGGTCTCCGGCAAGCTCTACATCGCGCTCGACGAGTCGGTGCCGTACGCCCGCGAGCACGTGCGCAACACGGCCGCCGCGATCGACCCGCTGTCCGAGCCGATGACGTGGCGGACGAACGAGCGCTCCGACCGCTACGAGTCCATCCGCACCGGCCTGTTCGTCGGCGCCGCCTGTGTCCTGCTGCTGATCGGGGCGAGCCTGCTGGTCTCCCAGCTGGAGCAGCTGCGCGAACGCCGCAAGCTGCTGTCGGCGCTGGTCGCCTTCGGCACCCGGCGGCGCACCCTGAGCCTGTCGGTGCTGTGGCAGACGGCCGTCCCGATCGGCCTGGGACTGCTGCTGGCCGCGGCGGTGGGCGTCGCGCTGGGCACGATCCTGCTGCGGATGGCCGGGGCGTCGGTACGGGTGGACTGGACGAGCCTGTTCCAGATGACCGGCGTCGGGACGGGCGTCGTCCTGGCGGTGACCCTGCTGAGCCTGCCGCCCCTGCTGCGCATGATGCGCCCGGACGGCCTCCGCACGGAGTAGTGGCCCCTCCGCCCCGCCCCACACCACGGGGCGGGGCGGGGCGGAGGCGGCGGTCAGGCGGCGTCCGGGACGATCCGTACCGGCAGGTCGGCCATCGCCTCCCGGAGGGCCACCGCCAGTTCCTCGTACTCCGCGGCGCGGGCCGCACCCGTGCGCATGACGAGGGCGATGCGGCGGGAGGGGGCGGGGTCGGTGAAGCAGGCGGTGCGCAGGCGGCCGGCGCGGCCGGTCTCGACCTCGACGGCGGTGCGGGGCAGCAAGGTCACGCCGAGGCCGCCCGCCACCAGTTGCACCAGCGTGGACAGTCCCGCCGCCGTCGTGGTGGCCGCGACCCCGTCGCGGCCCGCCTCGCGGCAGATGTCGAGGGCCTGGTCGCGCAGGCAGTGCCCCTCGTCGAGCAGCAGCAGGTTCAGCTCGCGCAGGACCGCACGGGGAAGCCGCGTCCGGCCGCCGAGCGGGTGGTCCGGCGGTGTGACGAGCACGAAGTCCTCGTCGAACAGCGGCACTTCGGTCATGCCCGGCACCCCGTACGAACGCCCCCGCCCGGACCCGCCCGCGGCCGGGGAAGCCGCGGCTGCCGAAGACGCGGCTGCCGAAGACGCGGCTGCCGAAGCCGTACTCGTTGCCGGAGAATCCTTCGCCGCCGGGGGCGACACCGCGAGGAGCAGCAGGTCCAGCCGGCCGGCGGACAGCCCCTCCAACAGGCTCGCGGTCTGCTCCTCGTGCACCTGGAGGTCGAGGTGCGGATAACGGGTGCGGACCTGCCGCAGGACGGTGGGCAGCAGGTACGGCGCCACCGTCGGGATCACCCCGAGCCGGAACACCCCGGTGAACGGCGCCCGCAGCGCCTCCGCCTCCTCGATCAGAGCCCCGATGTCCTCCAGCACCGCCTTGGCCCGCACCGAGAGGCGCTCACCGGCGGGCGAGAGCAGCACCTTGCGCGTCGTACGTTCCACGAGGGTGACGCCCAGTGTCTCCTCCAGCGCCGACACGGCCCCCGACAGCGCGGGTTGGCTCATCCCGATGGCTGCGGCGGCGTCCCGGAAATGCAGGTGCTCGGCCACCGCGGAGAACGCGCGCAGCTGCGCCAGGCTGGGCTGCCGCCTGCTTCGATTACCCACGGTCACTTATAGGCACCTCCGATCAACCTGACCGATTGTAGCTATTTCACTGATCAATGCACCTTGTGCCAACATCCATCATGTCCAACCCATGGGAAACCTCCGCAACCCGGATGTTTCCTCGCTGCAAGGAGAGCCTGTGCTCACTGTCGGTGACAAGTTCCCCGAGTTCGAACTGACGGCCTGCGTCTCGCTGGAGAAGGGCAAGGAGTTCGACACGATCAACCACAAGACCTACGAGGGCAAGTGGAAGATCATCTTTGCGTGGCCCAAGGACTTCACCTTCGTGTGCCCCACCGAGATCGCCGCCTTCGGCAAGCTGAACGACGAGTTCGCCGACCGTGACGCCCAGGTCCTCGGCTTCTCCGGCGACTCGGAGTTCGTCCACCACGCCTGGCGCAAGGACCACGACGACCTGCGCGACCTGCCGTTCCCGATGATGGCGGACTCCAAGCACGAGCTGATGCGCGACCTCGGCATCGAGGGCGAGGACGGTTTCGCCAAGCGCGCGGTGTTCATCGTGGACCAGAACAACGAGATCCAGTTCTCCATGGTGACCGCCGGCTCCGTCGGCCGTAACCCCAAGGAGGTCCTGCGGGTCCTGGACGCCCTGCAGACCGACGAGCTCTGCCCGTGCAACTGGTCCAAGGGCGACGAGACCCTGGACCCGGTCGCGCTGCTGGCCGGGGAGTGACCTGACATGTCGCTCGACTCCCTCAAGTCCCGTCTCCCGGACTACGCCAAGGACCTGAAGCTCAACCTGGGCTCGGTCATCGGCAACTCCGACCTCCCCGCCCAGCGGCTGTGGGGCACGGTGCTGTCGACCGCGATCGCCTCGCGCTCGGCCATCGTGCTGCGTGAGCTGGAGCCCGAGGCGAAGGCGAACCTGTCGCCCGAGGCGTACACGGCGGCGAAGGCCGCCGCCGCGGTGATGGCGATGAACAACGTCTTCTACCGCACCCGCCACCTGCTGTCGGACGACGAGTACGGCACGCTCCGCGCCGGCCTGCGGATGAACGTCATCGGCAACCCGGGCGTCGACAAGGTCGACTTCGAGTTCTGGTCGTTCGCGGTGTCCGCGATCAACGGCTGTGGACAGTGCCTCGACTCCCACGAGCAGGTCCTGCGCAAGGCCGGCGTCGAACGCGAGGTCGTCCAGGAGGCGTTCAAGATCGCCGCGGTGGTCCAGGCCGTCGCCGCCACCCTGGACGCGGAGGCGGCTCTCTCGGAGTGACTCCGTAACTCCGCGGACCCTCCGCCCTCCTCCGCAGCGGGCCCGATCACCACGACGGTGACCGGGCCCGCTGTCGCGTACCGGCCCCGTGCCGCTCCCGCACTACCCCCGTGTGTCCTCCGGCGGAACCGGGCCCGGCGGGACAGGCGGCTCCGCAGGAGCCGGGGGTACCCGCGGCTCCTGCGGACCGTGGGGGTTCACGGCCGCCGAGACCGCCGTGGCGCCCCGCGGCCTGGGGGCGAGACGCACGGACGTCTCCCGCGAGTACGCGCTCAGATAGCCCACGACGGTGTTCGTCACCGCGACCAGCGGTACGGCGACCACCGCGCCGCCGATCCCGGCCACCATCCCGCCGGTCGCGACCGCCAGCACCACCGCGAGCGGATGGACGCGCACCGCGCGGCCCAGGATGAACGGCTGGAGGATGTGGCCCTCTATCTGCTGCACCGCCAGGACCACCACCAGCGTCATGACCGCCGTGAACACGCCCTGGGTGACCAGCGCGACGACCACGGCCAGCGCCCCCGAGACCACCGCACCGACGAGCGGGATGAAGGAGAACAGGAAGATGAAGACGGCGAGCGGCACCGCCATCGGCACGTTCAGGAAGTAGATGCCGAGACCGATGAAGATCGCGTCGATCAGCGCCACCACCACCGTGCCGCGCACATACGCCGTCAGCGTCCGCCAGGCGGCCGGTCCCGCCCCGGCGACACCCGGGCGGGCGGCGGCGGGCACCAGCCTCAGCGTCCACTCCCAGATGCGCTTGCCGTCGTAGAGCAGGAACAGCGTGGAGAAGACCGCGAGCAGGATGCCGGTGAGCGCCTCGACGACGACCGTCACGCCCTCCAGGCCCGCCGAGGTGATCTGCTCGGTGTTGGCGCCGACCGCCTCACGCAGGTTCTTGGCGATCTCGTTGATCTGCTTGTCGGTGACGTGGAAGGGGCTGTTGAGCAGCCAGTTGCGCAGTTCGTCGATGCCGTCCTGGATCTGGTCGGAGAGGGTGTCGATGTTCTCCATGACCTGCCAGGTCACGAACCAGCCTATGAGGCCGATGACGACGAACCCGAACAGCGCGGTCAGCGCCGTGGCCGGGCCGCGCGGCAGCCCGAGCTGCCGCAGCCGGGCCACCGTCGGCTGCAGCAGCGCCGTGATCAGCAGCGCGGCGACGAAGGCCAGCACCACCAGCCGGACGGTGCCGATGACCCGCATGAGCACCCAGACCGTGCCCGCGAGCACCAGCAGGCGCCAGCCGGCCTCGGCCGCGACCCGTACGCCCCACGGCACGGCCTGGGCGGGATCGGGACGGGAGGGAACGACCTGAGCCGGCGCGACGGCGTGTCCGGGATCGGTTGCGGGGGTGTGGCCGCTCGGCGGCGCGGGAACCCGGTCGGCGGGCGCGGCGGCCGGTCCGGCCGCCCCGGTCGTCCCGGTCGGCTCGATCGTCCCGGCCGTTTCGGTCGTTCCGGTCGTCCCGGCGTGCTCCGGAGTGTCCCGGCTCTCCCGTTCCATCTCGGCGCGGCGCTCTTCCAGCCGCCTGCTCACTTCGGTCAGTCGGGCTCCGACCCGGCCGAGCCATCCTGGCACTCGTGACATGAACCGCCCCTTGCCCCCGTTTCGCACCACCACTCCCCCTGGAGTCGTCGCTCCGACCGTACAGGGCGAAAGCCCCACACCTTGAGGACGGTGTGGGGCTCTGCCGAGGTTGAGCGGGACCGCGGGCCGGTGGGTCCGGCACGATCCGGAGGGGTCTCAGTACCAGTGGTTGGCCTGCCAGAACGACCAGGCGCCGCAGGGGCTGCCGTAGCGCTCGTTCATGTAGCCGAGGCCCCACTTGATCTGGGTCGCCGGGTTGGTCTGCCAGTCGGCGCCGGCCGAGGCCATCTTGGTGCCCGGCAGCGCCTGGACGAGACCGTAGGCGCCGGAGGAGGGGTTCATGGCCTTGTAGTTCCAGGTGGACTCGCGCTGCACGATGTTGCTGAAGCACTGGAACTGGTCGCCCGGGATCATCTGCCGGGCCATCGCCTGGACCTGGGCGACGGTGTACGAGCTCTGGACCGCGAAGTCGGAGGCCGAAGCGGAGGCGGAAGCCGCCTTGGAACGGCTGGCGGCCTTCTCGGCCTCCGCGCGCTCCTTGGCCTCCTTCGCGGCCTGGGCTTCCTTGGCCGCCTGCTCGGCGGCTTCCTTCTTCTTGGCGATCGCGGTCTCCGCGGCAGCCTTGCGGGCCGCCGCCTCCGCGTCCTTCTTGGCACTCGTGTCCGCGGCGATGGCCATGGTTTCGGCCTGCTGCGTCAGGGATGCGGTCTGCACCTGGGCCTGCTGGCCCGCGGGGATGTCCGCGAGCAGCGTGGTGCCGGCTGCCGTCGTCTCGAAATCGTCGTTGGTCTGCGCGGTACTGCCCGACGCAACACCGACAACGCTTCCGACAGCGGTGACCGCCGTGGCCGAAGCCACTGCGAATCCCCGGACCGAAATCCGGCTCACACGGTTTCCTTCCAGCATCGACCGCTTCGGTGACCCTCGCGGACGCAATCGTGCCCCTGGCACTGGCCTCCCCAACTCGGGTCACGGAAGGCACGGGCCCGGTGGGCAACTCCCGAACGGGAGCGCCGCATGATGCTCGGGCGGCATACGACGACGCTATGCAGTTGGCGCTGGTGCCTGTGTGTCCCACCTCCCCCACTGCCTCAAGGGCGTGGGAGGTACCCCCAGGGGGGTGAGACTGTGTCGCATGCGGGGCCTGACAGGAGTGAGACTCTGCCGCAATCCGGAGGCGCGAGGCAATTCCATCACGCGTGTGAAAGCTCACATCTCGTTTGCCCCCGGAGATTTCCGGAAAGCCGCGCGCACGCCGACGCCGCCCGGCTAGGCTCTCGGCCTTTCCGGACGGCGCCAACTGTCGTGCTGTCGAACCCTGTTCGGAGACAGGACCAAAGGGTCCGGTCCACCCGCAGAGCCTTTCGAAGGACCCTTCCGACCTATCGGCTCAATAAACCCGACAGGCCGCGACATACCCGATACAACCCGGACGGCCCATCAGGGGCGGATCGGGCCCATATCGGGCGCGGGTGCATCAGAGCTGTCCGTCCTCCAGCATTTCGGTCACCAGGGCGGCGATCTGGGACCGCTCGGACCGGTTCAGGGTCACGTGCGCGAAGAGCGGATGCCCCTTCAGCTTCTCGACGACGGCGACCACACCGTCGTACCGGCCCACTCGGAGGTTGTCCCGCTGGGCCACGTCGTGGGTGAGGACCACCCGCGAATTGGCGCCGATCCGGGACAGCACGGTCAGCAGTACGTTCCGTTCCAGTGACTGCGCCTCGTCGACGATCACGAACGCGTCGTGCAGCGAGCGGCCCCGGATGTGCGTGAGCGGCAGGACCTCCAGCATGCCGCGCGCGGTGACCTCCTCGATGACCTCACGGCTGGTGACCGCCGACAGCGTGTCGAAGACGGCCTGCGCCCAGGGGCTCATCTTCTCGGCCTCGCTGCCGGGCAGATAGCCGAGCTCCTGCCCGCCCACCGCGTACAGCGGGCGGAAGACCATCACCTTCTGGTGCTGCCGGCGCTCCAGCACCGCCTCCAGTCCCGCGCACAGCGCCAGCGCCGACTTGCCGGTGCCGGCCCGGCCGCCCAGGGAGAGGATTCCCACGTCCGGGTCGAGCAGCAGGTCGAGCGCGATCCGCTGCTCGGCGCTCCTGCCCTTGATGCCGAACGCCTCCCGGTCGCCGCGCACCAGACGGACGTTCCCCTCGGGCGTGACCCGGCCGAGGGCCTTGCCGCGCTCGGAGTGGATGGTCAGCCCCGTGTGCACGGGCAGGTCGGCCGCTTCGGGCACGTAGATGTGCCCCTCCTCGAAGAGGACGTCCACCTGTTCGGCGGGCAGGTTCAGTTCGGACATCCCGGTCCAGCCGGAGGCATCCGTGACGGCGAGCTCCGCTCGGTACTCCTCGGCGAGGAGGCCCACGGAGGACGCCTTGATCCTGAGCGGGAGATCCTTCGACACCACGGTGACGTCGAACCCCTCGGCCTGCAGATTGCGGGCGACCGCGAGGATGCGGGAGTCGTTGTCCCCCAGGCGGTAGCCACTGGGCAGCACGCTGGGGTCCGAGTGGTTGAGCTCGACACGCAGGGTTCCGCCGAGGTCCCCGATCGGGAGGGGAGCGTCGAGACGGCCGTACCTCACCCGGTAGTCGTCGAGCAGGCGCAGCGCCTGCCGGGCGAAGTAGCCGAGTTCGGGATGGTTCCGCTTGGCCTCCAACTCCGTCACCACGACGACGGGAAGCACGACCTCGTGCTCGTCGAAGCGGCTCAGGGCGTTGGGGTCGGCCAGCAGAACGCTGGTGTCGATGACATAGGTGCGCCGGTCGGGCTTGTGGCGCTGTGTGCTGGTCACCACGGAAGGACGTACCCCCTCGGAAGAGGTCGGGGAGCGACGGAGCGGAGCTGGACCGGTCGACGGCGCCGATGCACGGGCCGAGGACCGGCCCCCCGCTGCTTCGTCCGTGCCGTGACCGCACGGTCGGGCTGGTGCAAAGGGCCTCCCGGGCGGGCGGCCCCGGGCCGCCCGCTGAGATCCGACACCCGTGGTTCGGGTGTCGACCTGTCTGAGTTATGCCCTCCCACCATCGCCGTCATGCCGAACCGCACGGCGGCGCCCCGATGAACTCCCCGTTACGCGGGGACGGCCTCAGCCGCCGAAACGCCGGTGACGAGCGGCGTAGTCACGCAGGGCCCGCAGAAAGTCCACTTTGCGGAAGGCCGGCCAGAAGACCTCGCAGAAGTAGTACTCCGCGTGAGCGGTCTGCCAGAGCATGAATCCGGACAACCGCTGTTCGCCACTCGTACGGATGACGAGGTCCGGGTCGGGCTGGGCCTTGGTGTAGAGGTGACGCCCGATCATGTCGACGTCGACGGCCTCGGCGAGCTCCTCCATCGAGGTGCCCTTCGCGTGGGCCTCGAGCATCATGGAGCGCACCGCGTCGGCGATCTCCTGGCGACCGCCGTACCCGATGGCGACGTTGACCACTATGCCGTCGACCTGCGCGGTGGCCTCCTCGGCCTCCTTGAGCGTGGCCTGCATCCCGGGCGGCAGCAGGTCCCGCGTGCCAACGTGGTGCACCTGCCAGCGGCCGTCGGTGCCGAGGGTGCGCACGACGTCCTCGATGATGCCGAGGAGCGGGACGAGCTCCTCCTCCGGCCGGTCGAAGTTGTCCGTCGACAGCAGCCAGAGCGTGACGACCTCGACGTCGGTCTCGGTGCACCAGCCGAGGAACTCCCCGATCTTGTCCGCGCCGGCCCGGTGGCCGTGGACGGTGCTGGAGCCGGAGGCCTTCGCCCAACGGCGGTTGCCATCCATGATGACGCCGATGTGCTTGGGCACCTGAGCGGGGTCCAGGTGGCCTTCCACCCGGCGTGCGTACAACCTGACCAGCAGGCCGCGCAGCTTGTCGCGCAGGTTCACGTGATCGTCAGCCCCTCCGTACGGATCGGACAGGAGCGGCACCCGCCGTGATCCACGGCATGCTGCACGCTCTCAGCCGCGGGCGAATCCTGTCCCTCTGGCAGCCCCCGGACGCGAAGCCTACCCCCGTGGGGGGAGGGCCCAGAAAAACGGGCCGGTCCGTGGGGGGGGATACGGACCGGCCCGAGGGGGGGTTTCCACCATAACCCTTCGTAAGTGATGCTGCGTGCATCGGCGGGCCACAACTACTCTCCGGAATCACCCGACAACGCCCCGACGACTACGGAATCCTGCACTCCGGGCACGCGAACGGCCGAAATGAAGCTTTTCTTCCCGGAAGAACCATGCAATACCAGGACATCACGCCCGGCGCGGCGCGGTCCACCCGCACCTCGTCTCCACCGCCCCCACCCTTCCAGCCGTCCCCCTGACGGGTGACCCCGGCGGGAACGTCCGCTTGACCCCGCCCCGCCCCGCGACGGAGCGGCGGCGGAGGTCGCGCAATCCCCTCCACCGCGCGACCCCTCCCGCGCAGCTTCGCGCACGCGATGTACGGCGACGTGAACGCAGCCCGACCGACGGCCCACGACCGGACCACGCGGGGGCCGACGCCCTCCTGCATCCCGGCCACCCTTGCGGCCCGGCTCCGCGGCGGCCGACCATGGAGCCGGCCGGAACGGAAGAGGGGCGGGCGGGGTGGCGGTGGCACTTCGGCGTGACGGGCACGGGGAGTTGGTCGTCCCGGGTGACGGCGACGGGCCGGCCGTGCGCGTGCCGCTGGAGATCGCCGCCTCCTACCGGGCCCGCACCAAGGGCCTGCTGGGCCGGGACGCCCTCGACGGCGCGCTGCTCCTCTCCCCCGCCAACAGCATCCACACCTTCCGCATGCGCATGCCCATCGACGTCGCCTACCTCGACCGGCGCTTCCGCGTCGTCGCCGTACGCACCATGCCACCGGGGCGGCTCGGGCTGCCGCGCGTCCGGGCACGGCACGTCGTCGAGGCCGAGGCGGGGGCGATGGCGGGGTGGGGGTTGCGCGCCGGAGTGCAGGTGACGGTGGTGCCGGACGCCGGCGGGGATGGCGGCGGGCGTCTCTAGGCCCCCCCGGCCGCGTACGCCCGTGCCCCCTCCCTGGGGAGCACCCCTCCGCCATGGAGTCGGGCATCCGGCCCTTACCTCATCCTCGAAATCAAGGCGGGCAAGGCGGACCACCTGCTGTGAGCCGCAGGACACCGAAACATCGCAGCGGAACGTCCGGCGCCCGTCAGATCTCCCCATGAGCAGGGGTGCGGTACCGCCGGGAAGGCCGACCCTTCGGGTCCGAGCCACGATGGCGTTCTTGCGGGTGGCGCAAGGAAGCTGAAGGTGGCGTCGCAGGGCGGGGCCGGGTGTGCTGCTCGGCGGGTTCGACGTGGGTGATGCCGGGACACTCACCCGCACCCCAGGGAAGACACACCACCCGAAAAGCGTGAGCACTTCGGCCACTACTGTCCTGATGCCGCTCATGTGAGCGCTTAAGTGACACATGCCCACCGATTGCTCACGGTTTTCCGCACAGCACCCCTCCGCGGCCCCGCAGCACAGGGACCGCGGAGACCCTCTACACCCTGGTAGAACACCGTCCGAGCTGTCCCGGCCGGGACTCGGGGCGTCAGCTCTCCGTGCGGGGGAAGGAGATCTCGACCCTGCGGTTCTTCTTGCGGCCGGCCTCGGTGGAGTTGTCGGCGATCGGGTACTGCTCGCCGTAGCCGCGTACCTCGTAGGTGACGCCGGGATCGTTCAACTCCCGGCCCAGGACGGTGTGCACGGCGTTCGCGCGTTTGCGGGACAGGACGTCGCCGTGGGCCGAGGAGCCCAGGTTGTCCGTGAAGCCGAAGACGCGGATCTTCGTGGCGTTCTGCTTCTTGATCTCTTCGGCGATCGTGCCGATGCGGGACTTCGCCTGCGCGCTGAGCTTCGCGCTGTTCTTGCCGAACAACACCTCGGCCTGCAGCGCGAACGTCACCTCCGTGTTGGTGTCCTCGCGACGCTCGTCACCGCTCTGCTCCTCGACGACCTGCTTGATGTCGAGCACCTTCGGTTCGGCGAGGGTGGCACCGTCGGGGAGCTTCAGGTCGGGGTCGTTGGGGTCGAGTTCGACCGGGGCGGAAGCGGTGGCTTCGGTGCCCGGAGGAACGCTGGGACCGTCATCGGCGACAGCGCCGGTGGCGCCGAGAGTGCTCGCGGCGATGAGGACAGTGGCGGTAGCGGCAACCACTGCGAGACGTGGGGCCCCAGATCGGGTGCGCAAGTGGGTCATCGCCGCCTCATCCAGTGATCGCGATGTTGCCGGAGGCGAACATCGGCAACTGGAAGGTCACTTCGGTCGTCCCGTTCGGAGGTGACGGGAACTGCATGAAGACAGGCACAGTCTCGCCTGACTTGACACGGCTGATCCCCGTTGTGGTGAGGGGGCGGCCGTCCGTGTCACGGAGAACGTAATAGCGCTTCTTGCCCTTGGAATCGATCAGTGCTGCCCCACCCAAAGACTGTCCGTTCCTGATGACCTCGGTTTCATTACCGCTCAGTTGCGCAGGCAGTGTGAGCGTACCGTCGCTTTCATTCTTCAGAGCGCCATTGACCGTGACGAAGCCCCCAGCGTCCCGCTCGGCAGAGGTGATCTGGAGCAGCAGACCACCGGGCCCCTTCAGTTCGACCTGGATCTCTTCTGCTGGGCCCTCCTGAGCACTCGGGTTGGACCCTTCGCTCTTAGAAGCGGACGCTGACGTCTCTGGACTCTTACCATCGTCGCCTCCCCCACCACAGCCAGCCACTCCGAGGGCCAGTCCGGCCGCAACGGTCAGCGCGACCATCCCCCTCTGAGCCTTCGTTGTGAACCAAATGCTCATGCCTCTGCTTCCTTAGTCACTTGTCGTTCGTCGGTCAGTCGGCCAGATGGACATCGAAAAGGTCCTCGGGCTGCGGGAGGAGTTCCACCGGACCTTCGGGATCCAGTTCCCACTCGATGCCCTTACAGGTGAGCAGAGGCAGGGTGCCGTCGGGGGCATCCTCGACCAGAGGGTCGAAAGTACAGCGAGGATCGATCACCGCAGTGGCTGTTTCCCTCGACTTCACGCTCTCGGTGCCGGGCACAATGGATTCCCCCACGGTGTCGGTCGTCTCGACCTCGACGGTGTAGCCCAGCAACCCTTTCTGATTGCACCCCTGGACGGCTGCATCATTCTGCGCAGCGAGTTGTTGTGCGCGCCAGCACGAATCGTCGAGTCCTTCCACAGCGCCGTCGAAGATCGCCTTCCACTTGGTCGGATCCAGGAGGTCCTCGATCCAGGCGCCTGTGAGCTGGTCACGCCTGTCCTGAGCCGCCGCGAGTGCGGCCGCGTCCGCGGCTGTCCGAGCTCCGTTCCTGTTGGCCGCTGCCTGTCCGACCGCCAAGTACGCGAACGCGAGAAAGAGCAGGCCTCCCACCACCGTGATGTAAATGGGGAAGGCCTGCCCGGCGTCGCCGTACTTGCGGAACTTCCTCAACCGCCGGTTACCTCGGTGATTTTGTCGGTGATCGCATTGAAAATCGTCTGCCCGATGCTCGTCCCCGTGATCGCCAGCACGATTGCCACCACCACCGCGATGATGCCCAGGTACTCCACCGCCGTCTGGCCCCGGTCGTCGCGGGTGGTGCGGGAGTGGAGGTAAGTGATCGTGGTGTTGATCCAGTTGTTCATGGTGTTCCCCTCCGGCTGACGCGGTAGCGGCTTGCTTCGAGGTGCCGCAGTCGATGTCAGCAACGTACGGCGAAATTTTCGGTTCGCCAGAGGGCCCCAGGGCCCATTTCCGGGCCCAGTTACCGGTCCGTCGCCTCGTCTTCCCTGTCGTCACCGCAGGTCACCCCAGCTCTCGGGTCGAGTCCGGGGCCGTGCCGAGCCACTTCGCGGCGGCTTCGGAACGGCTGGTGCTGTGGAGCTTCGCGAAGATGCGGTTGATGTGGTTCTTGACCGTCTTCTCGCTGATGAAACAGGTGGCGGCGATCTGCTGGTTGTTCATCCCGGATGCAATGTGGTCCATGATCTCCGCCTCTCTGGCGCTCAGTTGGAACCTCGACCTGTCGGGGGCGGCCGGACGACCGCTTGTCCACCCGGACGACGACTGTCCCACACGCGGTTGCAGTTGCGAAAGGTTTTGTGAAGAAATGACGGCGGGAGATGGCTGGATCTGTCTCAGTTCGCCTGGTGGTGTGGCGGGTTGGGGTTTTGTGTACGGCAACGCGACTACGGAATCTGCGTATGCAGTCGCATCCTTCCGGACGCCTCCCAGGCCGTCGGGCAACGGTGGGCCCGGGGGTGCCTTGCGGAGCTGGGCCAGCAGCGCTCCGGCCGGTGTGGGGGTGAAGTGGGCTCGGCCCTGTCCGATGTCCCGTACGGCTGTGACCAGTTCGTCCGCCGTGAACTCGCCGTGGACCAGGTATCCGCCCGCTCCCCTGCGCAGCGCCTCCTGGACGATCTCCGATTCGCCGCTGTACGTCAGCATCACGACCGGGGCGATGCGCGCCAGGTACGGGAGTGCCGCGATGCCGTCCATGCCCGGCATGCGGACGTCGAGGAGGACCACGTCGGGGTGGTGGTCCCGGGCTGCCCGGCATGCCGCGTCGCCGTCTGCTGCCTGTGCCACGACCGTCAGCTCCTCGTGGGCGGAGAGCAGGGCGGTCAGGCCCGCGCGGACCACCGGGTTGTCGTCGGCGACGAGGATCCGGAGGGCGGTGGGCGAGGGTGCCTTCGGGGCTGGGCTCGGCAGCGTGCTCATGGGGATGTCGTCCTCGCTGTCGCGGAAGTGGCCGGTAAGGGGAGGTCCAGGCGGACTTCGGTGCCTCGGGGGTAGGCGCCGCGGCCGATGCGGATGCGGGCGCCGATCGAGGCCGCGCGCTCGACCATGCCGACCAGGCCGAAATGGCCGCCTCGGCGGAGTTGTTCGAGGTCCGTGTTCGGGGGCAGGCCGCGGCCGTCGTCGTGGACGCTGATGCGGAGCAGGTCGCCGTGGACGCCCGCGCTCACGTCGACGCGGGTCGGCGCCGCGTGGCGGTGGGCGTTCTCCATCGCCTCCTCGACGATGGTGAGGAGGTGGTGTGCCGTGGTGAGGGGGACGGTGGGCGGGGGGTTGCCTGTTCGGCGGAAGGTCGTGGGGAGGCCGGTGCGGGTGGTGAAGGTGCGGGTGTGCGCTGCCAGTTCGGCCAGTAGGTCCGCCGTGCCCTTCTCCGGCTCCGGGCCGGTGGGCGGGGTCGGCTCACGGCGCAGGTCGGTGAGGAGTTCGCGGGACTCGGCCGCGGCGCGGCGGGCCGAGCGGGCGACGAGTTCCGCCTGCCGCCGCACCAGCGCCGCGTCCAGGTGCCCGGCGCTCGCGGAGGCGGCGAGGCCGTCGGCGGCCAGGGCGACGCCGTACAGGGTCTTGGCCACGGAGTCGTGCATCTCGCGGGCCAGGCGGGCGCGCTCCTCGGCGACCGCCTCCGTGGCGGCCAGGCGGGCCCGGACCTCCGCGAGGGCCCGGGTGGCCGTGCCGAAGCGGAGCATGAGGTTGCGGAGGCTGGAGCCGACCGCGCCCGCGATCACACACGTACCGGGCAGGAACAGGGTCTCCGTGAGGCCTGCCCGCGGGTCCGCCAGGGTCGCGTAGACCAGGAGCAGGATCAGGCCCTGGAGGGAGGCGAAGACGGCCGCTCCGCGCCAGCCGTAGACCAGGCCGGCGAGGAGCGGGGTGCAGACGCTGACGTGGGCGAGCAGGCTGTCGGGGCCCGCGGAGACGAGGAGCAGGGCGCCGAAGAGGGTGTCCGCGGCCAGGAGGGTGGGGTGGCGCAGGAGGAGGGGGCCGAAGCGCTCCCAGTCCCGGAAGAGGACGTAGGACGCCATGAAGGTGACCACCACGGCGATGCCGACCAGGCGGGTGCCCCAGCCCGGCCCCGCGTTGAGGAGGGCGGCGGGGGCGGCCAGCGCGATCATCGCCAGCCGGAAACCGAACACCTGCCGGCACAGGGCCTGGAGGGCGTTGATCTGGATGTCGATGTCCGGCGCGGGTCCGGGCGTGGGTGTGGGTCCGGGTGCGGTGGCTGCCTCGTCCCGGGGCGTGGTGCTCCCGGGACGGGGCGTGCGGCACCGCGGCGCCTTGCGCGTCGGGCGCCCCGTACGTTCCCCGGTCGTCGTCATGGCAGCACCGCGTCCCCGTCCTACTCGCCCGTGATCGAGCCGAAGTCGGTGCCGGAGCCCAGGATCAGGCCCGCGCCGAGGAGGATCATCGTGGCCGGGACCATGAACGTGGTGATCATCATGGTGGCCTTGGGGACGGCGCGGGCCGCCTTGCGGCGGGCGTTCTGCGCGTCCGTACGGCGCATGTCCTTGGCGAGGGCGACCAGGGTCTCCACGATGGGCGCGCCCAACTCCTCGCCCTGCTGCAACGCGGTGACGAACATGGCGACCTGCTCGGAGTCGTTGCGGCGGCGGAGTTCCGCGAAGGCCTGGCGGCGGCTCATGCCGAGGTCCATCTGGCGGAGGGTGATGCGCAGTTCGTCCGCCCACGGGCCCTCGTACCGGGTGGCGACCCGGTCCAGGGCCTGGCGGAAGCCGAGGCCCGCGCTGACGACGACGGCGAGGACGTCCAGGAAGTCCGGCAGCGTCCGCTCGATGACGTCGCGGCGGATCCGGATCGCCGACCAGATGCCGACCTCCGTCCAGAACGCGCCGAAGGCGAGCAGCAGCAGGGCGACGAAGAACTGCCCGCGCAGGAGGAAGACCAGGCAGCCGAGTCCGCCGAGGAAGCCGTAGACCGCGCGGCGGGCGGCGTAGCGGTCGATGGTGAGGCCGCCGGGGTTGCCCGCCAGGTCGATCTTCCGGCGGTACCGGGTGACCCGCTGGGGGCCCATGAGGCGCAGGACGGCCGGGGCGTAGCGCATGCCCATGCGGTCGACGAGCGAGTCCACCGCGCCGGTGCGGGTGCCGCCGACCTCCAGGGCGAGGGCCAGGTCGGCGGGGAGTTTCGCCTCGGCCCGGTACATGCGGAGGCCGGCGAAGACGCCCCAGACGGCGATGGCCATGACCAGTGCGAGCAGAAGTCCCATGTCGGTCGTTCCCTCCTCGTCCCTCAGAGTCCCTCAGAGTCCCTCAGACGTCGATGCGGGACAGGCGGCGGATGAGGACGAAGCCGACGGCGTAGAGGCCGAAGGCGACGATCACGGCGCCCTGGCCGACCGGGGAGCCGGTCATGCGCTCCAGTGCGCCGTCCTTCACCCCGTTCATCAGGAACAACGAGCCGACCCCCAGGACGGGAACGGCGTAGGACGTCATGCTGACCTGGGAGAGCTGGGTACGGACCTCGCGCCGGGTCTCCTTGCGTTCCTCCAGGGTGTCGGTGAGGTTCCGCAGCGCGCCGACCACCTGGCCGCCGGCCCGGTTGGACAGCACCAGGGTGGTGACCAGGACGACCAGTTCGCGGGAGGGGAGCCGCTCGGCGAGTTCGCCCAGGGCGTCGTCCATCGAGGCGCCGAGCGCCAGCTGGTTGTCGACCTTGGCCAGTTCCTCGCCGGCCGGCGCCTCCAGTTCCTCCGCCGCCATGCCGATCGCCGTCCGCAGGGCCAGTCCGGCCTGGGTGGCGTTGGCCAGGATGCGGGCCAGTTCGGGGAGTTGGTTGATGAACTTCTCGATCCGTTTCCGGCGTTGCCAGTCGAGGAACTGGAACGCCAGCCAGACGCCCAGGATCCCGGCGAGCGGGCCGAAGAACGGGGCGAGGACGGCCTGGCCGGTGAGGTGCAGACCCAGGACCAGGGCAAGCATGCAGACGAGGAACTCCCCCGGGGTGATGTTCAGGCCGGTCGCCACCAGACGCAGTTCCAGTTTCCGGCCGAACGCGGTGCGGCGCAGCCTGCGGTCCAGGGTGGGGAAGCGGTGCCCGCGTCCACCGCCCGGGGCCCGGCCGGCGGCCGACAGCCGGTCCACCAGCGCCTGCCGCTGCGCCCTGCCCGCGGCGTACAGGTGGACGCCGGCGACCGCGAGGACGCAGGTCAGCAGCGCGATGCCGGTGGTCAGCGTGATCAGGTTCTGCAGCTCCATGGCGGCGGTCCTACCTGGCTTCTCGGGTGGTCAGCTGGTCGAGGGAGCGGGCGATGCCGAAGGCCTGCGGGACGGGCTGACTCGCCATGTAGAGGCGTTCGGCGGTGCGGCGCGGGAGCGGATGGTGCTCGTACGCGCCGTGGATGTGGCCGTCGGGGGTCATCGGCCGGGCGTTGAAGCGGGCGACGGTGGCCAGCCGGTACGGTTCCCCGCCGTGGCTCTCCAGCAGGGCGATCTCGGTGACGCGGCGGGCGCCGTCGGCGAAGCGGGTCAGCTGGACGAGGACGTCGACGGCGCTGTTGATCTGGTCGTGCAGCGCGGCGAAGGGGATCTCCACGTCCGCCATGGAGGCCAGGGTCTGGAGCCGCATCAGCGCGTCCTCCGCGCTGTTGGCGTGGACGGTGGCGAGGGAGCCGTCGTGGCCGGTGGACATCGCCTGGAGCATGTCGAGGGACTCGCCGCCGCGGACCTCGCCGACGACGATGCGGTCGGGGCGCATGCGCAGCGAGTTGCGCACCAGGTCGCGGATGGTGATGCGGCCCTTCCCCTCGACGTTGGGCGGGCGGGCCTCCAGGCGGACGACGTGCGGCTGCTGGAGCTGGAGTTCGGCGGAGTCCTCGATGGTGATGATGCGTTCGCCCGTGGGGATCAGTCCGGAGAGGGCGTTGAGGAGGGTCGTCTTGCCGGTGCCGGTCGCGCCCGACACGATCACGTTGAAGCGCGCCTGCACCAGGCCCGCCAGCAGGTACAGCATGGGCTCGTCGAGGGAGCCCAGGCCGATCAGCTCGTGCAGGGTGAAGGAGCGCGGGAAGCGGCGGATGGTGAGGATGGCGCCGTTCAGGGAGAGCGGCGGGATGATGACGTTGACGCGTTCGCCGGAGGGCAGGCGCGCGTCGACCATCGGGTTCGACTCGTCCACGCGGCGGTTGACCGTCGAGACGATGCGCTCGATGGTCTGCATCAGCTGGTCGTGGGAGGCGAAGCGCATCGGGAGCTGTTCGACCCGTCCGCCGCGCTCGACGAAGATCGCGTCGGGGCCGTTGACCATGATCTCCGTGATGGAGGAGTCCTCCAGGAGTGGTTCCAGGATGCCGAGGCCGAGCGCCTCGTCGACGACCCTGCGGATCAGCTGGGAGCGCTCCACGGTCGACAGGACCGGGCCCTCCCGGCTGATGATGTGCCCGAGCACCCGCTCCAGCCTCGCCCGGCGCTCGGCGGCGGCCAGCGAACTCATCTCCGCGAGGTCGATCTCCTCGAGGAGCTTGGCCCGGTAGGAGGCGACCAGATGGCCGTCCTCACCCCGGTTCCCCTTCTCCTCGGGGGAGTTGATACGTGCCCGCAGGCTCATGGGTCCGGTGCTCCTCGGTCGTGGTTCGTGGTTCGCGGTGCCTGGCGCCTGGTGCCTCGGTCGGTAAGCGGTGATCAGTGATCAGTGGTCAGTGGTCAGTGGTCAGTGGTCAGTGGTCCATGGGCATCGTGGCCGTCTTGCGGGCCGCGCCGAAGTCCCAGCCCGGCACGATCGACGGGATGGGGATCGTGGCCGTGACGGTGACCTCGTCGCCGCCTCCCGACGGACCGCAGAGGGTGCGGTCGGCCAGCCAGCCGCTCACCGCGACGGCGCAGGCGCCCTGGGCGGACTCGCCGAGCGAGGCGCTGCGGGCCCCCGCGCGGGCCGCGGTGCCGGCCTGCTGCGCGGTGTACGCGATGAGGCCGAGCTGTACGCCGGCCATGGCGACGATGACGAGGATCGGCAGGAAGCCCAGGTACTCGATCGCCACCTGACCCCGATCCCGGCCCCGGCCCCGATCCCGGGCCCGGCCCAGGTCCCGATCCCGGCCCTGGTCCCGATCCCGGCCCAGGTCGCGATCCCAACCCCGATCCCGGCCCAGGTCGCGAGGCCGGTCCCGGCCCTGGTCGCGGTCCCGGCCCAGGTCGCGATCCCGGTGTCGCCGGGGGTCCCGGTCGCGTCGGAGTCCGCCCCGCCTGTCGTCGTAGGGCATCTCAGTCCCCCACCTCCTCCTCCACCGCGCCCGCGTGGCCCTTCACCTCGAAGGGGAAGTCGGCGGTGCCCGGGAAGAGGACGGGGACTCTCAGCGTCACGTCGGCGGTGACGAAGCCGCCCCCGGTCCCGCAGTCCACCGTCGCCGCTCCCTCCCAGGCTCCGGGCAGCTTCTCCAGCCCCGCCGCCCGGCAGGCGCCCTGGCGTGCGCCCGGGTCCGCCGCCGTGGCCGCCCGTACCGCCTCGTCCGCAGCATTCCCCGCGAGGGTGAACGTGTATCCCACGAGGACGAGTTGCCACAGCACCACCAGCGTCACGAGGATCGTCGGGATCATGCCGAGGAACTCGATGGTGACCTGGCCCAGGTCCCCGCCGCGGCCCCCGCCCCGGTCGGCGTGCTTCTCCGCCCGTTTCACCTCATCCCCCTCCGTCCCTGCGCCGTCGGATGCTCACGGCTCCCCGGTCGCCGCGCAGCCGGTCGCCGCGCAGCCGTCCGGCCTTGTGGGCGCCCTCGGCGGGTTTGACCAGGCCGAGTTCTCCGGCCAGGCTCCACAGGGCCTGTTTCACCGTGCTCCGGCTCTCCAGTTCGTGGAGCTGGCCCGCGTCGACGACCCCCTGCAGCTCCTTGAAGTGGGCCGGGATCACGGTGGCCGCGACCGCGGTGCCGGTGATCTTCTGGATGAGCGGGGGCTGGATCTCCGTGCTCCGGGTGTGGCGGTTGACGACGACCGTGGTCTCCTCCGCCTTGCGGATCTGCAGCCGGTCCCACATCCGTACCGTCCGTTTGGCGCCCCGGACGGCCACCACGTCGGGGGTGGTGACCAGGAGCGCCGTGTCGGCGGTCTCGACGGCCGCCGCGCCGGCTCCGCCGAGCTGGGCTCCGGTGTCGATGACGACGACCTCGTAGCGGGAGCGCAGGGCGCCGACGATGTGGCGGGCGGCGCGGTCGGTGACGTCCTCGCCGCGTTCGCCCTCGCCGGGGGCGAGGAGCAGGGTGAGGCCGGTGTCGTGGCGGAAGACGGCGTCGGCCAGGACCCGCGGGGAGATGTCGCTGATCGTCGCGAGGTCCACGACGGACCGGCGGAACTGGACGTCCAGGAAGGAGGCGACGTCGCCGGTCTGGAGGTCCATGTCGACCAGGGCGGTACTGCGGCCGGACGCCTGCGCGGCGAGGGCGAGTTGGATCGCCGTCAGGGTGGTGCCCACACCGCCCTTGGCGCCGCTGACGGTGACGACCGTGCCGCCGACGCCGGTGAACACGTCACCGCCGGAGCTCAGATGACGGCGCACACCGGACGACCACTGGGCGACCGCGTGGACGCGGCTGGCGAGTTCCTCGTAGCTGAGCGGCAGGGCGACCAGGCCGCGGGCGCCGTGGTCCATGGCGGCCTGGAAGAGGCCGGGGCTCGCGTCGGAGGTGACGAGGATGACGCCGACGGCGGGGAAGCGCAGGGCCACCTCGCGGATCAGTTCCAGCGCGGGGACCGGGCCGATCCGCTCGTGCACGACCACGACCTCGGGCAGCTCGTCGACCGACTCTGCGGCCAGGCGCGCGAGGGTGTCGACGAGCTGGGTGGAGTCGGCCACCGGGGGCACCGGCTCGGCGTCCGGGAGCTGGCTGAGCAGGGTGGTGACGGACCGGGCGGCGTCCGCGTCACCGACTGCCGGGAGGATCCTCGTGGGCATGCGGGCCTCTCACTTGTCCTTCGCGAGTTCGTACGTACGGTCCTGCTCGGGGACCGTGGTGTCGCCGCCGGGCGCGACGAGCGCGAGCCTGACCCGCTGGGCGAACGACTCGGCGTAGGTGATGCGCTGGGCGTCGATGGTGGACAGCGCGAAAGTGATCGGGACGGCGTCCGTGGGCTGCCGGCCGCGGTCGCCCTCGTCGGGTTCGAGGGCGGTGATCCGGCCGACGTCGAGGACCCTGGCGTTGGTCACGATGATCTTGGACTGGGCGGGTGCGCCCTCGCGCTCCCCCTCGAAGGTGGCGTAGACGTTGACCGACGAGCCCGGTGTGATCTTGCCGGCGACGCCGGTGGCCGCGTCGATCATGATGGCGACCTCCTGCTGCCCCGGTTGCAGGGCGGGCTGGTCGACGATCATGTCGCTCTGCAGCAGGGAGCCCGAGCGCAGCGTGGTGACGGCGATCTTGCCCCGGATGTCGCCGAGATCGGTGACCGCGTTCTCCGACAGCCAGCGCTCGGGCATCTCGATCTTCTCGAACTGGCCCGTACTGAGCGGCGTGTAGGGCGCCACGTCGGCTTTCAGCCGGTACGCGGTGACTTCGGGGCCGACCTTGGACTCCACGTCGTCGATGACGGAGAGCACGCCGGCGAACGCGGCGAGGGCGCACAGGATCGACAGGAGCAGGAGTATCACGCCGCGGCGCTGACGGGAGTTCATAGACCGTGCAACCTCATTGGGGGGTGTGGGCCGAGCGGATTCGATGAAGGGCGGGCGGTGGGCCGGCCACCGGGTCAGGCGGTGCGGCGGGTGAGGGCTCTGCGGCCCTCGTGGACGGGCAGGGACGGCGGGGTGGCCGAACAGAACACGCACCGGTCGCCGATGACGTCGATGCCGCACCAGTGACAGATGCCGCGCCGCACCGAGGTGACCAGCTGGTAGAGGACGGACAGGTCGGGCAGGTAACTGCAGAACTCGATCACCTTGCCGGTCCCCCACCAGCCCGGGGACTCGGCCGGAAGCGGCGCCTCGCGCAGTCCCTGCACCTTCCAGGACGGCGCCAGGGCGCCGGTGACCCAGTCGGACTGGAGCTGCCCCTTGGCGACGAGCATCCAGGTGCCGAACTCCGGTCCCTCCAGGGCGGCTTCGGGGCCGAGGCGGACGAGTTGCGGCTGCGGGTGGGCGAGTACCGCGAACTGGCTGCCGGGCAACCAGGACTTGGCGTGCTGCTTCAGGTTCACGGGGATCCGGTCGAGCCGGGCGACGGAACCCAGCAGGGCGCCGGAGTGGAGGTAGTGGACCAGCAGCCGGCCCGCCGAGGCGAGTACGCCGGGGCTGAGGTCACAGGAGCCCAGTTGCCGTAACTGGCGGGCCAGTACGGCCACCGCGAGCGGCGGCAGGTCGGGGGTGAAGAGCGCGATGCGGTCGCTCTCCAGCAGGGAGCGCAGGGTGTGCAGCCGCCGCAGGACGGCGCCGGGTGTCGCCTTGGAGCAGACGACGATGACGTACCCGTGCTGCTCGACGAGCGACTGGAGCTCGGTCAGCGCCTGTTCGAGCGGCAGGGCGTCGATGCCCCGTAACACCACGGCGGGCAGGGTTCGTTCGTCCTGCGGTGGCAGCGCCAGGTCGGCACTGGTCACGGCAATGGCTGTTGGCACGCGCGGCTCCCCGTTCTCCCCATGCCCGTCGGCCCGCCGGGTACCGCCCCGGCGCACCGTGATGACTTCGCTGCGTGACTATGCGAGCACTGTAACCACGGCTCTGTGGCCGGAGAACAGCGTTTGTCCACCTCGTGAGCAACGAACGCCGCACAAGTTGCTCCAAAACGGGACAGGTTGAGCATCTCGCCGGTCCCGGTACGACCCGCGGGGCGGAGATCCCGTGCGCCACCTTGACGCCGAGGGGCCGGAGGCGGTTCCGCTCCCCTCAATTGGTCTGGACCCATTGACAAGGCGATTGGTCTGGACCACGTTGTTGCTTCAACGACGGCCATCTCCACTCCCCACGCTCTCCCCCTCCCTCTTCTTCCCCCCTTCCCCCCCCCACTCCCCCCTTCCCCCCTTTCTCCCTCCCCCTTCTCCCCACCGGAGGCCCCAGTGGACCGCGCACCGGCTACGAAAGAACGCAGAAGCAGAGGCAACGGCCGCCTCTGGGCGGGCGCCCTCGTCTCCGCCCTGGCTCTCGCCCTCCCCCTCGCGGGCGCGGGCCAGGCGGCTGCGGCGGACGTCAACAACGTCAAGAACGCCGGCTTCGAGGCGGGCCTGAGCAACTGGACCTGCTCGGCGAACAGCGGGACGACCGTCTCGTCCCCCGTGCACGGCGGCACGGCCGCGCTCAGGGCCACACCGTCCGGGCAGGACAACGCCCGCTGCACGCAGACCGTCGCGGTGCGGCCCGGCTCCACGTACTCCCTGAGCACCTGGGTGCGGGGCGGCTACGCCTACCTGGGCGTGACCGGCACCGGCACGACGGACGTGTCCACCTGGACCCCGGACTCCGACAGCTGGAAGCAGCTGACGACGAGCTTCCGGACCGGCTCCGCGACCACCTCGGTGACCGTCTACACCCACGGCTGGTACGGGCAGCAGGCCTACTACGCGGACGACCTGTCGGTCTTCGGCCCCGACGGGGGCGGGGGCGGTGACCCGGAGCCCACGGTCCCGGCCACGCCGGGCGGCCTCGGCGTCTCCGGTACGACGTCGTCGTCGGTGTCGCTGGCGTGGAACGCGGTCTCGGGCGCGACCGGCTACACCGTCTACCGCGACGGCACGAAGGTGACGGCGGTGTCGGGCACCTCGGCGACGGTGACCGGCCTCGCGGCCTCGACGTCGTACTCCTTCCAGGTGGCCGCCACCAACGCGGCGGGCGAGTCGGCGAAGTCGACGGCCGTGACGGCCCGGACGAGGGAGACCGGCGGCGGGAACAACGGTCTGCCCAGGCACGCGGTGACCGGCTACTGGCAGAACTTCAACAACGGCGCGGCGGTGCAGCGCATCTCGGACGTCCCGGCCCAGTACGACATCATCGCGGTCGCCTTCGCGGACGCGACGGGCACACCGGGGGCGGTCACCTTCAACCTGGACACGGCCGGCCTGAACGGCTACACCGTCGACCGGTTCAAGGCGGACGTGCGGGCCAAGCAGGCGGCCGGCAAGAAGGTCATCATCTCGGTGGGCGGCGAACTGGGCACCGTGTCGGTGAACAGCCCCGCCTCCGCGACGAACTTCGCGAACTCCGTGTACGCCGTGATGCAGGAGTACGGCTTCGACGGCGTCGACATCGACCTGGAGAACGGCCTCGACGCGACCTACATGACGCAGGCGCTGCGGGCGCTGTCCGCGAAGGCGGGCCCGGACATGATCCTGACGATGGCCCCGCAGACCATCGACATGCAGTCCACGTCCAACTCCTACTTCCGGACCGCGCTGAACGTGAAGGACATCCTCACGGTCGTCAACATGCAGTACTACAACAGCGGTTCGATGCTGGGCTGCGACGGCAAGGTCTACAGCCAGGGCTCGGTGGACTTCCTGACCGCGCTGGCCTGCATCCAGCTGGAAGGCGGCCTCGACCCGTCCCAGGTGGGCCTCGGCCTCCCTGCCTCCACCCGCGGCGCGGGCAGCGGCTACGTCTCCCCGACCGTGGTGAACAACGCCCTGGACTGCCTGACGCGCGGCACCCACTGCGGCTCCTTCAAGCCCTCCAGGACCTACCCGGCCCTGCGCGGCGCCATGACCTGGTCCACCAACTGGGACGCCACCGCCGGCAACGCCTGGTCCAACGCGGTGGGACCGCACGTCCACGCCCTGCCCTAGGAGGCCTCGTCCCGGCAGATCAGCGGTCTTCCCGTCGGACGGGCATACCGCCAGTGCCCCTCGGTGGCCGGGAACGGGACACCGAAGGACCGGCAGGCCTCTGACGCGCAAATAGATCGGTTCCAAGGTCACCAAGGCCTCGGCGCCTTCGATTTGCCCGCCCTACGGCGGGCGGCGAAGCCGCCCTGGATCGCTGACCTGCACGACATAGGGTGGGTGCCCGGCAGCGCACAGCTCGCAGGGCACCCACTCGCACGTCGGCCCTGGTCACAGAGACGGAAAGCCATGCTCTTCGTCATCGCCCTCATGGGCATCGCCGTGTTCGGCATCACCCTCTGGTGTGTGACAGTCGTCGCACGGATCCGCGACATCCCGGCATGGCGCCGCTTCCTGCCGCTCGCGCTCCTCATCGTCTCCAGCATCGCGAGCCTGCTGCGTGCCTTCGACATGCCCCAGCCGGCGCACACGATCGCCTTCCCGTTGAACATCGCTGTGATCGTCCTCGGCCTGTGCGAAATCCGCGCCCACCGTCGGCGGCACGCGTAACCACCACCGACGCGACGGACGAGCCTCTCAGCGTTCTCGGTACCGACCGGGGAGGCAACGGCTGCCTCGCCGTAGCCGACGTCGGCATGACGTGTGGGTGAAACATTTTCCCGGGTCCGGCGCATCAATGAGGTGAGAGCCGTGGGGTGAGCCGAGGGAGAGGCGCGGATGGTGCAGGACGGTCGTGGGGGCGAGTACGGGGAGTTCGCGGCGGCGCGGGCCGGACATCTGTACCGGTCCGCGTGTCTGCTCACGGCCGGGGACACGCACCTCGCCGAGGACCTCGTCCAGGAGACCCTCGGGCGGGTGTACGCGCGCTGGGGGCGGGTCTCCCGGGTGGGCAACCCCGCCGGCTACGCGCAGACGGTCCTCACCCGTGCGTTCCTCGCCCACCGGCGGCGGCGCAGCAGCACCGAGCGCTCGATCGCCGCGTTCCCGGATCTGCCGGGCGCCGACGCCGACCCGTCCCTGCGGCTCACCCTGCTGGACGCCCTCGCCCGGCTGCCAGCGAAGGACCGCGTGGTGATCGTCCTGCGGTACTGGGAGGACCGCTCGGTCCAGGAGACCGCCAAGGCGATGAACGTCAGCTCGGCGGCGGTGCGGACGCGCAGTGTGCGCGCCCTGGCCCGGCTGCGGGAACTCCTCGGCGAGGAGCTGGGTGAGTACGCCCGCTCCTGACCGGGCGCGGGCCGGCCCCTCCTCATTTCTCCCTGTTCAACTCAGTTCGCCTCACGGAAGCGGTGATTCGTCATGTCCGTAGACCAGCACAGCGATCCCTTCGAGGAGCGGCTCTCCTCCGCTCTGCACGACGCCGGCAACTCCTTCGAGACCGACCGGGGCGCCCTCACCGACGGGGGGCGGGCCCGGGGAAGGCGGATGCGGGTGCGGCGGCGGGCCGCCGTCCTCGGGGGTGCGGCCGGGATCGCGCTCGTGGGAGTGGGCGGGGCACTCCTCCTGCCGGGCGGGAGCGGGGGCGGAGGCGGGAGCGGGGAGGCCAGGCGGACGTCGGCAGCCTCGGGAGCCGAGGTCACCGCCGACGCCCAGGACGCTCCGGCGCCCGTCTCCGGTGAGGAACTCATCCGCACGCTGAAGGGACTCCTCCCCGACGGGGAGTTCAGCGAAGAGCAGGGGCGCGGGACCGACTCGTCCCGCGGGCCTTTCGCCCAGGTCGTGTACGACGACGGCAAGGGGCCCGCCGTCGTCGGCGTCTCTCTCTCCCGCGTCGGGCCGGGAAGCCCTCAGGCCCATGAGGCCACCCAGTGCCCGGACAAGATCCTCACCCCGCACGACAGTTGTGACACCAGCACTCTGGCGGACGGGTCGAAGTTCATGGTGTTCAAGGGGTACGAGTATCCGGACCGGCGGGTGGACACCAAGAGGTGGCTCGCCGTGCTCGTCACGCCCCAGGGGCAGCAGATCAGCGTGAGCGAGTGGAACGCGGCCGCCCAGAAGGACGCACCCGTCAGCCGGCCCGCGCCCCCGCTGTCCGCCTCGCAGCTCGAAGAGGTCGCCACGGCTCCGCAGTGGCGGGCCGCCGTCGGCGCCACTCCGGAGAGGGTCGGGAATCCGTCCGCGGAATCGAGCGCGCCGCCGCCGCACGCCGAGGACCCGGCGGTCCGGGAGACGTTCGCCGACCTCGTCCCCGACCGTGTCGAGGTGGTGTCGAAGGGCGGCCAGGGGTCGGAGTACGCCTATCTCGTCCTCGACGACGGCAAGGGGAAGAGCTTCGTCCAGGTCAACGTCCAGCACGACATGCTCGATGTCGCCCACCAGCTCTACGCCTCCGCCGAGACGCTGGACGACGGCACCCTGGTCGCCACCCGGCAGGGGCCGGGTAGTGATCGCAACGCCGGGGTCGTCATGTGGACCGTCGACACCATGCGGGCCGACGGCAGGCGGGTGGTGATCAGCGCCTTCAACACCGGTGCCCAGCACGAGGACGCCACACGCGACACCCCCGCGCTGAGCATGGAGGAACTCCGGGCGATCGCCCTCAGCCCGCGGTGGGACGGCGTCAACTGACCTGACCGCTAGAAGAACTCCGACCAGGGCTGGTCCCAGATCTGTTTGACGCACAGGACCAGGAAGAGGAGGCCCGCGATGGCGAGCATGGTGTTGCTGAGGGGGCCGTTGCGCCATTCGCGGGGCGTGCGGGCGGAGTTGAGGAGCCAGACCAGGGTGAGGGCGAGGAAGGGCATGAAGGCGGCGCCGAGGACGCCGTAGATGATGATCAGGCGGAACGGCTGGCCTTCGAAGAGCAGGATCATGGGCGGGAAGGTCAGCCACAGCAGGTAGGCGCGGAACGGCCAGGACTTCTCCGGGCCGCCGGAGGCGATGGCCTCCCCCGTGGACGCCTTCGCCTTGTTCCGGCTACGGGTCACGAAGTCGGCGAACATCAGGCTCACCCCGTGCCACACACCGATCAGTGAGGTGAACGAGGTGGCGAAGAAGCCGATCAGGAAGAACCTGGCCGTCGTGGCACCGTACTTGTCCTCCAGGATGTCGCCCAGCTGGATCAGGCCCTTGTCGCCGCCGGCGATCGCGACACCGGCGGAGTTCAGGAGTTCGGCGCCGACGACGAGCATCGCGACCACGAAGATGCCGGTGGTGAGGTACGCGACGCGGTTGTCCAGCCGCATCACCCTCATCCAGCCGGAGTCGGTCCAGCCCTTGGCGTTGATCCAGTAGCCGTACGCGGCCAGCGTGATCGTGCCGCCGACGCCGCCGATCAGGCCGAGGGTGTAGAGGACCGAGTCGTCCGCTTCGGGCAGGACCGGGAGCAGTCCGGCGAAGGCGTCGCCCAGGTTCGGGACCACCCTGGCCGCCAGGTAGACCGTCACCACGAACATGACGCCCACCAGGACCGTCATGACCTTCTCGAAGACCGCGTACCGGTTGAACCAGACGAAGGCCAGGCCCACCAGGGCGCAGGCGATGCCCCACCACTCGAGCTCCATCACACCCGGGAAGAGGGCCTGCAGGGGCAGGGCGCTCGACGACATCGCCGCCGCGCCGTAGACGAAGCCCCAGATGACGACGTAGACGCCGAAGAAGTACGTCGTCCAGCGGCCGAGGCTCGCCCAGCCGTCGAACAGGGTGCGGCCGGTGGCCAGATGCCAGCGGCCCGCGGCCTCGGCGAGGGAGATCTTCACCAGGCAGCCGATCACCGCCGCCCACAGGAGGGTGTAGCCGAAGTCGCTGCCGGCGACGAGGGTGGCGACCAGGTCGCCGGCGCCCACCCCGGTCGCGGCGACGACGATGCCGGGGCCGATGTGACGCCAACCGGACTTGCGGGGCTGGGTGCCGGGGCCGTGGAGTGGCGCCCCGGTCTCCTGGATGTTTCCCGTGCTTCCCGTGGTGTCCGCCATAAGGGCAAGAAAGCCGATGGAGGCCGGTCGGACAAGGGAGCGTGCGGGATCTCCACCGGATGCACCTGGTCGAGTGGCCGAATCCCCTCGGACGACCGAACGACCGACCGACATGACGCTATTGACCTGATCATGTCACGCGCGCAGGATTGCGGCACCCTACACCGCACAGCGCGTTAGGCACGTCGTCATGGACAACCCCACCTCCCACAAGGAGACTTCATGCGACTTCGCACACGCGGCAGACGCTTTGCCGTGCTCGCCGCACTCCTCGCCCTCGCTCTCACCGCGCCCGTGTCGATGACGGCCACCCAGGCCGGCGCCGACAGCGCGGCGCCGGCGGCGGCCTCGGCCGACGACATCCGCCAGTACGAGATCCACCTGCGCACGACTCCCGCGACCCGTACGGAGATCCAGCGGGCCGGGGTCACCGTGGACGAGGCCGACGAGGAGACGGTGGTCGTCTCCGGCCGTGCGGACCAGATCCGCACCCTGCGCCGACAGGGCTACGAGGTCACGCCGTTGGGCTCCGCTCCCGACCGCTCGACCGCCGCCGACGGTCTGCGGCTGTTCGACTTCCCCTCGGCCGACTCCCGGTACCACAACTACGCCGAGATGAACGCGGAGATCGACCAGCGGCTGGCGGCGTACCCGAACATCATGAGCAAGCGGGTGATCGGCCGCTCCTACCAGGGCCGGGACATCGTCGCCATCAAGATCAGCGACAACGTGACGGCGGACGAGAACGAGCCCGAGGTCCTGTTCACCCACCACCAGCACGCGCGTGAGCACCTGACCGTGGAGATGGCGCTGTACCTGCTGCGCGAACTCGGCGCGGGGTACGGCAGCGACTCGCGGATCACCGACATGGTCGACAGCCGGGAGATCTGGATCATCCCGGACCTCAACCCGGACGGCGGCGAGTACGACATCGCCACCGGCTCCTACCGCTCCTGGCGCAAGAACCGGCAGCCCAACTCCGGTTCGTCGTACGTCGGCACCGACCTGAACCGCAACTGGAACTACCGCTGGGGCTGCTGCGGCGGCTCCTCCGGCTCCGCGTCCTCCGACACCTACCGGGGTTCGGCACCCGAGTCCGCGCCCGAGGTGAAGGTCGTCGCCGACTTCGTGCGCAGCCGGGTCGTGGGCGGGGTGCAGCAGATCAAGGCCGGCATCGACTTCCACACGTACAGCGAGCTGGTGCTGTGGCCGTTCGGCTACACCTACTCCGACACCACGACCGGGATGACGGCCGACGACCACGCCGCCTTCCGGACGGTCGGTCAGAAGATGGCCGCGAGCAACGGCTACACACCGCAGCAGTCCAGCGATCTGTACATCACGGACGGGTCGATCGACGACTACCTGTGGGGCACGCACAAGATCTTCGGCTACACCTTCGAGATGTATCCGAGGTCCTCGTCGGGCGGCGGTTTCTACCCGCCCGACGAGGTCATCGAGCGGGAGACGTCCCGGAACCGGGACGCCGTCCTGCAACTCCTGGAGAACGCGGACTGCATGTACCGGTCGATCGGCAAGGCGGCACAGTACTGCAGCTAGCGCGGCCCGACCCCGGTGCCGCGAAGCGGCGCCGCCCGCCGTGGGGAGGCGCGGCGCCTACTCCACGGGGGCGGCGTCGGACTTGGGCTTGGACTGGGACTGGGACTTGCTCTTGTCGGCTTCCGGCTCGGGCTCGTCCACGTCGGCGCTCGGCTCGGACTCGTCCGGGTCGGCCTCCGACGTGGGCTCCCCGGCCTCGGCGTCCGGCGCGGGCTTGTCCGCGTCGGCGCCCGCGTCGGACGCGTCCGCTTCGGTGGCGTCCGTGTCGGTGGCGTCCGCGTCGGACGTCTCCGGCTCGGTGGCCTCGTCGTCGAAGTAGGCGTCCAGGACCGCGTCCAGCTCCGTGTCCCACGCGGCGAAGCGGCTGCGGGACGCGGCCTCGATCTCCAGCGGGTACCAGCGCCTCTCCGTGGTGTGGACGGTGACCGTGTAGCGCTTGCCGAAGCGTGCGGTCTCCGTCTCCACCGCGCCGATCTCGTCCCAGCGGAACTCGCACTCCTGGTCGTCCAGGCGGAGCCGTACACCGCTGTGGTCGGCGACGATCCTGGCGCGGCGGTCGGACGCCTCGAAGACCGGGCCGTCGGGGGCGGACTCCTCCTCGGAGGCGTCCGAGGCGTCGACGGCATCGGATCCGTCGGAGGCGTCCGCGGCACCGGAGGCGTCCGCGGCGTCGGCGGCCTCGGGCTTCTCCGGTGAGGCATTCTCGGACTCCGCCGCCGTGTCCGCGTCCGCCTGCTCCGACGCCGCCTTCGGGTCCTCCGGCTCCACCTCGTCCTTCACGTCCGCCTTGCGGTCGGACGCGGGGGCGGTGAGCCCGGGGATGAAGGCCGGGTCGAATCCGGCGCCTTCCAGGGGCTGGCTGCTCGAACCTATGCGCTGCTCCACACCGGAGGAGTATGGTCGACGATCCTGTGCGGTACACAGCCAGCCCCTGTTTTCGTTATCAGACGCCTACATGGGAACCCCCGTTCATACCAATCGGGTGATGATCCGACAGGGCTCACGGGCCGGATTCAGCGGGCCGGTTCAGACGACCAGGCTGAGCGCCGCCGCGACCACGAAGCCGGCCACCGACAGGACGCTCTCCAGCACCGTCCACGTCTTCAGGGTGTCCCGCTCGCTGATGCCGAAGTACTTGGCGACCATCCAGAACCCGCCGTCGTTGACGTGCGAGGCGAAGATGGAGCCCGCCGAGATGGCCATGATGACGAGGGCCACGAACGCCTGGGAGTGGTCACCCTCGGACAGCAGCGGGGCCACGATGCCCGCCGTGGTGACGATCGCCACCGTCGCCGAGCCCTGCGCGACCCGGAGCACCACGGAGATCAGGTACGACAGGACGATCACCGGCAGCCCGACGTCGTTGAACGTGTCGGACAGTGCCTGGGCGACCCCGCTCCCCTTGAGGACCGCGCCGAAGACCCCGCCGGCGCCGACGACCAGCAGGATGTTGCCGACCGGCTTCAGCGAGGACGTGGAGACGGTCTCCAGGGACTTGCGGGACCAGCCGCGCCGGATGCCGAGCAGGTAGTACGCCATGAACAGGGCGATGGTGAGCGCGACGAAGGGGTGGCCGAAGAACTCGACGACCGAGCGCAGCGTCGACTCCTCCAGGGCGATCGAGGAGAAGGTCGAGGCGAGGATCAGCAGGAGCGGCGTGCCGATGATGCCGAGGACCGTGCCGAGCGGCACCGGCGCCTCGCGCGGCTCGACGCCGGAGGCGCGCTGCTCGTCGAGGACGGCCTGCCGGGACTCCTCGGCGGCCTCGACCATGTCCTGCGGCACGGCGACGAAGATCCGCTTGCCGATCCAGGCGGAGTAGACCCAGGCGGCGATGACGGCCGGGATGCCGGTGACGACGCCCATGAGGATGACCCAGCCGAGGTCCACGTCGAGCAGTCCGGCGGCGGCCACCGGGCCGGGGTGCGGGGGCAGGAAGGCGTGGGTGACGGACAGGCCCGCGAGCAGCGGCAGGCAGTAGAGCAGGATCGACTTGCCGGACCGCTTGGCGGCGGCGTACACGATCGGCGCGAGGACGAAGATGCCGACGTCGAAGAAGACCGGGATGCCGAAGATCAGACCGGTGAGGCCCATGGCGAGCGGGGCCCGCTTCTCGCCGAACACGCCGAGCAGCCGCGAGGCCAGCACCTCGGCGCCGCCGCTGACCTCGAGGATCGCGCCGAGCATGGTGCCGAGGCCGATGATGATCGCGACGTGGCCGAGGATGCCGCCCATGCCGGACTCGATGGTGGACACCGCGTCCGAACGCTGGACCGTGCCGAAGAGTTCGGTGACCGACAGGCCGGCCATCAGGCCGACGGCTATGGAGACGGCGAGCAGGGCGACGAAGGGCTGCAGCCGCACCTTGATGATCAGGAAGAGGAGCAGCACGATGCCGATGGCGGCGACGGTCAGCAGACCGGCGGTGCCGTCGATCAGCAGGAGCAGCCCTCCGGTGTGCGGGGGCGCCTCGACCGCGGCGCCGGCGGCGAGCGAAAGGGACGGGTGGGACATGCGGGGGTCCTCTGCTTGAGCACACGGAGTTTTCGGGCATGGGGGATCGCGGCACGGCGTCCCGGGGGTGGCGGACGCCGTGCCGTGGCGAAGAACTGAAGAGATGTGGGGGGTGAGCGAAAAGGTGAGCGCGCGTCAGCCCAGGACGGCCAGTGCGTCGATCTCGATGAGGAGCCCCGCGGGCAGGCCGACGTAGACGGTCGTGCGCGCGGCGGGCGGCTGGGTGAGGCCCTGCTCCTCGAAGTAGGTGTTGTAGATCTGGTTCATCTCGGCGAAGTGGTCCACGTCGGTGAGGTAGACGCGGATCATCATCGCGTCGTCCCAGGTGGCGCCGCCCTCTTCGAGGATCGCCTGGACGTTGGCGAGGGTCTGGAGGGTCTGCTCGCGCAGGGTGGGGCCGGCGGGGGTGGGCGCCTTGCCCTCCTCGGCGGGGAGGAACCCGACCTGGCCGGCGACCTGGAGGATGTTGCCCTTGCGGACGCCGTGGGAGAACTTCGCGGGCGGAGTGGTGTGGGTCTTCGGGGTGAGCGCGATCTTGTCGGTCATGCGGTTTCCCTGTCGGGTCGTTGTACGGGCGTCCTGCCGGAGTACTCGCCGCTGATCGCGTCCGCGGTGCGGCGGACCAGCGGGAGCAGGGTGAGGAGTTCGTCGGCGGTGACGACGACGTTCGGCGCGGAGACCGACATCGCGGCGATCACCCGGCCGTCGGCGCCGCGGATCGGCGCGGCGACGCAGTTGATGGACTCCTCGTGGCCGCCGAGGTCGGTGGCCCAGCCCTGTTCGCGCACCTTCTCCAACTCCCGCAGGAAAGCGACCGGGTTGGGTGTCGAACGGGACGTGTACATGGGGTAGTCGAGCTGCTCCGCGAGGGCGCGGCGCTCGGGCTCGGGCAGGTCGGCGAGGAGCAGTTTGGCCACGGCGGCGACGGTGATCGCGACGGGCTTACCGATCCGCGAGTACATGCGCACCGGGTAGCGGCTCTCCACCTTGTCGATGTAGAGGACCTCGTTCTCCTCGTACACGGCGAGGTGCACGGTGTGGCCGCACCGCTCGTTGAGCCGGGCGAGGTGGGGGTGGGCGATCTCCCGGACGTCGAGGTTCTCCATCGCCTCCTGGGCCAGGGCGAAGAGGCGGGCGCCGAGCCGGTAGCGCTGGTCGGACTGGCGGTAGACGAGTCCGTGCTCGTGCAGGGTGCGCAGCAGCCGCAGCGCCGTGGACTTGTGCACGCCCAGGCGGTCGGCGACCTGCCCGAGGTCGGCGGGGCCCTCGGCGAGCAGCGGCAGGATGCTCAGCGCACGGTCTACGGTCTGGCTCATGGGGTGCGTGCCTCCTTCTCGGGCCCCAGGTGTTCTTCGGGTTCTTCGGGTTCTTCGGCTTGTGTCCAGCCGGGGCCGAGTCGCAGTCTCCCCCACGCGGTGTCGTCGAGGGCGGCGAGGCGGTCGGCGTGGGCGCGGGCGGGAGGCGGGGCGAGGTCGCCGGGGGCGGTGAGGGTGGCTGCGGCGGTGAGGTGGCCGTGGCGGAGGCGGTCCCGTACGGGGAGGCCCCGGAGGGTCGCGGAGAGGAAGCCCGCGGCGAAGGCGTCGCCGGCGCCGACGGCGGCGACGACGTCGACGTTCAGGGCGCGCACGAAGGTCGCGGTGCCGCCCGCGTCGTCGCCCGGGAGGCCGCCGGTGTCCTTGTCGAAGGCGACCGCTCCGCCCTTGCCCTGCTTGACGACCACGATCTCCGGTTCGGGCAGCGCGTCCCGTACCGCGCGGGCACCGTGCAGCCCCCACGCCTGGCGGGCCTCGTCGTCGCCGACGAAGACGATGTCCGCCCCTCGCGCCAGTTCCAGCAGGACCTCCGGGCCGTGGCCGTCGCGCCACAGGGCCGGGCGGTGGTTGACGTCGAAGGAGATCAGGGGGCGGTCGGGGTGGGGAGCGGTCAGCACCCGCATCAGGTCCAGGCAGTCGGCGGAGAGCGCCGGTGTGATGCCGGACAGGTGCAGGACGCGGGCGGCGCGCACCGCGTCCAGGTCCACGCCGGACGGCGACATCGCGGACGCCGCCGAGCCCGCCCGGTAGTACGCGACCTCATGGGCGTCCGTCGACCGGTCGCCCGCCGTGCGGAAGTAGATGCCGGTCGGACGGGCCGGGTCGCGGCGGACGTGCGACACGTCGACCCCGTATCCACCGATCGTCTCGACGAGGTGGTCGCCGAACCCGTCGTCGCCGACCCTGCTGACCCACCGCGCGGAGTGCCCCGCCGCCGCGAGCACGCACGCCACGTTGGACTCCGCGCCGCCGATCCCCCGGTCGAAGGAGGGCACGTCGGCGAGGGGGCCCGGCCGGGAGGGCAGGAACGTCACCATGGACTCGCCCAGCGCGGCGACGTCGACGACCTCCACGACGTCGGGGGCGGGGCGGGGTCCGGTGGCGGTCACGATGGCGGGGCTCCTCGGCGTGGCGGGTCGGGCGGCGGGGGCGGTTGCGGTGGCCGTGGAGAGGCGTTTCCGTTGACCCCGCGTGGCCGAGATGTTAGACAGCCGTAAGCGACATACGCAATGGGTGTTGCATCCAGTGCAACACACCAGATCAGGGAGGTTCTGATGGTCTTCGACCCCGGCTCCGACAGCTACCGGCACCTCACCGAGGAACACGTCGACCACCGTTTCAAGGGCCTCCCTCCGGACGCCGCCGGGCTGACCGTCGGCGAGCTGGCCGCCCAGCGCCGCAACCTGTTCACCGGCGGTTTCACCACCCCGGTGCTCGCGCTGTCCGCCGAGCGCCTGGAGCACAACCTGAGGCTGATGGAGACGTACGCGGCCCGGCACGGCCTCGCCTTCGCCCCGCACGGCAAGACCTCCATGGCCCCGCAGCTCTTCCGGCGCCAGATCGAGCACGGCGCCTGGGGCATCACGCTCGCGGTGCCGCACCAGGTGCGGGTGGCGCGGGCGTTCGGCGTCCGGCGGGTCTTCCTGGCCAACGAGATGGTGGACGCGGCGGCCCTGCGCTGGGTCTCCGGTCAGCTGGACGCCGACCCGGACTTCCGCTTCGTCTGCTACGTCGACTCCGTGCGCGGCGTGGAGCTGATGGACGCCGCCCTGGCCGGGGCCGAGCGCCCGGTGGACGTGGTGATCGAGCTCGCCGCCGGCGAGGGCGCCCGGACCGGGGTGCGCACGGAGGCCGAGTGCGCCGCCGTCGCCGACGCGGTGGCGGGCACGCGCGGTCTGCGGCTGGTCGGGGTCGCCGGGTACGAGGGCGAGGTGCCGGACGCCGCCCCGGAGCGGGTACGGGCGTGGCTGCGGCGGCTGGTGGCCCTGGCGGTGGACTTCGACAAGGCGGGCCGGTTCGCGGGCCTGGACGAGGTCGTGGTGAGCGCGGGCGGCAGCGCCTGGTTCGACGCGGTGGCCGACGTCTTCGCAGAGATCCCCGAACTCTCCTCCCCCGTACTGAAGTTGCTGCGCTCGGGCGCGTACGTCTCGCACGACGACGGGCACTACAGCGCGGTGACGCCGTTCAACCGGGTGCCGGAGGAGGGCGCGCTGGAACCGGCGTTCCGGCTGTGGACGCAGATCGTCTCCCGCCCGTCCGCCGACCAGGCCTTCGCCAACGCCGGCAAGCGGGACGCCGCCTACGACCTCGACCTGCCGTTCGCCCAGGTGATCCGCCGGGACGGCGCCGAGCGCCCGGCCACCGGCGTCTCGGTGGTCTCCCTCTCCGACCAGCACGCCTGGCTGCGCACCACCCCGGAGACCGACCTGGAGGTCGGCGACTGGCTGGGGCTCGGACTGTCGCACCCGTGCACGTCGTTCGACAAGTGGGTACTCATCCCCGTGACGGAGGCGGACGGCACGGTGGTCGACTACATCCGCACGTTCTTCTAGGAGGGCCGGGGCATGGAAGAACTCGTCATCCGGGACGCCGACGTCGTGGACGGCTCCGGCGACCTCTCCTACCGCGCGGACGTGGTCGTCGACGGCGGCCGGATCGTCTCGATCGTGAAGGAGGCGGCGGCAGCGGGCTGTCAGCGCCCGAAGGCCCGCCGTGAACTGGACGCCGAGGGCCTGGTCCTGGCCCCCGGCTTCATCGACATGCACGCGCACAGCGATCTGGCGCTGCTGCGCGACCCCGACCACAGCGCCAAGGCGGCGCAGGGCGTCACCCTCGAAGTACTGGGCCAGGACGGCCTGTCGTACGCGCCGGTCGACGACCGCACGCTCGGCGAGGTGCGCTCGGCCATCGCCGGCTGGAACGGCGGCGGGGACGACATCGACTTCGACTGGCGTTCGGTGGGCGAGTACCTGGACCGGCTCGACGCGGGCATCGCGGTCAACGCCGCGTACCTGATCCCGCAGGGCACGGTCCGCGCGCTCGCCGTCGGCTGGGAGGACCGGAGGGCGACGCCCCGGGAGCTGGACCGGATGCGGCAGTTGGTCGCGGAGGGCATGGAGCAGGGCGCGGTCGGCATGTCCTCGGGGCTGACGTACACGCCCGGCATGTACGCCGAGGAGGCCGAACTCACCGAGCTGTGCCGAGTGGTGGCCCGGTACGGCGGCTATTACTGCCCGCACCACCGCTCCTACGGCGCGGGCGCCCTCGAGGCGTACGCGGAGATGGTGGCGCTCACCCGGGAGGCGGGCTGCGCGCTGCACCTGGCGCACGCGACGATGAACTTCGGCGTGAACAAGGGCAGGGCGCCCGAGCTGCTGGCCCTGCTGGACGAGGCGCTGGCCGCCGGCGCCGACATCAGCCTCGACACGTACCCGTACACGCCGGGCTGCACCACCCTCGTCGCGATGCTGCCGAGCTGGGCGAGCGAGGGCGGCCCGGAGGAGACGCTCAGACGGCTCGCGGACGACGGGACGGCCGAGCGGATCCGGCACCACCTGGAGGTGACCGGCTCGGACGGCTGCCACGGGGTGCCCATCGAGTGGGACACCATCGAGATCTCCGGGGTGGGCGACCCCGCACTCGGCGAGTACGTGGGCCGCACGGTGCGGGAGTCGGCCGAACTGCGCGGGGAGAGCCCGTGGGCCCTCGCCCGCGAGCTGCTGCTCAAGGACAGGCTGGCCCCGTCGATCCTGCAGCACGTCGGCCACGAGGAGAACGTGCGGGCGATCATGCGGCACCGGGTGCACACCGGCGGCTCGGACGGCATCCTCCAGGGCGCCAAGCCGCACCCGCGCGCGTACGGCACGTTCCCGCAGTATCTCGGGCGGTACGTGCGGGAGCTGGGCGTGCTGTCGCTGGAGGAGTGCGTCGCGCACCTGACCTCGCGGCCGGCCGCCCGGCTGCGGCTCGCGGACCGCGGACTGGTCCGCGAGGGGTACAGGGCCGACCTGGTGCTGTTCGACCCGCGGACGGTGGCCGCGGGCTCCACCTTCGAGCAGCCCCGGGCCCTCCCCGTGGGCATCCCGTACGTGCTGGTCGACGGGCGGTTCGTGATGGAGGACGGACGGCGCACCGACGTCCTGGCGGGGCGGTCGGTCCGCAGATCTCCCCGCTGACCGTCCGCTCCCCCGCTGACCGCCCGCCCGCGCCGGGCGTGTCGCGGGGGGCGTGTCACGGGGTGCTCGACATGCAGCGCCCACCGTCCGGGCCGCCGGTGGCGTCGCCGGCGACCACCTTGCCGGTGTCGCCGCCGATGCCCGGCGAGCCTGAACGGCCGTGCCGGTCGCCACCCGGGCCCGGCTCTCCCGGACCCGCGGAGGGGGAGGCGCGGCCGGCGCGGGAAGGGTCGGTGTGGAGGTGGCGGAGGCGTCGGACCGGTACACGTTCGGGGGAACCCGGGGCCGCCGAGCGCCGCGCTCTCCTGGGCCGTCCGAGGGGCCCCGGACGGGGCGCCGCACGGCCGGGAAGCGGGTGACCACGGGCCCCGCGCGGACGCGGCGACCCGAACCGTTGCGTCTCACGTGGCGGATGACACGACGCGCGGGGCATTACCGAGCCGTAAGCTCCCAGCATGCAGGTGATCCAGTCGACCAAGCTCGCCAACGTCTGTTACGAGATCCGGGGCCCGGTGCTCGAGGAGGCGATGCGGCTGGAAGCTGCCGGTCACCGCATCCTCAAGCTGAACACCGGCAACCCGGCCGCCTTCGGCTTCGAGTGCCCGCCCGAGATCCTCGAGGACGTCCTGCGCAACGTGTCGTCGGCGCACGGCTACGGCGACGCCAAGGGACTGCTGGCCGCGCGCCGGGCGGTCGTCATGCACAACCAGACCCTCGGCATCGAGACCGACGTCGAGCACGTCTTCATCGGCAACGGCGTCTCCGAGCTGATCGTGATGGCGATGCAGGCGCTGCTGGACGACGGCGACGAGGTGCTGGTCCCGGCACCGGACTACCCCCTGTGGACGGCCGCCGTCTCCCTCTCCGGCGGCACGGCGGTGCACTACCGCTGCGACGAGCAGTCCGACTGGATGCCGGACCTCGCCGACATCGAGAGCAAGGTCACCGACCGCACCAAGGCGATCGTGATCATCAACCCGAACAACCCGACCGGCGCGGTGTACGACGAGGCGATGGTCAAGGGCCTGACCGACATCGCCCGCCGCCACAACCTGCTGGTCTGCTCGGACGAGATCTACGACAAGATCCTCTACGACGACGCCGTCCACATCCCCACCGCCTCCGTCGCCCCCGACCTGCTCACCCTCACCTTCAACGGCATGTCGAAGGCGTACCGGGTGGCCGGCTACCGGGTGGGCTGGATGTCGATCTCCGGGCCCCGCGCGCACGCCGACTCCTACATCGAGGGCCTGACGATCCTGGCGAACATGCGCCTGTGCGCGAACATGCCGGGCCAGCACGGAGTGGTCGCCGCGCTCAGCGGACGCCAGACGATCAACGACCTGGTGCTGCCGGGCGGCCGACTGCGCGAGCAGCGGGACACGGCGTACGAACTGCTGACCCAGATCCCGGGCGTGACCTGCGTGAAGCCGAAGGGGGCCCTGTACCTCTTCCCGCGCCTCGACCCGAACGTCTTCAAGATCAGGGACGACCGGCAGATGGTCCTGGACCTGCTGCGCAGCGAGAAGATCATGGTCGTGCACGGCACCGGCTTCAACTGGGCGGAGCCCGATCACTTCCGGGTGGTGACCCTGCCGTCGGTCGACGACCTGCGGGACGCCATGGGCCGGATCGCCCGCTTCCTGGACGGTTACGGCCAGCTCTGACGGGCCCGCCTTCACCCTGCGTGTCTAACCTGTCCGATCTTGTGAGCGACTCAACTTTAGACGAATTCCAAGCTAGGATGGTTTCCTGTCAGCACCCAGGAGGCCATCCATGTACGAGCCGATCCGCAGCAAGTCGGTCCACCGCACGATGGCCGGCACCTCCGACGACTTCCCCCGCCGCTCCCGCGAGGAAGAGCTGGACATCCAGCTCGCGGGCCATCTCGCCGCGCTGCTCGCCGTCACCGACGAGCTGCGCGTCGCGGCGCCCTCGGCCGATCTGGACACCGCGGCCGAGCGGCTCGCCGAGCAGGTGACCCGCCTGCGGGGAGGACGCAGGCCGGCCCGCGCGTCGGCGACCACGAGGGGCCGCCAGGCGAACGTCACGGCCCTGCACCGACAGGCGCACGCCCGCGCGGGCCGCGCCCTGGTCGTCGCCGCGTCCCGCGCCGACACGGGGGCCGCGATCCTGGCCGCCGAACGGATGGACGCGCACACCGCGGCCCTCGAGCCGCGCGGCCTCGCGCCCCGCTGAGCCCCACCGGGCTCCCCCATACGGCCCCGGTCCGCGTGCACCCGCAGCGACGCGCGGACCGGGCGCCACGCACCACGGCCCTCGCCCCGGCCTGCCGAACAACAACACGTCCCACGCTCCGGGTCGGTAGGGTTTCCCCGTGCTGCACTCCGACTCCGAAGAGACGCTCTCTCCCAGGGCGAGGCTCGCCTCGCTAGGCCTGGTTCTTCCAGCGGTGAGTCCCCCCAAGGGGGAGTACGTTCCGGCGGTCCTGAGCGGGCATCTGGTGTTCGTGGCGGGTCAAGTGCCCATGACCGACGGCGAACTGACGACGACCGGCCGGCTGGGCGACGAAGTATCGATCGAGCGAGGCCGGGAGTTGAGCCGTCAGTGCGCCCTGGCCGCACTGACGGCGGTCGATTCGGTGGTGGGCCTGGACCGGGTGACCCGCGTCCTGAAAGTGACCGGATATGTGGCCTCGGCGCGGGGATTCCTCGATCAGGAGAAAGTGGTGGAGGGAGCCGACGAACTCTTCTTCGAGGTGTTCGGTGCCGCGGGCGGGCACGCACGGAGCGTCGTCGGCGTCGCAGACCTTCCCCTGGGATCGCCGGTGGAGATCGAGACCCTGTTCGAGGTCGACCGGTGATCAGCGCGTGGGCGTCGACGCGACCGGATGCTCGATCGCGACCGCCGTTCCCGTGATGGCGATGCCCGCGTCCGGATCTTCCGGGACGGTGACGGTGATGGTGCTGGGGCGCCCCATGTCCTCTCCCTGCCGGACGGTGATCCGGGCGGGCAGCGGAACGAGGTGCGCCTCTCTCAGGTATCCGCCGAACGCGGCGGCGGCGGCACCCGTCGCCGGGTCTTCGAACACGCCCCCGGTCGGGAAGGGATTGCGCGCGTGGAAGACCGTCGGGGATTCCCTCCAGACCAGGTTCACGGTCACCCATCCGTGCTGGTTCATGAGTGCGGCCAGCTCGCGCATGTCGTAGTCGAGGGCGGCCAGGCGGGCACGGTCCGCGGCGGCCAGCACCGGGTGCCAGGCGCCCGCGTAGGCGGCCCTGGGCGGCAGCGTCCGGTCGAGGTCCTCCGCCTTCCAGCCCAGCACCCGCAGCAGCGCGGCGACCTGGCTGTCCGACAGGGGCTCCGTGCGGGGCGGCACGCTCGTCAGGGTCGCGGTGACACGGCCCGCGTCATCCCTGTCGGTGCGCACGGGGACGACGCCGGCCCGCGTGTGCAGGATCAGCTCTCCCACCCCGTGCACATCGGCGTGGGCGACCGCGGTGGTGATGGTGGCGTGGCCGCAGAAAGGGACCTCGACGGCCGGACTGAAGTAGCGGACGGTCATATGGCCGTCGTCACCGGGGACGACGAAGGCTGTTTCCGAGTAGCCCACATCCTGTGCGATTTTCGCCATATCGGCGTCGCTCGCGCCAGTGGCATCGAGCACCACTCCTGCCGGATTACCGCCGAGTGGGTCCGTCGTGAACGCCGCATAGCGCAGAACTTCCATGTCACTTTCTTTCACATCGGGCTTCCCGGCCTACACCGGGAAGCAGAACCTGCACACCTGAGAACGCTTTCATCCCCACGCGAGCAGATTTCCATCGGCGGTGAGCCCGATCGAGAAACCCAACGCTATGCGTCGGTCACCGACACTCGGCCGCACCGCGTGATAATTTCGCGAGTCGAACAGAAGCCCTTCACCGACCGTCGGTTTGAGTTCGATGAATTCCGCGTCCTGTACGACGTCGTCCGTGTATCCGTAGGATCCGGGAGGACGAAACGACTCGTCCCGCGGGTGCCAGCGCCGACGCCAGATGACGGTCTCCCCGCCGGTCTCGGGGACGCTCAGGTAGAGGTTGAAGGCGAGTTGCGCCACCAGCGGCGAACCGAGCAGGTCTTCCGCGAACTCCCGTTCGGCGTCGTCATAGTGCACACGGAAGCCCTGGGGAGCCTCCCGCACCACTCCGGCCCCCATCTCCCGGCCCTTGTGCCGGCCGACGCCCACCGCGCCCGGCCAGTCCGCCCCGACGGCCTGCCGCGCATTCGCCAGCGGATCGAAGGGAAGGCCCAGGCCACGCCAGCCCTCGCGGGCGGCGTTCAGGGCGGGCCAGTAGCTGTCCGCGACGCGGCCGTCGCTGCGGTGGTCGCTCACTCCGACGCCGAACCGCATCACGGCCGGCTGGACCCGCTGCCTTCCGTAGCTTTCGAAAGCGGCGGACTGCAGTGCCCCGACGACCTGCCTGCAGTCCGCCTCGGACCGGAGGCCGGGAACGCGCACGGCAGTCCAGCGCCCGGCCGCCAGGCCGGCGATGTGCTCGCGGCTGAACTCCGTCGCGGTGACTGTGCGGAAGAACGGGTCGTGCACGCGTACAGAGCTCACGAGCGGCCCCCCTGCTCACACGGCGGATGACGTCGCCTGCCGGCCGGGTCCACCGGCCCATCGGACCACCGTCACATGAGTGCGGCCGAGCTGAAAGTCAGCTTTGCGTCACGTTCCAGCGCACGGTGATCCTCTTCGATGGATTCCAGCACGATGCGGTGCGCTGTCTCCATCTGCTCCGGGTCGGATTCCCGCTCGGCATCCCACGGGATTAAGTTACGGTCCTGGCGATCGAAGCGGGGCGATTTCATGCGGCTTGCTCCTTTGCGAGATGTGGTTACGCGGCGTACCTGCGGGCTCACTCAGAGAGTGATGGAACGAGATGGTATGCGCAAGTCCCCGATCAGGTACGTCCTTCGAGGATGTCGATCATTCACCGGGCTTCCCCGAAGGGAAATGGAGCAGATCCTCGATCGCGTCGAGAAGCCTCTGGGTACGGAGGGTTTCAGGGTGTTCCCGACCTAGAACTCGCTTTCGATCCACGAGCAGCTGCTCGGTCTGCGTGTGAGCGGCGGTGAAGCGCCCCTGCCCGATCAGGACCTGGCACTGGGTGAAGCGCAGCGTCATGGCCAGGGCCGAGTCCGTCGCATGCGTGGTGTCCGACAGGGCCTGCCGGATCAACTCCCCGGCCTCGTCGGTGCGTTTGGTCACCATCAGACAGCGTGCGAGGGTCTGGCGGATGCGCAGGGTCTCCATGGTCGAGGGGAACCATTTGCCGAGGCTGATCTGCAGGATGTCCCGCAGCTCCTTCTCCGCCTCCACCGTTCGTCCGAGCGCGAACACGGCCCTGGCCAGGCTGTGGCGGACCGTGACGGTGTCGGAGTGGTCCGGCCCGTGCACGACCAGCTCGGCCTGCACGATGGACCTCAAGAGGGGTTCGGCCTCACGGAAGCGCCCCTGTTCGAAGATGCTGCGTGCGTGCTTGTGGCGGCTGGCCAGCGTCTGGGGGTCCTTGGCGCCCAGAAGCCCTTCGCGGACGGCCGCGACCTGATGCAGCTCGCTCTCCGCCCGCGCGTAGTCCCCGCTTTCCAGCGCGATGCGTCCCTGCTCGTGGCGCACCCCGAGGATCTCGCGGCTGTCCCGCGGGAAGCCTGCGGCCACGCAGTTGTCCAGGACGGTGGTGGCGAGCTCCTGCGCCGGTCTCAGCAGCCCCACGGAGATCAGGTACCGGATGGTCAGCCGGGCGAGCTCGAGCGCTCCGCGCAGGACCGGGCTGCTGTCCATACGGCTGCCGCCGGTCAGACAGGCGCGGACCACTTCCATCGTGTGCGGGGCCATCCCGCTCCAGATGTCCCAGCTCACCGGATCGTCCGGCGGTGACTGCCGGATGACCTCCAGGAGGAGATCGACGATGAGGCCGTAGTACTCCGCACGGTGCTGCTGCACCTCGGTGTCCCCGCGCAGCAGCGCATGGACGACGGGGTGCAGGGTGAGCGCCGGCCGGCCGCCCTCCGCCTCGGGCCGGCTGATTCGCTCGACCAGTCCCAGATCGTCCAGTCCCTTGAGCACGGCGTTGCGCCGAACCCGCGTGAAGTCGGGCAGCAGGAGCGACTCGGTGATGGCACGGCTCTCCAGCAGCGGCCGGTAGGGGATGGGAGCGATGCCGAGACAGGCGAACATGCGCAGCAGGGGGCCGGCCTGGGGCATGCCCTGTGACGAGAGCAGGTCCAACGCGATGCCGCACACCTCGGTCATCGCCGAGAGGCCGAGCATCTCGTCCAGACCGCTCGCCGTGGTCCCGGGGGGCGAGGCGCTTCTGGCCTCGAACGCGGTCCGGTAACCGGTGAAGTCGTGGATCGCGGGATCGTCGAGGGAGAGCGCGGGGTCGTGGACGGAGCTGAGATAGGAGGCGGCGCCGTGCAGGGCCAGGGGCAGCCCTCCCAGCGCCGCCGACAGGTTCCGGGCCTCTTCCCTCGTTCCCCCGTCCGGGACGGCCTCGAGCAGCAGGTCCGCGCCGTCGTCCTGGTCGAGAAGGGGCACGTGATGGACCCGGCAGGGCGGCAGCCAGGAAGCCGCCGCACGGTCGCGGGTGGTGACGACGACGATCCCGTCGGCCTGCATCGGCTGGCGCACCCAGCCGGTTCCGTCGGCGACCTGGCCGGTCTCCGGTGCCAGCCGGTGGGGGGTGTCGGCGTTGTCGATGACCAGCATCCAGGGTTCGGGGCTGGCCTCGAGGTAACGCCACACGAGGTCCATGGGGCTGCCGTCGCCCCGGAATGCCTGCTCGATCTCACCGCTGGGCGTCCCGAGCTGGTTGGCCACCTCACGCATGCAGACGTTGATCCGCGGCACGGTGACCCACCACACCCGCCGCCCGTGCTCGGCCCGGTACGCCGCTTCCAGGGCGATACGGCTCTTGCCCGATCCGCCGAGGCCGGCGAGCACGTGGATCCGGTGGTCGCCCGGTGCGGGCGTTTCCAGGATGCGGGCGATGATGCTGCGCGGTTCCCGTCCGTAGAGGCGCTTCCTCCGTCGCCCGTACGGGGGGTCCAGCGACACATCGCTCTGCTGTTTCTCAGGCCTCGGTCTGCTCACCCCGCCCTCCGGTCCACCGGGCAGCTCGGGCGAGGCGGGCCGTCCGGCCGGAGCCTCCCCGTCACCGGCGTCGCCGGACGATTCCCCGCCCTCGGCGAGGAGGCGGCTCAGGACGTCGGCGACCACTCGGTAGGGGGCCGCGTCGTGGTGTTCGGGCTGAATGATCTGGAAGTGGTCTCCGGGCACCGTTGCGCCGTCCGGGAAGACGCCCCTGGCCTCACGTGCCGGCACCACGTTGTCCTCGGTGCCGCCGTAGGCCTGGATGGGGATGCGCCGCTGGCTCCCGTCGTCCCGCTCGGCCTGCACCACCGAGCGGAGGACCGCCCGCTGTGTCTCCAGGACCTCCCGCCGGTAGGGCCGCAACTGTCTTTCCTGGGGATTGCGCAGGAAGAACAGCATGCGGCGCAGGGGAAGCAGGAAACCGGAGCCGTTGTTAGGGCAGCCGAACATGACGATCTCGGCGATGCGCGCCAGGGTGTGGCCGCGGGCTTCGTGCAGCGTCCGCACCAGGTAACGCTGCACGATGAGGCCGCCTTGGCTGTGGGTGACCAGCACCACGCGCCCGGTGCGAGGGATCTGCACGCTCAGGAAGACACCGAGGGAGTCGGCGATGTCGTCGTATTGCGCCAGGGCGCGGTCCGGACGGAAGCGCGCCTTCTTGCTGCTGTAGGAAAAGCTGTGCGCCACCACCCCACGCAGCTCGTCGTCCGCCGCAAGGAGTTTCCGGAACTGGTCCCAGGTGGACTCCGAAGAGAACAATCCATGCACGAAGACCACATGGAGGGTCTCCGTGGCCCGCTCATCGGCAGGTGCCGCCATCAGAAGTTCTCCCGCCCGCTCGGTTCCCCGTGCCGGACGGATGTCCCGTGCGTGAGGCGGGCCACGGTTGTTCGAGTGGCGCGAGGTCCGTTCCCACCCCGGGCGACGGATGTCATCACTTCCCTGTCGGCACGGGGCAGCAGTCCGGCGCTGTCCCCCGTCACCTCACCGCGTCCGGCATGCGATACGCACACGAAGGTGACACCGCGCAAGGTTACCCAGAGCAGCTACGGCACATTCCGGCCTGCGCACCCCTTGGACTATTTTCGGCCTAGATCATTCTTTGCTGTCGGAGCGGGACGGATTCCGAAACCGTTCGACTCCCCCTTGTCCGTACATCCGTTCCTCGAGCGGGGAAATCAGTATGCGGGGAGGGAAGACGAGGCCTTTGTGTCGAACCCGGCCCTGCTCGACACCGCACACCGCACACCGCACCCACGCAGCCTGAGCCATCGGGCAGGCGGCCTTCAACAAGGTGGGGTGTGCGAGCGTACGGACCCGTCGAACTGCCACCCGCCCGGCCCGCCCGGGTGTCCACCACGCTCGCCCCCTGACTGCCGCGCCGCCAGCTCGCACCACACGGTCTTGCTGCCGGGCCCCCGCGTCACGCCCCGCCGCAGCGCCAGCGCGTCGAGCAGGGCGAGCCCCCGGCCGGACTCGTCGTCGACGGTGACCGCCTCGCGCAGCACTGGCAGGGCACCCGGGTCGGGGTCGGTGACCTCCAGTCGCGTACGGCCGTCGTCACAGGACACCCGGACGGTGACGGGGAGGCCCTCGCCGAGGTGCCGGATCACATTGGTGACGAGTTCGCTCGCGCAGAGCTGGACGTCGACACCGTAGTCGCGCAGGGCGCGGCGCACGCCGGACACGGCCGCCGGGGTGGCGAGCAGTTCCAGTGTCAGGGGTGGTCGCATCACGAGACCCCCTTGCGGAGGGCGGCGGTCAGGGCGCGGGCGGTGGGGAGATTGCAGTTGCCGAGCGCGATCAGCGGCCGGGTGGGGTAGCGGGCGGCGAAGGTCGGGATGTCGATGCCGAGGGACGGGAGCGTGATGCCGTGCGCGGCGAGGGCGTCCCGCAACTCCTCGACGCAGGCGTCGGCCGAGACGGGGTGGTGGTCGTGCATGAGGGAGTTCACACCTTCCAGTGCTGTGTGTGACGAACCACTCACACTCTGCCGCCGACCTCCGTAGCGTGACAGGGGTTCGGGCTCCCGGCCCTGAACTGCACGTATGCCCGGCAGGAGTCGGCGCGGGCCGGGGAACGCCGGGCAGCGGGCGGTAACGGCACACCGAGGACGGTGAACGATGGGGCAGCGCAAGGACATCGACGGCTCGACGGGCGTCCCGACCTTCTACGGCAGCGAGTTGCGGTGGAAGCGGGAGGAGGCGGGGCTGACGCTCCAGCAGCTGGTCGAGGGCAGCTTCTACGGCCCCAGCCACCTCAGCGAGATCGAACGGGGCACGCGCCGCATGCCGGCGGAACTCGCCGACCACGTCGACAAGGTCCTCGGCACGGACGGCTTCTTCCGACGCCGCTGCGAGGACGTGCGCAGGGCGAAACGGCGTGGGCACGCGAGTTACTTCGAGCGGGTGCTGGAAGCGGAGAAACATGCGGAGACCATTGAGGAGTGGTGTCCGACCCTGATTCCGGGCCTGTTGCAGACGGACGCGTACGCGCGAGCCGTGGTGCGAGCGACGCATCCACTGGCACCGGACGAGGAGGTGGAGGAGAAGGCCACCGCCCGGCTGGCGCGCGCTCGTCTCTTCGAGGAGAACCACAAGACCCCGGTGTACTGGGCAATCCTGTCCGAGTCCGTGCTGCGCCAGCCGATCCTCCCGCCGGAGCAGGCGGCCGAACAGTTGGAGCACATCGCGGCACTGGCCCGACGGCACCGGATCGTTCCCCAGATTCTTCCGTGGAACTGCGAGGCACATCCTTTCATGCTGGGCACAGCAAAGATCATGTCTTTCCCTGACGCCCCGCCCCTGATCTACACGGAGGCGTTGCACAGCGGGGACACCATTGACGATCCGGCCCTCGTGAAGGAGTACCGCAGGTCGTACGATCTGCTCAGGGCCGCCGCACTGCCTCCGAAGGCGTCCCTCGCCCTGATTGACCAAGCGGCTGAGGATGACCGAAATGGCAAACCACGGAACTGACTTGAGCACGGCTGTCTGGCGCAAGAGCAGCTACAGCAACGGCAGCGGCGGCGACTGCGTAGAGGTCGCCGAGGCCTTCCCCGGCGCCGCCCGCTGGCGCAAGAGCACGTACAGCAACGGTGACGGCGGAGACTGCCTCGAAGTGTGCGACGCCCACACCGGCGTCGTTCCCGTCCGCGACTCCAAGGTCCCCCACGGCCCGGTCCTCACCGTCACGGCCCCGGCCTGGACGTCGTTCGTCACGTCCCTCAAATAGCCCGGCGTCAGTGCTGGTTCATCGGAAAGACGGCCGCAGGATCGCGCCGGTCAGGCCGGTGAGCTGCCCCCGGCGGCCCCTCAGGCTGCGTCGGTGTCGTGAGCGGTGAAGGTCACGCGGGTGTCGTCGTTGTCCAGGGTGATGTTCAACGTCGCATCCAGGGCCTTTGCCAGCTTGGCGAGAAGCGGCAACGTGGGGACGGTGTCGGAACCCTCGATCCGGGAGATCTCGGCCTGGGTGAGACCGGTGCGGTCGGCCAGTTCGGTCCGGGTGAGCCCGAGTTCGGCGCGCCGGTCGTACACGGCCTTCGCCAGGGCCATGGACAGGCGGATCTCGCACCGCGCCTCGGTCACGTCCTCCGGCTCGGTGAGGCCCTCCGCGAGCTTCCGTTCGCGCAGGCTCTTCCAGCGGCTGTGACTCATCGCTCCACCTCTCCCTCGTCGACGGTACGAATGAACTCCTCGTGGGCCGGTTCGTGTTCCGCCTCGCAGACCTTCTGCGTAGTTTCGCGCGCCTGGCCTCGGCGTCCTCCCGCATTCTCGTCCTGTGGAAGACGGTCAGCAGGACCGCGGTGCGGTTCGGGGTGAGCCAGTACGTAAGGCGTATGGCAGCGCCGTCAAGCGTCGGGCGCAGCTCCCGGCCTCTGTCGCCTTCCGGAAGGCCGATGAGTTCCTCTGGGGCGTTCAGGACGGCTCGAGCCCGGCGGTTTCCCTTCCACGGTGTACCGGACGGGCCCGGTACGGTCCCGACATGGACCTCTTTGTCGCTGACCGGTTGCGGCTGGTCGAAGCCCTGACACCTCAGCTGTCGCCGGAGGACCGTCGGGCCATGGACGATGCCTGGGACGCGGCGGTCCAGGTCAACCCTGCCCTGTTCGACGGACCGGTGGCCGGGTGTACGGGCCTGGAACACGACGCACGTGACGGCCTCGTCCTGACCTGGGTGCGGGCGACGTACCGGTTCTACGTCCTGCGCAGGGTGCCCGGCGTGTCCGTACGTCTGCCGGCCCTGTTCGTGGCCGTCGCGCAGCCTGCGGACGACGGGCGCCTGCTGGTGGGGCGGATGGCGTCCTGGACGACCGCGCCCGGCCGCTGGCAGCTGCCGGGCGGCTCGGTCGAGCCCCCACCGGACGGTGAGCCCCTCGACCTGGCCGCCCTCCGCCGTCACGCGGCCCGGGAGCTGGCCGAGGAGACCGGTGTCGACACCCCTGCCGACGACCTCACCCCCTGGCAGGTCACCCGGGGCGCCAACGGCAGCGTCGGCGTCCTGTTCCAGGCCCCGCCCCGGCCGTCGGCATGGCTGTACTACCGCTACGCAGCCCTCACCGAAACCGAGCGTGCCCTCGGTCACACCCCGGAACTCGACCGGCTCGCCCTCGTCCGCTCCCAGGCCGACCTGACCGGCCTCGGCGGCCCGCGGGTGGCCTACCTGGAGCCGGTCCTCCGCCGCCACGGTCCACTCCGGCTCACCGGCCCGACGACCGGGCCCGCCACAGGTCGCGGAGCACCGCGATCTCGGCCATGTGATGGATGAACTCGAGGTTGGCCCCCATCAGCACGGCGATGAAGGGGTCGGCCTCTGCCGTGGCAGGCGAAGTGGACTTCGGTGGTCACGTCTTCCCGGGCTCGGCCGAGAGTGGAGTCGATCCGCACCAGCCGTCCGATGGCCACTGCCGTCACCTGGTCGGACGAGCGCACCACTCGGTGCCGACCGGAGGGGCAGCGCCGGTCAGGGCTGTGATCGTGCCTGGTGGACCGGTCGTGCTCGATGCCGTGCGGGTGCCGGGCCCGGCCGCTGTCGCGGGTGCCGGAGATGTGCGGCGCGGTTAGCGTCGAGGAGGCGTTCCACGCCTGGCAGCGTGGTCATGGGTGCCGGTTCGACGGAAAGAAGGAGCGTGGTCGGTGTGGCCCGGAATCGCCGGTTGATCCTGAGCTCGCCGTCCAGGGTCTGGGACCTGCTGTCCGACGGCCGGCGCTACGGGGAGTGGGTCTCGGGGACGCAGCAGGTCACCGCCGCGGACCCGCACTGGCCGGACGTGGGCGCCCGCCTGCAGGTCCGGGTCGGGCTCGGCCCGCTGGCCCTCGACGACGTCTGTGTCGTACGCATCTGCGAGCCGCGACGCCGTCTGGAGCTGGAGGCGAAGGCGGATCCCTTCGGCGCGGCCCGCATCGCCATGAACCTGATCCCCTGGGGCGAGAGCACCCTTTTCCTTCTCGACTGGCATCCCCTGCGGGGCCCCGGCACCCGGATGCACGGGCTCCCCGTGGACTACCTCGTCTCGATCCGCAACGGCATGATGCTGACGAAGCTGGCCCGGATCGCGGTGCGCGAGCATCACGGCAGCGCCGGTGGCGCTCTGCAGAGCACCCGGAGCGGATGAGGTTCCGGATCGCTGCCGCTCGGGGAGCGTGCCCTTTCCTATAGGTTCGATCACAACCCGTCGGAGGACGGGCCCCGGACCTACGCCTGAGGAAGCTCGCATGGCCTTGATCCACCGCACCACCATGACGCCCACCAAACTGGAACTGCTCACCGAGTGGCTGCCGAAGCAGAGTTGGTACGTGGGCGACGCGGGAACGCCGGAACTGGTCAAGGCCGGTGGGTTCCGCCTGGACGATCCGGAGGGCGCGGTCGGGATCGAGTTCATGGTCGTGGTGGACGCCGCCGGGCGGGAGCCGGTGGCGTATCTGGTACCGATGAGCTACCGCGGTACGGCACTGGAGGGCGCCCCGGGCAAGGCGCTGATCGGCACCGCGGAGCACGGGGTGCTCGGCACCCGTTGGGTCTACGACGGCCTCCACGACCCGGTGGTGACGGCGCAGCTGCGTGCACTCCTGCGCGGCGAGGCGGTGCCGCAGCACCAGAGCGAGAACCACACCCCCGACCCGACCGTCACCGTGCACGGCACCGCCCCTGACGACGGGTTCGACGTTCACGTCAACCGCGTCCTGCGGCCGACGGAGGCCGGGCAGAGGCCGTCCGGACACCTCGTCGCCGGGTGGACCTGGCCGAACGGAACGGCTGCGCGGGGTGTGCTCGCCGCTGTGGAGCCGCGGTAAGGGGGACACACGGGCCAGCGTGAGCGTGCGGGCGGTGGCCTTCGTGTGCCTGCGGGAGTGACCGGGGCCGGTTCGTCTCGTTGTGAGAGGTGTACTTCTAAGAGGTATGCCTCTAAGAGGGGTGCGCCTCCGAGATCAGGGAGGTGCCCGATGGCCCGGTCCCCCGCACGCAGTCTGCCGAGACCGCCGGACATGTTCGACCGGGAGTGGGAGTGGAGCGAGCTGACCGCCTTCGCGACCGGTGAGGGCGCGGGGCCGCGGCTCGGCGTGGTGTCGGGCCGTCGCCGTCAAGGGAAGAGCTTCCTGTTGCAGGCGCTGGCCGACGCCACCGGGGGCTTCTACTACGCCGCGGTCGAGGCGTCGGCCGCCGAGTCCCTGCACCTGCTGGGCGAAGCGGTCGCGCGCTTCACCGGGACCGCCGTCCCCCCTCGGCCGGCGAACTGGGGCGAGGCGCTGGAGATGCTCTTCGGGCTGGCGAAGGAGCGGCCGCTGCCGGTGGTGATCGACGAGTTCCCGTACCTGGTGCGGAACGCCCCCGCCCTCCCGTCCCAGTTGCAGGCCGCCCTCGGCGTACGTTCCGAGCGCCACCGCACGGAGCGTCCCCGGATCCTGCTGTGCGGCAGCGCGATGTCGTTCATGGGCGGGCTGCTCTCCGGCGCCTCCCCGCTCTACGGCCGTGCGGGTCTCGACCTCGTGGTGCATTCGCTCGGTTTCCGGGAGGCCGCCGAGTTCTGGGGCATCGACGATCCCCGGCTGGCGGTCCTCGTCCACGCGATCGTCGGCGGGACCCCCGCGTACCGGCGGGAGTTCGTCGACGACGACGTACCGGACGGTCCCGACGACTTCGACGCCTGGGTCTGCCGGACCGTGCTCAACCCGGCCCGCCCGATCCACGGCGAGGCGCCGTACCTGCTCGCCGCCGAGCCGGACCTGCGCGACCGGTCGCTGTACCACTCGGTCCTGGCCGCGGTGGCGGGCGGCAACCGCACCAGTGGCGGCATCGCGAGCGCGGTGGGCCGCAAGGCCACGGACATCTCGCTGCCCCTGACCGTGCTGCGGAACTGCGGTCTGCTGACCGCCGAGCCCGACGCCTTCCGCGGCAACCGCACCACGTACCACGTCGCGGAGCCGCTGATCAGCTTTCACCATGCGGTCGTACGCCCCGAGACGGCTCTTCTCAGCCGCCGGCGAGGGGCCGCCAAGGTCTGGGAGCACAGCCGGTCCACGTTCCTCAGCAAGGTCGTGGGCCCGCACTTCGAGCGGCTGTGCCGCGAGTGGGTCGAGTGGCACGCGGACCCCGGGACGTTCGGGGGCATGCCGATCCAGGTCGCCTCGGGAACCGTCGCCGACCCGGTGAACCGCACCGGCCTCGAGGCCGACGTCGTGGTGCACGGCGCGATCGGCCAGGACCAGGGCATCCTGCTGTCCGTGGGCGAGGCGAAATGGCAGCAGGTCATGCACCTCGGGCACCTCCAGCGCCTGCGCCGCATCCTGGAGTTGCTCGCCGCGCGGGGCGTGGACACCCGCCACGCCAGACCCGCCTGCTACAGCGGTGCGGGCTTCGCCCCCGAACTGAGGGAGGCTGCCGACCGGGGCGAGGTGGTGCTCGTGGACCTGGAGCGGCTGTACCGGGGGGTGTAGCAGGGCGGTGGTGGACGGGGCCTGACATGGGCGAAGGCCTGTCGTCGCCCTGGTCCGCCGGGGCGGGCGGGAGGGTGACGACAGGCCCGGGACTCCGCACGCCGTTGTGCGGGGCCTCGCCGGTCTGTCCCGCGGCCGGTCGTGACGATCGCTGGTCAGGGCATCCCATCCCAACCGGCCGCGGAGTCTGTGTGCCGGGCGCTCAGCCCAGGCGCTGTACCAGGGCGCGGTACTGGTCCCACAGCTCGGTGGGCGTGTGGTCGCCGAAGGTGTTGAAGTGCTCGGGGACGAGCGCGGCCTCCTCGCGCCACACCTCCTTGTCGACGCTGAGCAGGAACTCCAGGTCGGCGTCGGCCAGTTCGAGGCCGTCCGTGTCGAGGGCCGCCTTGGTCGGCAGGATGCCGATCGGGGTCTCGACGCCGTCCGCCCTGCCCTCCAGGCGCTCCACGATCCACTTCAGGACGCGGGAGTTCTCGCCGAAGCCGGGCCAGACGAACCTGCCCTCGTCGTTCTTGCGGAACCAGTTGACGTAGTAGATCTTCGGCAGTTTGGACTGGTCCTTGTCCTTGGCGACGTCGACCCAGTGGCCCATGTAGTCGCCCATGTTGTAGCCGCAGAACGGCAGCATGGCGAACGGGTCGCGGCGCAGCTCGCCGACCTTGCCCTCGGCGGCGGCGGTCTTCTCGGAGGCCACGTTGGCGCCGAGGAAGACGCCGTGGTTCCAGTCGAAGGACTCGGTGACCAGCGGTACGGCGGTGGCGCGGCGGCCGCCGAAGAGGATCGCGGAGATCGGCACGCCCTTGGGGTCCTCCCACTCGGGCGCGATGATCGGGCACTGCGCGGCGGGGGTGGTGAAGCGGGCGTTGGGGTGGGCGGCGGGCGTGCCGGACTCGGGGGTCCAGTCGTTGCCCTTCCAGTCGGTGAGGTGGGCCGGGGTCTCCTCGGTCATGCCCTCCCACCACACGTCGCCGTCGTCGGTGAGGGCGACGTTGGTGAAGACGGAGTTGCCCCACAGGGTCTTCATCGCGTTGGCGTTGGTGTGCTCGCCGGTGCCGGGCGCGACGCCGAAGAAGCCGGCCTCGGGGTTGATGGCGTAGAGACGGCCGTCCTCGCCGAACCGCATCCAGGCGATGTCGTCGCCGATCGTCTCGACGGTCCAGCCGGAGATCGTGGGCTCCAGCATGGCGAGGTTGGTCTTGCCGCAGGCGGAGGGGAAGGCGGCGGCGACGTACTTCGACTCGCCCTGCGGCGGGGTGAGCTTGAGGATCAGCATGTGCTCGGCGAGCCAGCCCTCGTCGCGGGCCATGACGGAGGCGATGCGCAGGGCGTAGCACTTCTTGCCGAGCAGGGCGTTGCCGCCGTAGCCGGAGCCGTAGGACCAGATCTCGCGGTCCTCGGGGAAGTGCGAGATGTACTTGGTCTGGTTGCAGGGCCAGGGGACGTCCTGCTGGCCGGGCTCCAGGGGGGCGCCGACCGAGTGCACGGCCTTGACGAAGAAGCCGTCGGAGCCCAGCTCCTCCAGGACCGGCTGCCCCATCCGGGTCATGGTGCGCATGGAGACGGCGACGTACGCGGAGTCGGTGATCTCGACGCCGATCGCGGACAGCGGCGAGCCGAGGGGGCCCATGCAGAAGGGCACGACGTACATCGTGCGGCCCTTCATGGAGCCGCGGAAGACGCCCTTCTCACCGGTGAAGATCTCCCGCATCTCGGCGGGGGCCTTCCAGTGGTTGGTGGGGCCGGCGTCCTCCTCCTTCTCGGAGCAGATGAAGGTGCGGTCCTCGACGCGGGCGACGTCGCTGGGGTCGGAGGCGGCGTAGTAGGAGTTGGGGCGCTTGATCGGGTCGAGCTTGCGGAACGTGCCCTTGGCGACGAGCTCCTCGCTCAGCCGCTCGTACTCGGCCTCGGAACCGTCGCACCAGACCACGCGGTCCGGCTGGGTCAGCTCGGCGATCTCGTTGACCCAGGAAATCAGTCCCTGGTGGTCGGTGGGGACGGGGGGAGCCGCGATGTCGCGCGCCACGATTGCTCCTAAGTGAGGGTTTTCGGTTGAGAGGCCCCGTGGGGGCTGCGGCCCGGATGCTTCACGGTGGGTGTTCGGCGCTCATCCGGTGCCGACCGCACTCATTTGATCCTCTGATGCGAGTGCCCATCTGTCCAGAGGGATGCACAGGTGAGCGGAGTGACGCTGACCACGCTTTCCGGGGGGCCGGCGCGCGCACGCTGGGCCCCTTTACGTTCACGTTGCGTACGCATGACGTACGGCGGGCCGCCCCTTTGCGGGTTCTTTGCGGTCTCTTTGCGCGGCCGGTCACTCCCGTGCGGCGTGAGAGGATGACCACCACGTCACGGCCAAGCGGGCGCACCACTCCGCTACTTACGGTTCCGTAGGTACGATGCGGTCATGACAGCGTTCGCCTCCGACGCCCCCGCGGACCCGCAGGCCGAAGGCCGCGGTCCGGTAGAGACCTTCCTCCCGCACCCGGTCAAACCCAAACTGCGCGGCTGGCTGCACCTGGGCATGTTCCCCGCCGTCCTGGTCGCCGGCCTGGTGCTCGTCGCCCTCGCCGACTCGACCCGGGGCCGGATCGCCTGCGCGGTCTTCGCGCTGACGGCCTGCCTGCTGTTCGGCGTGAGCGCCCTGTACCACCGCGGCGACTGGAGCCCCCGCATGGACGGGGTGCTGCGCCGCCTCGACCACGCCAACATCTTCCTGATCATCGCCGGCACCTACACCCCGCTCACCCTGCTGCTCCTGCCGGAGGCCAAGGGCCAGTGGCTGTTGTGGGGCATCTGGGCGGCCGCCCTCGCCGGGATCGCCTTCCGGGTGTTCTGGGTGGGCGCCCCGCGCTGGCTCTACACCCCGTGCTACATCGCGATGGGCTGGGTCGCCGTCTTCTACCTCCCCGACTTCATGCGCACCGGCGGCATCGCCGTCCTGGTCCTGGTGATCGTGGGCGGGGTGCTCTACAGCGCGGGCGGAGTGGTCTACGGCATCCAGAAGCCCAACCCGTCACCGCGCTGGTTCGGCTTCCACGAGGTCTTCCACTCCTTCACCCTGGCCGCCTTCATCGCCCACTACGTGGGCATCTCCCTCGTGGCCTACCAGCACGGATGAGCCGGGAACACCCGGAAAAAGCCGGGGCCGCGCACCGCGCTCATGACATCCTGAACGGGTGAACGGTCCCGAGATCCGCGTCGAGTTCGCCCCCGAACTGCTCGTCTTCGTGCCCCGGGCACGGTCCACCGGCGCCACGGCGGCCGCCATCGACGGCGTCTCCACCCTCGGTCACCTCGTCGAGTCGCTCGGCGTCCCGCTGACCGAGGTCGGCACGCTGCTCGTGGACGGCCGCGAGGTGCCCGTCTCGCACACCCCGGCCGCCGGCGAGTCGGTGACCGTCCGCCCCGTCGCACTCCCCCAGCGGGTGCCCGGCGCCCCGCTGCGCTTCCTGCTCGACGTGCACCTCGGCACGCTGGCCCGCCGGCTGCGGCTGCTGGGCGTGGACACGGCGTACGAGTCGACGGACATCGGCGACCCGGCGCTGGCCGCCCGCTCCGCGGCCGAACAGCGGGTGATGCTCAGCCGCGACCGCGGCCTGCTGCGCCGCCGGGAACTGTGGGCCGGCGCGTTCGTCTACAGCACCGGGCCCGAGGAGCAACTCCCCTACGTACTGGACCGCTTCCAGCCCGAACTGCGCCCCTGGACCCGCTGCACCGCCTGCAACGGCCTGCTGGGCCCCGCCACCAAGGACGAGGTCGCCGACCAGCTGAAGAGCGGCACGCACCGCTCGTACGACGTGTTCGCCCGGTGCGCCGACTGCGGCCGCGCCTACTGGCGGGGCGCCCACCACGACCAGCTGGAGGCGATCGTGGAACGCGCGCTGAGCCGGAGCGCTCAGGGGCGCTGAGTACGGTTTCGGGGAACACCGGTACAGCCGTTAGCGCCAAGCCGTTGATCTTGAGCGGCTACCACAGATGATCCGCTGTGCGCGGCTGTTTCAGGGAAAGGTTTCCGGCGGTGTGTGGGACGTCTGTACCGTCCGCCGGGTGCCGGTGGAATTCTTAACTGATGAGCAGGCTGAGGCGTACGGGAAGTTCGCCGAGGAGCCGACGGGACCGGAGCCGGAGCGCTTCTTCTTCCTCGACGACGAGGACCGCAAGCTGATCGCGAAGCGCCGTGGTGACCACAGCCGTCTCGGCTTCGCCGTGCAGATGTGCACGGTCCGGTACATCGGGCTGTTCCTGGAGGACCCTCTCGCGGTGCCGTGCCGGTGATCGAGCACGTGGGTGAGCAGCTGGGCACCGAGGACGTCTCGTGCATCAAGCGGTACACCGAGCGGCAGACGACCGCGCACGAGCACGCGTGGGAGATCCGGGACGCCTACGGCTACCACCCGTACGAAGACCCTGAGTGGGGGCGGAAGTTCCGCTCGTTCCTGCACGGCCGGGCGTGGACGCACGCCGAGGGGCCGGTGGCGCTGTTCAACCAGGCGGCGGGCCGGCTGCGCCGGAACCGGATGCTGCTGCCGGGCGTCTCGGTGCCGGCCCGGCAGGTCTTCGAGGTCCGCCAGATCGCCGAGAAGCAACTGCACGCCACCGTCGCCGGAGCCGCGGCCCGCGCGGACCGGGAGCTGCCCGAGCAGCTGGTGGCGACGCTGGTCACGCCGGAGGGCAAGCGGTTCTCGGAGCTGGAGCGGCTGCGCCGGCCGCCGACGCGGACGACGGGCACGGCGTTCGCCCGCGCGCTGGAGCGGGCGGAAGAGATCGGCGCGTTCGGCCTGGGCCGGGTGAAGCTGAACGAGATCCCGCCGAACCGGCCGGCGGCGCTGGCCCGCTACGGGCTGGGCAGCAAGGCGGCCGGACCGGAGCGGGCCAGTGAGCCGAAGCGCACGGCGATGCTGACCGCGGTGATGCGGCACCTGGAGGCCAAGGCGATCGACGAGGCCCTGGACCTGTTCCAGGTCCTGATGGCGACGCGGTTGATCAGCACGGCGAAGCGGGCCACGGACAAGGAACGGCTTTCCACGCTGCCGCAGCTGGAGAAGGCGCTCGCCCTGGCCCACCGGTGCAAGGAAGCCGCCCCCGAGACACCGGTGATCTTCACGGTGCACGAGCTGAAGCGCCTGGCCAGGAACGCGGCCGAACCGATGACGCTGTCCGCCGAGCTCCAGGCCGGCGGCATCCAGCTCGAACCCCTCACCGGACTGCTCACCGGGATCTACGGCCCCAACGGCATGGGCGCCACATTCTTCGCCGTCCTCACCGTCACCGGGCAGATCGAGCGCAACCACATCCGGGAAAAGACCCTGGAAGACCAGGTCACCGCCGCGTTCAAGGGCAACCACGGCGGACGGCCGAAGGCCATCGACGACGACATGCTCACCCTCGCCGTCGCCCTCGAGGACAAGGGCGCCCCCGTCCCCGAGATCGCCAAGAAGCTCACCGTCAAGACCGGCAAGAACGCCGGCAAGTCCCCCTCGGTCGCCTCTCTGTACCGAGCCTTCGCGGAAGCCGAAGCCGCCGCGGCGGACGACGGCCTGCCGCTACGGCCCAAGCCCGTCCGCATCCGCCGGCCCGAGGACCCGCTCACCGCCGAGGAGATCGACCTGCGCGACCGACTCCAGTCCCAGCCCCACCCGAACACCGAGATGCGGTAGGGCCTTCCCTGCCTAGCTCGGGGCTCACCTCGGTCACCCGCGAGGAGCGAGAGCCGACCATGATCAACGGCTTGGCGCCAACGGCTGTACCGATGTCCCCCAAGGCCGGGTTCACAGCCTCTCGTCCGCTTTGGCAGTTATGTTCAACGGGCAACTACCGCTTTTCGGCCTGTCTCAATCGTGTTGATCACCATGCTGTGGCGCCTGCGCATCTGGGCTACGTTTCCGGAGTGATCGATTCCCCCCTCTCCAGCAAGTCAAGTCCCCTGCCTGCGCTTCAGGTTGCCCTCTTCGGCGCGCAGGCTGAGCAGCTCCACGAGCCGTGGCGCGAGCTGTTCAGCTCCGCCCCCTTCTCCTTCCGGGAAGGACTCACGCACCGAGAGCGCACCGAGCTGGCCTACCGGCGACTCCGTCTGGTCAACAAGGCCGTTCCCGACGCTCAAGCCCTGGTCGCCGACGCCGCTTCCCTGACCGCCCTGCACGAATGGGCGGGGATCGCCGATGCCGGCATGGCGACGATCGCCAGCATCCACTACAACCTGTTCCTCGGCAGTCTCCTCGATCACGACCACGCGGAAAGGGACTTGACGCCCTACTTCCGGATGGAGCGCCTGGGGACCTTCCTGTGCACCGAGCAGGCGCACGGCAACGATGCCGCGCAGATGGAGACCACCGCCACGTTCGACCGGGCGACGGGCGGCTTCGTGCTCGACACCCCGTCCGACGGGGCCCGCAAGTTCATGCCCAACACCAGCTCCGTGGGCGGCGCGAAGGACGCACTCGTCGCGGCCCGGCTGATCATTGACGGGGAGGACAAGGGTGTGTTCCTGTTCCTGACCCCGCTCAGCGACCCCGATGGGCGGCACCTGCCGGGTGTGGAAGTACGGGACCTGCCGGAGACCGGAAGCGCCCCCGTGGACCACTGCGTCACGGCGTTCCGCACCGTCCCCCTGCCGTTCTCCGCCCTGCTCCAGGGGGAGCACGGGCGGCTCCGTCCGGACGGAGAGTTCGTCAGTTCCCTGGGCAACAGTCGCAAGCGGTTCCTGCGCTCCATCGGCCGCGTGACCATGGGCAAGCTTTGCATGAGCGCCTACAGCCTGGGGGTCACGAGGCACGCCGTCGGCATCGCCGTGCGGCATGCCCACAACCGGCACACGTCGGGGATGACCAAGGGGCAGCGGGTGCCCCTGATGTCGTACCGGAGCCACCACACTCCGCTCCTGGACGCCCTTGCCACGACGTACGCGGCCACGCTGCTGCACCGGTCCGTCGTCCGGCAGTGGAGCCGGTCCACGGAGGCCGACCGGGAGGACTGCGAACGGCTGATAGCCGTCGCCAAGGGATGGATCACCTGGCGGGCCCGGGACGTCATGACGGAGTGTCGCGAGAGGTGCGGTGCCCAAGGGCTCGCCCTGGCCAACGGCATAGCGGGCCAGTTGGCCGCCAACGAGGGCACGATCACCGCCGAGGGGGACAACCTCGTCATCTGGACCAAGGCGGCGGGGGAGATGCTCCTGGGGGGCCTCACCCCGAAACCGGCCAGTGAGACACCGCCCGAGGACCGCTCACTGCGCGAACCGCAGCACCTCCAGGACCTCCTGGCGGACGTGGAGCGAATATGGCACGAGCGGGCGCGCACGCGGCTGCGCACCAGGCGGGCACGCTCCTCCCCCCTGGAGCGCTGGAACGCGACGGTCACACCCGCCCTGAAGCTCGTCGACGCGCACGCTCATCGCCTGGCTTCCGAAGCCCTGCTGAGTGCGTCCGCCCAGGCCACCTCGGCGCACGCCCGGCAGCTGCTCACGGACCTGCACGGCCTCTTCGCCCTTCGAGGGGTGGCCGCCCACAGCGGCGACCTGCTGGCGCAGGGGCGTCTCACCGCGGACCAGGTCCTGGATCTGCCCGGCGTGATCGAGAGCGTCATCGCGGACCTCGAACCCCACGCGGGGGAGATGGCCGAGGCGTTTTCCGCGCCCCAGGGGCTCTTGGACGGCCATCCCATCCTGCGCGCCGACGGCTCGGACAGTGCCACGCCGGCCTAGTCACGACTCCTCCGTGCTCCGGGACCACCACGTCCCGCGGCGGAAAGGACCCGGCGGCGGGCCCGCGCAGGAACGCTGCGCGGGCCCGCCGCCGGTGCGGGTCCTTCGGGCACCGGGCTCAGAAGTACAGCGCGCGGTGGGAGGTATGGGCGAACCTGTCACCGGCGCTCAGAGTGGACACGACGCGCCCGCAGAAGTCCTGATACTCGGCTTCCTGCGCCGCATCCAGCGTGATGGCCAGTACCGGCCCGGACGGCACTCCGCGCCCAATGGCCCTGAGCAGGCCGGGCGGTGTCTTGAGCTCCATCACATCCAGGACGCGACCGAAGTTGCCGACGAGACACCGCATCCTCGTCTCCTCCGCCAGCTCGTCGAGCGCCTCGGTGAGCGGGCCGGTTTCCCGCTCCGCGCGAACGAGCATGGTGTGACAGGCCCGCAGGGTGTGCAGATACTCCGCCGGGACGTCCACGGAGTACAGGCACGTCAGCTGCCGGCCTCGCGAGTCGTGCAGGGCGTAGCCTTTCCGGCCCACCTGCCCTCGGGCCGCCGGAACCAAGTCCTGCCACTGGAGCAGCGGCGGAAACCGCTGCTGGATCTCGCCCCACTTGTCATATGCCGTGCGGATCAACAGGTCCTGGCCACCACTCAGATCATTTCGGTAGAAGTGATACAGGCTGTGCAACAAAGGCTGCTCGATCCCGATGAACATGCCGAGGAACACCGGATCGTCCGGGACCAGGAACCGCATCGAGATCCTCCCTCCTGGCGTTGGTGGTACTACTGGGCAGCGGGCTCGAAGAGGATGGTCAGGACGCTCACCCCGGCAGCACGGGCAGCCATGAACCGCGCCGCTCCCTCACCGCGCATCGGATGACACAGGGGGCGCGCCTGGCCGTTCAGACCCCGGCTCGGCTCGGCGGCAATCCGCTGCAGAGCCGGCTCACGGACGACGTCCGCGTACAGAGCCCGCACCGTGTCGTCGGCCGGATACCGGCAGCGAGCCAGCCTCAACTCAGCGATCAGGTCCGGCGCCCAGCGCTCCTCCCAGTGCACAAGGACCGTTCGCGCCTCCTCCGAGAACAACGCCCAGCGCCACAGGTTCGCCGGCTCTCCCGTGGAGAACATCCGTGAGAACGACTCGTTGGACGCCACCAGGAGCCCCCGGGTGTCACGGCACAGGCCATCTCGTGCTGCCCGTTCAGGACCTCCTGCCAGAGCGGCGACGGATCTTCTATCGGAAGCGCCGGATCCGTCCCGTACAGATTCAGGTGGGCGATCCGCAGATCGTGCGTCGTGAACCCGAGCAACTGGGCAATGCGCATGAAAAGGTCCGGAGTGGGATGCAAGGTTCCGGCCTCTACCTTCTGGTAGACGCCGGCCCCGCCCCCGCGCAGTGGGGGCGGGGTCGCCCCGCGGGCCCCCGCGCGCTGCGGGAGGGTCTGCGGGGAGCCTGCACCGCGCCTGAGCGCCTCGTCGACGTCCACCTGCCGCAGCCCTGTGATCCGCGGTCCGCCGCGGCGACTGCTCGGACAGGGTTCCAGCCCCACTTCTGGTCTTGACCGCATGGCGCGGTAGAGCCGCCTCAGCCTCCCAGGGCCGTGCTCAGCCGCCCAGGGCCGTGCCCAGCCGGTCGGGGTCGGTGGTCGGTGCGTCGCAGGTGAAGTCGCGGCAGACGTACGCGGCCGGTTCGCCCCCCACCAGGGGCCGGTCGGCCAGCAGCGGGAACTCGTCGCTCTCCGGCGCGCCGACGGCGACCACCGCGCCCGGGGCGGTGCCCAGAAGCGCCCTGCGGTGCAGGGCCGCCGTGGCCGGATCGTCGAGCGCCGGACCGACCACCGCGACCTCCCGCGGCCCGTCCAGCGCCGCCTCGGCGACCGCGAGACCCCAGCCGACGAACCGCGGCACCCGCGGACCGAGCGTCTTCACCACGCCCAACGCCCGCTCCGCGGCGGTGCGGTGCGGGGCGGATCCGGTCTGCGCCGCATACCCCAGCAGTGCCCCGGCGGCGGCCGTCCAGCCGGACGGCACGGCGTTGTCCGTCGGGTCCTGCGGGCGCCGGATGAGCCGCTCGGCGTCGGATGCCGTGTCGTACAGGGCGCCCGTCTCCGGGTCGGTGAAGCGGGCCAGCACATGGTCGAGGAGCAGACCGGCGAACTCCAGCCACACCCCTTCCCCGGTCACCGAGGCCAGCGCGAGGAAGCCCTCGGCGACGTCGGCGTAGTCCTCCAGCACGCCCGCGTTGGCACCGACCCGGCCGTCCCTGCTGGTCCGGGCGATCCGGGCGTGGTCGTCGAGGTGCACCCGGACCAGCAGGTCGGCGGCGGCGACCGCGGCCTCGGTCAGGTCCGGCCGGTCGAAGTAGGCGCCGGTCTCGGCGAGCGCGGCGATCGCCAGCCCGTTCCAGGCGGCGACGACCTTGTCGTCCCGGCCGGGGGCCGGACGGGCGGCCCGCGCCGCGAGCAGCCGCTCCCTGACCCCGCCGGCCCCGCCGATCCGTTCGGCGTCGAACACCTCGTCCTGCTGCGGCAGTTGCAGCACCGAGGCACCCTCCTCGAAGGTGCCCTCCTCGGTCACCCCGAAGTACCGCGCGGCGAGTTCGGCGTCCCGCTCACCGAGCACCTCGCGCAACTGCTCCGGCGTCCAGACGTAGTAGGCGCCCTCGACGTGCCGACCACTGCCGTCGTCGCTGTCCGCGTCCAGTGCGGAGGCGAACCCGCCCTCGGGCGTGCCCAGTTCGCGGACCATGAAGTCGGCGGTCTCCAGCGCGACCCGGCGCGCGAGCTCGGAGCCGGTGGACCGCCACAGGTGGGCGTAGACGCGGCAGAGCAGGGCGTTGTCGTAGAGCATCTTCTCGAAGTGCGGAACCGTCCAGTCCCGGTCCACGGAGTAGCGGGCGAAACCGCCGCCGAGCTGGTCGTAGATCCCGCCGCGGGCCATGCGCTCGGCGGTGTCCCGCGCCATCTGGAGGGCGCCCTCGGAGCCGGTGCGGGCGTGGTGCCTGAGCAGGAACTCGAGCACCATCGACGGCGGGAACTTCGGCGCCCCGCCGAACCCGCCGCGCTGCGCGTCGTACTCCCGGGTGAGCCCGAGCAGCGCCTGCGCCTGCTGCTCCTCGCCCGGGAGCCGTGCGTCGCCGTAGGAGATCTCCCGGCCGGCCAGGTCCCGCACGATCTTCCCGGCGACCTCGGCGACCTCCTCCCGGCGCTCCTCCCACGCCTGGTGCACGCCCTGCAGCAGCTGCCGGAAGGACGGCATGCCGTGCCGGGGCTCGGGCGGGAAATAGGTGCCGAAGTAGAACGGTTCGGCGTCCGGGGTGAGGAACACGGTCATCGGCCAGCCGCCCTGCCCGGTCGCCGCCTGCACCGCCTCCATGTAGACGGCGTCCACGTCGGGGCGCTCCTCGCGGTCCACCTTGACGCTCACGAAGTGCTCGTTCAGGTAGTCGGCGGTGGCCCGGTCCTCGAAGGACTCGTGCGCCATCACATGGCACCAGTGGCAGCTCGCGTAACCGACGCTCAGCAGGACGGGCGCGTTCCGCTCGCGCGCCTCGGCGAAGGCTTCGTCCGACCAGGGCCACCAGTCGACGGGGTTGTCGGCGTGCTGGAGGAGGTAGGGGGACGTCTCGTGGGCCAGTCGGTTCGGCATGGTCCCATCCTGCCCCAGTACCGGCACGGCACCACCGTGTCCACGCGCCCGTCCGCCGCCCGTTCCCCGGGCGCCTGCCCGAACGTCCGACGGGACGTCTGCTCGAGGCCCGCACGGGCGTCTCCTCGGTCAGCCCCTCGCCCCCACCTCCGGCCGCTGCCCGGAGACGGTGTGGTGGAGTGCCTCCCGGTAGCGCGCCAGGCGACCGGTGCGGCCGGCGGTGAGGGCGCCGACCAGTGCGCCGTTCCGGTGGTAGGCGATCTCCAGCCGGCGGCCGGCGAGGTCGTTCTCCCGCACCTCTTCCGTGTCCGCGAGGGCGGGCAGCCCCACCGAGCGGAACCTGGCGCCGTGCAGGTCCGACCAGAAGGACGGCACGCCGCGGAAGACGTCCGGGCCGTGGGGGGCCAGCAGGGTTCGGGCGGCCGCCCGCGCCTGCTCCACGGCGTTGGTCCAGTGCCCCAGCACCAGTGGGCGCCCGTCGGCCAGGGCGTTCGGCACGCTCGCCACGTCGCCGGCGGCCACCACGCCGGGCACGACCGTGCCGTCCGGTCGCAGCGCCCGCAGCCGGGTGTCGCAGCGTACGCCCAGCTCGGTGTCGAGACCCGAGGAGGCGAGCCAGCCGGTGGCGGGGACCGCGCCGAGCGCCAGGACGACGGTGTCGGCCGCGCACCGGGTGCCGTCGGAGAGCCGGACCCCCGCGAGGCGTCCGTGCCGGCTCTCGAACGCGGTGACGGTGGTGTTCGTACGCAGGTCGATGCCCGCTTCCCGGTGCAGGGCGGCGACGTACGCCCCGGCCGTCGGACCGACCGCACTCGCCAGGGGCTGGGGGGAGGCCTCGACCAGGGTGACCCGGGCCCCGCGGCGGTGTGCGGCGGCGGCGATCTCCCCGCCGAGGAAGCCGGCGCCCACGACGACGAGCCGGTGTCCGGAGCCGAGCCTGCGCCGCAGGGCCGTCGCGTCGTCGCGTCCGCGCAGGGTCAGGACCCCGGGGGGCGGCGGCGCGCCGGGCCACCGGCGGGCCTCGGCCCCGGTGGCGATCAGCAGGCCGTCGTAGGGCACCCGGGCACCGTCCGCCAGGGTGACCACGCGCTCGTCCGGTGACAGTGCCGTGGCGGGGCTGCCGAGCAGCAGGCGCGCACCGAGATCGGCGGGAACGGGCAGGCCGGTGTCGGGCGGCGGGTCCTCGGAGGTCAGAAATTCCTTGGAGAGCGGCGGCCGGTCGTAGGGGGCGTGGGGTTCGTCGCCGATGAGCGTCAGGCTGCCGGTGAAGCCCTCCTGCCGGAGGGCCTGGGCGGCCCGCAGGCCGGCGAGGGAGGCGCCGGCGATCACCAGACGGCGGTCGTCGGCGCTCACCGCGCGGCCGGAGCGAGGGTGATGGCCCGTACCGGGCAGGCGCTCGCCGCCTTCTCGATCTTGTCGCTCAGGGACTCGTCGGGGTCGGGGACGGGGGCGACGACGAGGTGGTCCTCGTCGTCGAAGGAGAACACCTCGGGGGCGGCGAAGACGCACTGCCCGTGGCTCTCACAGAGGTCCATGTCTACGGTGAACTGCACGGTCGGCTCCCGGAAAAGGGCGGGGTGACGGGTTCGGGGCACAGGCCGCACGGGGCCTGTGCGGGTGCTCAGCGCACCGGAGGGTTGAAGCGGGAGTAGGCGGGTTCGCCCCAGCGCAGGGCAGTGGCCCCTTCGACTTCGCGTACGGCGTCCACGGAGAACTCGACCAGCCGCTGTGCGCCGGGGACCCGTTCGACCTCCTCGGTTTCCCAGACGGTGTGGGCGGTGCCGGAGAGGTGGAGCAGCGTGCCGTCCTGCCCGTGGGGGAAGAGCAGCCCCGCGGCGGGGTTGAGCAGGAGGTTGCCGAGGGTGAGGAACATGGCGTTGCCGGTGTAGTCCGGCCAGCGCAGGAGGGCGGGCGAGAGGACCTGGACGAAGCCGGGGTTGCCGCCGCGGTGCGAGGCGTCCATGGCTCCGCGGTCGTCGCCGGTGGCCACGTAGAAGGTGTCCGCCCGCGAGAGGGCCTCCTGCTGACGGCGGGTCAGGGAAGTGCCGTCGCGGACGGTGGGTGCCGTCGCGGCGCCCTCCTCCCCGGCGAGGCGGCCGACCCGCTTCTGGAGGTACTTGGGACAGTTGGCGATGACCTGGTCGAGGTCGACCCGCAGACCGTCCCCCGCGGCGCGGGCCCGTCCGTTGAGGCGCATGCGGCGCCGGGTGGCGGGTTCGATGGCGATCATTCCGACCTGGACGGGGGCGGCGGTCCTCCGCAGGAGCGGGGCGAGCGGGTCGTCCTGGTGGGGCAGCGCGGCGATGGTGAGGACGTCGGGGGCGGGCACCCGCAGAAAGCCCGGCGCCCCGGTGAGTTGGGTGGCCCAGACACGGCCCCCGGCGTCCGTCCCCCCGACGATGATCATCGGCTGCTCGGCGAGGAAGGCCGCGGCCACCTCGGGCACGGTCCTCCCGATCCCGCCCCGGGAGAATTCCGCCTGGGCCGCGAGGCCGGCACGCTGCTGCACCGCCGCCTCTCCTCGGTGGTACACGGGCACGGTTCCTTTCAGAGGAGCGTGAGGGCCGTGGCGCGCCACGGAGGGCGGAAGGGGCTGCGCCCGGGCCCTCTAGAAGAATCCGCAGGTGGGGGCGGCGGCCGTCGGGGCGGCGGCCGGGTCGGCGCCGGTCGGCGCGTAGATCTCCAGCCGGATGCCGTCCGGGTCGGTGAAGAAGATGCCTCCGGAGGTGGCGCCCTCGCCGTGCGGCACCACGCCCTCGTAGGCGAACTCGGCACCGAGTCCGCGCAGGACCTCGGCGGTCGCGTTGACCTCGTCGATGGACTCCACCTGGAACGACAGGTGGTGCAGGCCGGGCCGACCGGTGTCGAAGGCTCCCTGGCTCTGCTGCCAGAGCGTCACGAGCAGTCGGCCCTCGCGGCCGAGGAAGGCCCAGCGCCGGTCGTCCTCCTTGCCCTCGCCCATCACCTCGAAGTCGAAGACCTCGCGGTAGAAGGCCAGGGAGCGCTCCAGGTCGGTGACGTTCAGGCCCACGTGGCCGGTCTGCAGCTGCTGCGCCTTGCTCATGTCATCCCACGCTTCCGGTAGAGGCCACGGACAACCCGTAACCATTGAACGTGACTTTAGTGGTTAGAATTCGGAGACGTCAACCACCGAAAGGAACATGACCGGTTAGCGTTGAGGGGTGCACGGCCACCAGCGACCGAAGGAGCACCTGTGCCGCACCCCGACAAAGCCGATCCGCGGCCGCTCACCGGTGAGCCGCTCGCCGTCGATCTGCTGAACACCCGGTGGATCGACGACGCCGGGAAGCACGACCTGCTCGACTCCCCCGACGGCTTCGCCACCTGGCTCGCCTCACCCACCGTCGCCGCGGCACTCGAGGGCTGTCGTGTCGCCGCCGACGGCCCGACCCTGGAGAACCTCCTGAGGGCCCGCGCCGCCCTGGACGCGCTCGTCGACACCGCCCCGCCGTCCGACCGGGCGCGGAACGCGCTCAACGAGGTACTCGCCCACGGCAGGCTGCGCCGCACCCTGGGCCCGGACGGGCCGCGGACCGTCACCGAGGTCGACGACCCGTCCTGGACGCCGGCGTGGGCGGCGGCCGCCGACTACCTGCGCCTCCTGGAGGACCGGCCCGAGCGCCTGCGCCCCTGCGCCAACCCCGCCTGCGTCCTGCACTTCTACGACGTGTCCAAGAACGGCACCCGGCGCTGGTGCTCCATGGCCGGCTGCGGGAACCGCGCCAAAGCCTCCCGCCACTACGCGCGCCGGGGCGGCACCGGGTGAACACCGCCCGGGCGACGCGGTGGACGGTGCCGCGCCCCCGCCGCGCCCCCGCCCCGGTCGGCGCCTCGCCCCCTCTCCCCCGAAATACGGCGTGTGCGGAACACTCGACCCGCGCATAACCGGAAAGGGTCTCGGGGATGGGTCGGGAGGGACCCGAGGACTTCCGGGCACACCGGGGGCGACCGGGGCCGCCGGAGGGGGACGCGACATGCGGGACGGTCATCGTGCGGACGTGGAGCGGTTGTTGGCGCGGGCTGTGGAGGAAGAGGTACGCCGGTCGGGCGGGCGTGCCGACGGGAAGGCGCTGCTCTCCCGGGCGCGCGGGGCGCTGGACGCGATCGCGCGGCCGGCGGCCGAGGAGTACGAGGCGTACACCCGCGCGCTGGACGAGGCGGCGGCCGGGCAGCTCACCTTCCGCCAGCGGTACGCCCGCGAGGGCGCCGGGACGCCGCTGCTGGTGGCCGGGGTGGCCGGGCTCGCGGCCGTGGTCGCCGACCTCGCCCTCGGCACGGGAACCGGGACGGCGCTGGGCGCGGGCGTGGCCGTCGGGGCGGCCGGCGCGGCGGCGACCGTGGTGAAGGTGGCGGGCGCGCATGTGCCCGCCGCGCACCACCGGGCCGGCGCGGTGAGCCAGCCGGGCGGGCCGGAGCAGTTGCGGCTGCAGTGGCTGACGGCGCTGGAGGTGCGGGGCATCCGGCCGTTCCTGGACCAGCAGCGGATGCTCACCGCGTCCACGGGCTCCCGGCGGACGGGGCCGCGGCTGCGCGGCGCGGACAAGAGCGCGGCGGCCCGCGGGCGGAGCGTGCTGGAGCAGTCGTTCGGGCAACTGTCGGAGCCGGTGGGGCCGTTCGCCGGGCGGCGGCAGGAGATGGCGCGGATCCGGCAGTGGGTGCAGGCGGCGCGCGCGAGCACGGAGACGCAGCCGACGGTGGTGGTGCTGCACGGGGAGCCCGGCAGCGGCCGGACCACCCTCGCGGTGCGCGCGACGCACGACCTGAAGGACTACTTCCGCGGCGCCTGCGTGGTCGATCTGCGCGCCGACAGTCCCGGTGAGCCGCCGCTGTCCACCCGGGACGCGCTGCTGCACCTGCTGAACCGGCTGGGGGCGCCCCGCGAGCAGCTGCTGTTCCGTGAGCGGTCCTCCCCCGACCAGCAGGTGAGACGGCTGAGCGAGCTGTACCACCAGCACGTGACGGGCATGCCGGTGACGGTCGTCCTCGACGACGCGGCCGATCCGCAGCAGGTCCGCACGCTGCTGCCGGAGCGGTCCGACAGCCTGGTCCTGGTGACCTCCCGCGCGCCGCTCGGCCTGCCCGACGACCTGCCGGCCCGGGTGCACCAGCTGCCGGTACGGGCCCTGGACGCGGCGGGCGCCGAGGAACTGCTGGCCGCCGTCGCGCAGGACGCGTCGGGTCCTTACGACGCCGACTCCGCCGACCGGGTCCGGGAGCTGTGCGGCGGGCTGCCGCTGGCGCTGCGGATCGCCGGTTCCGCCCTGGGCCCGCGCTCCCCGCACGCGCTCACCGCCGACCTGGGCGCCTACGGTCCGGTGAGCCCGGTCGAGCGTGCCCTGTGGCTGCGCTACACCGACCAGTCGGAGACGTTACGGCGGCTGCTGCGCCGACTGGCGCTGGCCGGCCGGGCGTCGCTGGGCGCCGCGGCGGCGGCCTCGCTGCTGGCCACCGACGAGGCCGAGGGGACCCGGCATCTGCGGGCGCTGGCCCGGGCCGGTCTGATCACCCCGGTGCGGCCCGGCCGGTACCGGCTGCACGACCTGGTGCGCGCCTTCGCGCTGGCCCGCCTCCTGGACGAGGAGGACCCGGCGGAGCGGACGGCGGCGCAGGAACGGCTGATCGTGAACTACGCCGAACTCGCCGACTCGGTGCTGCGGCTGGTCGACGGCAACATGTCGACCCGCTCGGACCGCTTCGGCCCGTACGGCTTCACCTCGCTGGACGAGGCGCTGCGCTGGCTGGACGACGAGTCGAGCTTCATCACGGCGGCGCTGCGGCACTCGGAGGGCGTGAACCGGGCGGCGGTGCTCAATCTCCTCGGCGCGCTGTGCGACTACTGCCTGCTCCGCGGCGACCTGTACCGCCTCGGTGAGATCAGCGAGCTGGCGCAGGCCGTGGACGAGGGGCTGCTGAGGCGTTCGGTGCAGTGGCGCACGGGTATCGCGGCACGTCAGCTGGGTGAGCTGGACAAGGCGCGGACGACGCTGTCCTCGGTGGTCGACCTGTACCGGGAGACCCATCACGACGCGGGGGCCGCACGGGCGCTGACCTCCCTCGGCATCACGCTGCACCACCAGGGCAATCTGACGGAGGCGTCGGCGAGGCTGCGGGAGGCGATGGACCTGCAGTCCGCGCCCCAGCTGGCCACCGACCGGGCGTGGACGATGCACGCGCTGGGCGCGGTGGAACGCGACCGTGCCCGACTGTCCGAGGCGCTGGACCTGCTCACCGAGTCGCTGGTGCTGCACCGCGCGGGCGAGTCCGTGCACGGTCAGGCCTGGGCGCACTTCCAGCTCGGGCAGCTGAGGCTGCGCACGGGGGACGTCCCGCGCGCCGGGTCCGAGCTGCGCGAGGCGCTCGAGCTGTACGGCCGTACCCGGGACGCCCGGGGCGAGGCGTGGGCGCTGACCCAGCTGGCCCGGGCCCGGCTGGCCGGCGGGGACGCCCCGACGGCGGTGGAGGAGCTGCGGCGGGCCGCCGCCCGGCACCGGGACAACGAGGACGCGCGCGGGGAGGCGTGGACGCTGTACTACCTGGGCCAGGCGCTGGAGGAGACCGGGGACCTGGACCGGGCGGTGCGCGAGCTGGAGCGGTCGCGCACCATGTTCTCCCGGATGCGGGACGTCTACGGACTGGCCTGTGCCCGGCACCATTCGGCCCGGGTGACCCGCGACCAGCGGGCCGCGCGGACCGGTTCGCTGCGCAACTCGGGCTTCGCCCGTCAGCTGCTGGTCGACGCCCGGGCGGACTTCCAGCGGATCGGGGTGGCCCACGGCGAGGCGTGGACGTGTCTGGAGCTGGCGGTCGTCGACGCGGGCAACGCCCGTACCCAGCAGGCGCTGGCCCTGTGCGACGAGGCGGCGGCGCTGTTCGCGTCCTACGGGGACCGGCGCGGCGAGGACTGGGCGCGGTTCCTGCGCTGCACGCTCCTGCCGTACGCGGCCCCGGGCGGTGCCGAGGTCGGTACGGCGGTGGCCCAGGAGGACCTGGCGCAGCTGGCCCGGACCGCGCACGCCGCCCGCGACGAGAAGCTGGGCGACTACGTGGACGCCTACCAGCTGCTGCTGGAGCGCGGGGTGAGTCTGGAGGCGGGCTGGCAGGCTTGGCGCCTGGGCATGGTCCCCAGCCGCCACGCCCGTGAGGTGATGGGGGTGGCCACGGGGCCGACCGCATAGGGCCTCGGCCCCGGCGGGCGCCACGGACCCGGAGGGCACCACGGACCCGGAGGATGCCGCAGGCCCGGCGGAGTGCCACGAGCCCGGCGAAATGCCACGAGCCCGGCGGACGTCACGAGCCCAGTGAAGTGCCACGGGCCGGCGGAGTGCCGCAAGCCCGGCGGACGTCACGAGCCCAGTGGGGTGCCACGGGCCGGCGGAGTGCCGCAAGCCCGGCGGGCGTCACGAGCCCAGTGGGGTGCCACGGGCCGGCGGAGTGCCGCAAGCCCGGCGGGCGCCACGGGCCGGCGGGCGTCACGGGCCGGCGGAGGGCAGCAAACCTGGCAGGTGCCATGAGCCCGGTGGAGTGCCACGGGCCCGGCAGGCACCGCAGCCAGGCGGAAGGCCGCAAGCCCGGCGGGCGCCACGGGCCGGCGGACGCAAGCCCGGCGGGGTGTCGCCGCGTAGCCCTCCGGGGGCCGGAAGGCTACGTGGCTCAGCCCTGCTTCTTCTTCCCGGCCGCGCCGGACGTCCCGGCCCCGGCCGCGTCGGACGGCGCCGGCTCCGCGGCGTCCTCGGATCCGGTCCGGCGGGCCGCGGACTCGTCGAAGTCGACCCGGTTCATGTGGCGGTTCATCGACTTCATCAGGGCCCAGACCGCCAGGGCCATCACCGCGAAGACGATGAAGCCGAGGACGCCGGGGGTGACCTTGTCCTTGTCGACCGCGGCGAGGGTGACCAGGTGGCTCATTGCCAGGCTTGCGCTAGCGCTCATGTCAGGCATTGTCCCGGATGCCCGCGAAGAGGTCGTCCTCGGGGAGGGATGTGTCGACGAGCGACTTCGCGAGCTCGTACTCCTCGGTGGGCCAGACCTCCTTCTGGATCTCCATCGGCACCCGGAACCAGCCGCCGTCGGGGTCGATCTGCGTGGCGTGCGCGATCAGGGCCTTGTCACGGATCTCGAAGAAGTCCCCGCACGGGACGTGCGTGGTGAGCGTGCGCTCCTTGCGCTCGAACTCCGCCCAGCGCTTGAGCCAGTCCCCGTACGGCGACTCCAGGCCGCGGTCCAACAGCGCCCGGTGCAGCGCCTCGGTGCGGGGGCGGTTGAAACCCTGGTTGTAGTAGACCTTCAGCGGCTGGTGGGCCGGGCCGTACTCGCTCTCCGGGTACTTCGCGGTGTCCGTCGCGCCCTCGAAGGCCACCATCGTGATCTTGTGGGTCATGATGTGGTCGGGGTGCGGGTAGCCGCCGTTCTCGTCGTAGGTGGTGATCACCTGGGGACGGAACGCGCGGATCTTCCGCACCAGCTCGCCGGCCGCCTTGTCGACGTCCTCCAGGGCGAAGCAGCCCTCGGGCAGCGGGGGCAGCGGGTCGCCCTCGGGCAGGCCGGAGTCGACGAAGCCGAGCCACTCCTGCTGCACGCCGAGGATCTCCCTGGCCTCGTCCATCTCCTTCCTGCGCACCTCGTGGATGTTCTCCTCGATGTACGGGTCGCCCTGCAGCTTGGGGTTGAGGATGGAGCCGCGCTCCCCGCCCGTGCAGGTCACGACCAGCACGTCCACCCCCTCGGACACGTACTTCGCCATGGTGGCCGCGCCCTTGCTCGACTCGTCGTCGGGGTGGGCGTGCACGGCCATCAGTCGCAACTGCTCGGTCAAGACTCATTCCTCAAGTCGGTAGGCGTCCGGGACGCCCGGTGCGGTCCCCCTGGGCTGTCGTCCCCGGGGGACGTCGCGGTGGGGCGGCGGCCGGGCGACGGACGGAAGGCTTCTATAGTGACCCAAGCCGGGGACGAATAATTCCGGTGCCCGGCGCCGGGCACCGCCCGGGACGGGCGTCCCCCTTCCCCGCCGAGGAGACGATCATGAGTACGGCGAGTACGCGACCGCCCGAGGGCCGGTACGGCCGCACCTCGGACGAACGTGCCGACCGCACCCTCAGGATCGTCGGCGCGGGCCTGGGCGCGGTGATGCTGGCCCTGCTCGGCTGGTTCGGCTACCACTACGTGGCGGGCAGCCAGATCAGCGGCGAGATGATCGGTTTCGACACCGCGAAGGACAGCGTCCGGGTGCGCCTGGAGGTCCACAAGGACGCGGGCGTGGACGGCTACTGCACGGTGCGCTCCCAGACCGTGGACGGCGCCGAGGTGGGCCGCGCCGACTTCCGCTTCGACGGGGACCGCACGCGCTTCGACGAGGTCGTCACGCTCCGCACGACCTCCCCGGCCGCGACGGCCGAGCTGCTCGGCTGCCACGTCGGCTGACTCCGGCCCGCTCCGGCCGGTTCCCCGCCGCCAGGGGCCGGTGTCACGAACGGCACAGGGCCTCTGACCTGCGGAAAAAAAGCTCCGATGGCATATGTCCTCCCCCTTTGGCCGCTGAATTGTTAGGCTCGTGGTTTCGCCCATCCGTGGAGGAACATCCTCCAAGGAGGGCGTTGCTTTGTATTCCAGCACCTACGAGGAGCACCAGTGACCCAGACCAGCGAGAACGCCACCTGGCTGACGCAGGAGGCGTACAACAAGCTCAAGGACGAGCTTGAATACCTTACTGGTCCCGCGCGTACGGAGATCTCCGCCAAGATCGCCGCCGCGCGAGAGGAGGGCGACCTGCGGGAGAACGGCGGGTACCACGCGGCCAAGGAGGAGCAGGGCAAGCAGGAGCTCCGCGTGCGGCAGCTCACCCAGCTCCTCGAGAACGCCAAGGTCGGTGAGGCGCCGGCGGCCGACGGTTCGGTGGCGCCGGGCATGGTCGTGACGATCGCCTTCGACGGCGACGAGGACGACACGCTGACCTTCCTCCTCGCCTCGCGCGAGTACGCGAGTGCGGACATCGAGACGTACTCCCCGCAGTCCCCGCTGGGTGCCGGGGTGTCCGGCCACATGATCGGCGAGACCGTGGAGTACGAGCTGCCGAACGGCAAGACGGCCTCCGTGAAGATCCTGAAGGCCGATCCGTACAAGGGCTGACCCGCAGCCCACGGCCCAGAACCGTGAGAGTGCCCCCGGCGCCATGACCGCCGCGGGACGCGTGAGCGTCCCCGGCGCGGTGCCGGGGGCACCCGCACGCCGGCGCCGGGCCGCGGCTCAGTCCATGCCGTGCAGGACCGTGTGCCCCGCGTCCCGCAGGGCCTGTTCGACCTCGGCGCAGTGCTCCGGTCCCTTCGTCTCCAGGTGCACCTCGACCTCCACCTCCGTGAGTCCGAGCCGCGGATCGGTCCGTACATGGCTCACGTCGAGGACGTTGGCGTCCACCACCGACAACGCCCCGAGCAGCGACGCGAGGGCGCCCGGCCGGTCCGTCAGCCGTAGCCGGACGGCCAGGTAGCGGCCCTGTGCCGCCATGCCGTGCCGCAGCACCCGCTCCATCAGCACCGGGTCGACGTTGCCGCCGGAGAGCACGGCGACCACCGGGCCCGCGAACGCGTCGGGGCGGCTCAGCAGCGCCGCGACCGGGCTCGCCCCGGCCGGCTCGACGACCAGTTTGGCCCGCTCCAGGCAGAGCAGCAGGGCGGCGGACAGCTCGCCCTCGGTGACCGTGCGGACCTCGTCCACCAGGTGCTCGACGATCCCGAACGGCACGTCGCCGGGCCGCCCCACCTTGATCCCGTCGGCCATCGTCGCCGGGTCGCGCAGCGACACCGGGTGCCCGGCCGTCAGCGAGGGCGGATACGCCGCCGCGCCCGCCGCCTGCACCCCGATGATCCGTACGTCCGGCCGCAGCGCCTTCACCGCGACGGCGATCCCGGCGATCAGCCCGCCGCCGCCCATGCCGACGACGATCGTGCGCACCTCGGGGCACTGCTCCAGGATCTCCAGTCCCACGGTGCCCTGGCCCGCGATGACGTCGGGGTGGTCGAAGGGGTGGATCAGCACGGCGCCCGTCTCGTCCGCGTACTCCTCGGCGGCGGCCAGTGCCTCGTCGACCACCTGGCCGTGCAGGCGCACCTCGGCGCCGTACTCCCGGGTGGCGCTGATCTTCGGCAGCGGGGCGCCCTTCGGCATGAACACCGTCGAGCCCACCCCGAGCAGCGAGGACGCGAGCGCGACGCCCTGCGCGTGGTTGCCGGCGCTCGCCGCGACCACACCGGCGGCGCGCTGCTCGGGCAGCAGTCCGGCGATCCGGACGTACGCGCCGCGCAGCTTGAACGACCCCGTCCGCTGGAGGTTCTCGCACTTGAGGTGCACCGGGGTGCCCACCGTCCGGGACAGGTGCCTGCTGCTCTCCATCGCGGTCACCCTCGCCACACCCGAGAGCATCTTCCGGGCGCCGCGCACGTCGTCGGCCGTGACGGTACGAAGGAAGTCAGCCGTGCCGTAGCTCATGACTCCAGCATCGCAGCTCACTCCCGCCGGCGATCGCGGCGGCCGTGTCCGCGGATACGGCTTTGCGCAGCGCCGGTACGACGGGGCCCTCGGCCGCGTACTCTGTCCCCCAATAAAGCAGCCCTCCACGAAGTGAGCCTCCGGCCATGCCCACTACACCTGACATGTCGACGGACATGACGACCGGCGGTGACACCGGTCTTCTCGACACGCTGCAGCACGAGGTGGCGCTGTTCGCCCGCCGCGCCGAACAGACCCGGCTGGGCGGCGTCGGCCAGGTACGCAACTCCATGGACCGCGCCGCCTACCTCCTGCTCAACCGCCTCGACAGGGAAGGCCCGATGGGGGTCAAGGCGCTCGCCGCCGGCATGGGCATCGACTCGTCGACCGTGACCCGGCAGGTGGCCCCGCTGGTGGACACCGGGCTGGTGAAGCGCACCTCGCATCCCGAGGACGGCCGGGCGGTCGTCCTCCAGCTCTCTCCGCGCGGGCAGGCGCGTCTGGAGGAAGTGCGCTCCTCACGGCGCCAGTTGATGGCCGACCTGACCCACGACTGGGATCCGGAGGAGCGCGAGGCGTTCTGCGCGCTCCTCACCCGCTTCAACGGCGCGCTCTCCGCGCGGATGTCGGTTCCGGGGGGACCGGGTCCGGAGGACGACCGGTCGCAGTCCTGACCCGGCCGCCCCCTGCGAGAGGCACCGCGCGCCGGGCCGTGCACGGCTCTTGACCGCGGGGCCGGCCCTGCCCTGAGATGAGACGCGGGTCCCGTCGCACGCGCCCGCCGAAGGCCGTTCGCGGCCGGGACCGGTCCGGGCAGGGGCGTGCGGGAGGCGCGATTGATCCGAGGGCATGCGTCCCGGGACGCCCGCCGGGCCCGCGAGTTCGAGGCGTTCGTCGCGGGTGCGGGCGGGCGGCTGCTGCACGCCGCCACCCTGCTGACGGCGGAGGCGCGGGACGACAACCCCCGCGCGCGGCGCCTGCTGACCCTGGCGCTGGCCCACACGTACGCGTGCTGGGACCGGCTGCGCGGTGACGATCCCTACGACCTGGCCCGCCGGTACCTGGCCATCCGCTTCGCCCGCACCGCCCGGCACGAGCGCGGCGGCCTGCTCCGCTCCCGTCCGGACCGCGCGGGTCCGTTGGCCGGGCTCGGCCCGCAGGAGCGTCTGATCCTGGTGCTGCGGCTCCACGAGGAGGTCACCGAGGAGCAGACGGCGGCCCTGCTCGGCCTGTCCGCGGACCGGGTCCGCGCGATCTGCAACCGCGCGACGGCCGCGGTCCTGGACCGGCGGCGGCGTGCGCCGGCCCCCGCGGTGCGGGGCGGCGGGACGGTCCCGTCATGAGCCGGGGCCGTGCGGCGGCCGTACGGCGACTGCTGGAGCAGGCGCCGCCGCCGGTGCCGCCCGGCCTGTACGCGGAGGCCGTGCGCCGCGGTGCCCGCACGCTGCGGCGCAGGGCGCTCGCCCGCCGCCTGGGGTGGCTGGTGCTGATCGCGGCGAGCCTGGCCTTCGTGATCTGGACGCTGACCACGCAGCCGTGGGTGGAGCCGCCGTCGCAGACGACTCCACCCCTGACGGGCTGGTGAACCGGCCGGGCGCGCACCGCACCTGTCGGGCGCGCACCGCGCCGGCCCCTTCGCACGGCCTTACCGGTTCCTTCGCGGCCTTACCGGCCGAGGGCCTGCTGGAGGTCTTCGAGCAGGTCGTCGATGTTCTCGATGCCCACCGAGAGACGCACCAGGTCGCCGGGGACCTCGAGCGCGGAGCCGACCACGGAGGCGTGCGTCATGCGTCCGGGGTGCTCGATCAGCGACTCGACGCCGCCCAGGGACTCGCCCAGCGTGAACACCTCGGCCCGGTTGCAGACCTCCACGGCCGCCTCCTCGCCGCCCTCCACGCGGAAGGAGACCATGCCGCCGAAGGACCGCATCTGCTTGGCGGCGACCTCGTGGCCGGGGTGCTCCGGCAGGCCCGGGTAGAGGACGCTGGTCACGCGCGCGTGCCGGCTGAGCATGTCGGCGACCTTGGTGGCGTTCTCGCTGTGCCGGTCCATGCGCACCGAGAGCGTCTTGGTGCCGCGCAGCACCAGCCACGAGTCGAACGGCCCGGCGACCGCGCCCATCGCGTTCTGGTGGTAGGCCAGTTCCTCGCCGAGCTCCGCGTCGCCGGTGATCAGGGCGCCGCCGACGACGTCCGAGTGGCCGCCCATGTACTTGGTCAGGGAGTGCACGACGACGTCCGCGCCGAGCGCGATCGGCTGCTGGAGGTAGGGCGTGGCGAAGGTGTTGTCGACGACGAGGCGGGCGCCGGCGTCCCGGGCGACCTGGGCGACGGCGGCGATGTCGGTGATGCCGAGCAGCGGGTTGGAGGGGGTCTCCACCCACACGACCTTGGTCTTCGGGGTGATGGCGGCCCGGACCGCGGCCGGGTCGCTGGTGTCGGCCACCGACCACTCCACGCCCCAGCGGGCGACGACCTTGGCGAACAGCCGGAAGGTGCCGCCGTAGGCGTCGTTCGGGATCACCACGTGGTCGCCGGGGCTGAGCAGCGTACGCAGCAGGCAGTCCTCGGCCGCCAGTCCGGACGCGAACGCGAGGCCGCGGCGGCCGCCTTCCAGGGCGGCGAGGTTCTCCTCCAGGGCGGTCCTGGTCGGGTTGGCGCTGCGGCTGTACTCGTAGCCGCCGCGCAGTCCGCCGACGCCGTCCTGCTTGTAGGTGGACACCTGGTAGATCGGCGGGACCACCGCGCCGGTCAGGGGGTCCGCGGTGTTGCCCGCGTGGATCGCGAGTGTCTCGAAGTGTTGACTGATGTGCCTGTCGCTCATGGGCCCCGAGGGTAGTCCGCGCACGGGAGGACGACGCGTCAGGGAGTTCCCCGCGCGCCCGGAGGTCCCCCTCACGCGCGCGGGGTCCGCGCGCGCCCGGGAGTTTTCCACAGATCGGACGGCAGGTTCGCCAATCGTCGGCGCGATCTGGTTCGCTGGTGGCATGGAAATTCTCTTGGTCCTGCTCGGGCTGGTCATGATCGGCTTCGTGCTGGTGCCGTTCCTCAGGCGCACGCGCGGCGGGATCGCGCAGGTGTCCCCCGGCCATCCGGACGCGGCGGACCCGGCGGACTACGGCTTCGCCCGCGAGGAGGAGCTGGACATCCGGATGCCCGGCCCCGACCAGGACCTCCTGGATGTACTGGAGCTGGTCCAGCGCACCCAGGACTATCGCGGGGCGCAGCAGCTGCTGGCCGGTACGGACGCGAAGAGCGAGCTGCGCTGGCAGCGCGTGCAGGCCTTCGCGGGCGCCGCCGCGCTGGAGCTCGCCGCGCGGCCCGGCGGGGCCGGTGAGGCGCCGGGCGGGCAGTGGCTGCGGGCGTGGCGCGCCGAGGCGCCCAAGGACGCGGGCGGCGCGGCGGTGCACGCCGAGTTCCTGGTGCAGCAGGCGTGGCGTACGGCGACGCGGGGGACGGACGAGTTCCGGATCATCATGGAGGAGGCGAGGGCGGCGTGCGGCGATGCGGCGCTGCTGGCCCCCGGTGATCCGGTCCCGTACATCGTGGAACTCTCGGTGGCCCGTGGACTGGCCTACGAGCAGAAGGACTTCGAGCAGGTCTGGCTGAAGATCCTGGACCGCGCGCCGGCCCACATGGGGGCGCACCTGGCGGCGCTGCACTACTGGTGCGAGAAGTGGCACGGCTCGCGGGAGCTGGCCAACTCGTTCGCGGAGGCCGCGGCGGCGCGCGCACCGCAGGGTTCGCTGCTGGCCGCGATGCCGCTGTTCGCCGTGTTCGAGCATCTGCCGGAGGTGAACCTGGTCAGCGGTTTCTACCAGAGCCAGGTGGTGACCAGGGCGGTCCACGGCGCGCTGCACGCGGTGCACTCGGCCCGCCCCGACGACCCCATGGCGGCGCACGTCCGGCACCTCCTGGTGTTCTTCCTGGTCCGGGGTGAGCGCTGGGCGGAGGCCATGAACCAGCTGATACACATCGACGGCCACGTCGGCGCGCTGCCCTGGACCCTGTCCCCGGATCCCGCCGCGGAGTTCGCGGTCTACCGGGCCCTGGCCGTCGCGGGGTACGAGGCCAACGGCGGCAGCCCGGCCACGCTGCCGCACTGAGGACCGTTCGTCGCGGCAGCCGTACGGTCCGCGAGCCGGGCCCTCCGCATGCGGAGGGCCCGCCGGAAGCACGTGCTTCCGGCGGGCCCTCGCCCGGTGCTCAGCAGTGGGCCGGCGGGCGGCTCACTTGCCGTGGTAGGCGTTGTAGATCGAGACCGTCGACTTGTTGCCCTTCTTGTCGACGATGGTGGCGCGGAAGGAGATCGCCTTCTTCTTGGCGGGGTTCTTGACGGTGATCTTGCCCTTCTTGACGGTGGTCTTCTTCCAGGTCTTCCCGGAGTCGTAGGAGACGTACACCGTCAGGGACTTGAGGTTCTTGCCCTTGGCGGCGCCCTCGACGGTGACCGGGAAGGTGGCCTTCTTGCCCGCCTTGACCTTGCTGTCCAGCCCGGTGACCGCCTGGAAGCGGGCCGTGGAGGCGGGCAGCTTCGTCACGTCGGAGGTCTTCTTGGAGCGGAAGGTCCAGCTCGCGTCGATGCGGGTGGAGGCGGCGGAGACCTTGGCGCTGCGCTTGACCGAGGTCGTCAGCTTGTAGGAGGCGTCCCCGGAGGGAACCGTGAACCCCTCTCCCCCGAGCAGCGGGTCGCCGTGGGAGCCGACCTTGGTGCCGTTGCGGTAGAGGCTGGTGGTGGCCGAGGTGAACACGGAGTCGCCGAAGTTGCCCTTGCCGTCGGCGAACAGCGGGAGGAACCCGTAGATGCTGTTGCCGTCGCGGAAGAGACCGGAGCCCGAGGTGACACGCGGCCCGAAGACGGCCGTGTTCACGGTCCGGGAGTACTTCTTGCCGGCCTTGAAGACCAGGGAGTCACCGACGCTGTAACCGGCCTCGATGATCGGCCAGCCCTCCGCGTCGACACCGCCGTGCTGGTCGAAGCCGAGGTCCCACTTCACCCCGCCCTCGGTGGACAGGTAGAGGGTGCGGGTGCCGGGCAGGGTCTGCGGGATGGCGACCGAGGAGGCGGAGAAGCCTCCCGGCAGCCAGCCGGTGGCGCCGACCGCGCCCTTCTTCTTGCCGCTCGCCGCCGAGCCCATGCCGACCTTCACCGTGGCCAGTTCGGACGCCTTGTAGGCCCGGGTGAAGCCGGTGGCGAGCTTCTTGACCTTGCCGCCGGTGGTGGTGCTGTACTGCTCCTTGCTGCCCTTGCTCCAGTGGGCGTCCCACTGCTGGGTCAGCGAGCCTCCGGTGAACTGCGGGCCGAGGTGGGCGGAGCGGAAGTTGTCGTACGACTCCAGCCACCAGCCGGAGCCGGTGATGTGATCCTTCGTCTCCACGGTGTAGTCGGCCGCGGCGAACTCCGGCTTGGCCGCCTTGTCCGGCGCGGTGATCTTCACCGGCTTGGTCTTGCGGGAGTCCAGGGTGACCGTGGTGTTCTTGGTGACGCTCAGCTTCGGCTGGGAGAGCCAGTCGGCGCCCTTCCACTTCTCCGATTCGGAGTCGACGAAGACCGCGGCGTCCATGACGTAGTCGCCCTTGGGCACCCGGACGGTGACGGTGCCGTCGGCGTCGTAGGGCATGAACCACTCGCCGGCCGCCACGCCGGAGAGGGCGTCCAGGCTGGCCATGTAGTCGCCGGTGGCCTTGCCGTTGCGGCCGAGGACCTTGAGCGTCACGTCGTAGGACTCGACCTCCCGCTCCACACCCGCGGCCGTGCGGACGCTCTGTCCGCCGCCGGTCGCGACCACGTACGCCGAGTACGCGCCGTCGACCGTGCCGCCGAGCCGGGTGTCGACGGTGAAGTCGATGGAGGCCTTGCCGCCCGCCGGGACCGTCACCGTGGTGGCGCCCAGGGTGAAGAAGCCGGCCGGGGCCGCCTTGCCCTTGGGGTTGGTGGCGGTGGACGTCAGCTTCAGGGTGACGTCCTCGGTGCCGAGGTTGCGGTAGGTCAGCTGCTTGGTGACCGGCTTGTCGTCGGTGTGCGGCCACTGCTGGACGCCGAAGCTCACCGAGACCGGGTCGGCGATCACCGTCTGCTGGATGGCCTTGTCGACCTGGACCCGCCCGGAGCCCTGCTGGAACGCCGTGTACGCGCCGCCCTTCGTGGAGCCGGTGAGCGCGCCCTTCAGCTCCGTGTAGGTCCAGCCGGGGTGCTGCTGCTTCAGCAGCGCGGCCGCGCCCGCGACATGGGGGGTCGCCATCGACGTGCCCGAGATGGACATGTAGCCGGCCGGCTTCTCGCCGACCTCCTCGGCGATGAAGTTGCCCTTGGCCGAGGCGGCCGTGATGTCGACGCCGGGCGCGGTGACGTCCGGCTTGACCGCGCCGTCCCCGGTGCGGGGGCCGGTGGAGGAGAAGTCGGCGAGCTTGTCCTTGTCGTCGACGGCGCCCACGGTGAGGGCGGCGTCGGCGCTGCCGGGCGAACCGATCGACTTCGGGCCCTCGTTGCCCGCCGCGATGGCGAACAGGATGCCCTGGTCCGCGGAGAGCTTGTTGACCGCCGCTTCCAGCGGGTCGATCTCGGCGGTGTCTCCGCCGCCCAGGCTCATGTTGACGACGTCGGCGCCCTGTGCGGCCGCCCACTCCATGCCGGCGAGGATGCCGGAGTCGTCACCGAAGCCGGCGTCGTCGAGGACCTTGCCGTTGAGGACCTTGGCGCCGGGAGCGACGCCCTTGTACTTGCCCTTGCTCTTCGCACCGGTACCGGCCGCGATCGCCGCGACGTGGGTGCCGTGGCCGACCTTGTCGCCCGTGCCCGACGAACCGGTGAAGTCCTTGGACACGGTCACCTGGCCCTTCAGGTCCGGGTGGGTCGCGTCGACACCGGTGTCCAGGACGGCGATCTTCACGCCCTTGCCGTCGTAGCCGGCGGCCCACGCCTTGGGGGTGCCGATCTGCGCGACGGACTTGTCGAGGGCCGCCTCGCGGACGCCGTCGAGCCAGACGTGGGCGATGCCGGACGCGGTCCGGTCGCCGTCGGTGACCGCCTTCCACAGGTCGGGGGTGTCCTCGTGCGGGGTCTGCACCGCGTCCGCGTTCAGGGTGCCGAGGGTCCGGCGCAGGTCGGCCGCCTCGCGGACGTCGGACTTCGCGGCGGTGGCGCGCCCCTGGTACCCGACGATGACCTTCAGGCCGCGCTGCTGGGAGCGGCGGGTGGCGTCCTTGCCGAGTTCGGTGATGTCGAAGAGCCGCCGGTCGAGCTTGCCGGTCGCGATCAGCCGGGCGGCGTCCGCCGGAAGTACGTGGGTGTGGCCGCCGGACCTGCTGATCTGGACGGGTATGTGCTCCCTCCCCTTGGCCCGCTCCAGGCCGACCACGCGGCCCTTGGCGTCCACGGCGACCCGGTCACCGGTGATGAGGGTGATGCGGTGCTTGGTCTTCGACGAGGACGGCGCCTTCGACTGCGCCGCGTTCGTGTACGTCGTACCGGCCGCGGTGCCCGCCGCCGTCCGTTCCCCGTTCGCCGCGGCCGGGCCGGTCATGCCCGCCACGAGCGCCACGGCGGCTGCCGTGGCGACTGTGGCCGCGCCCGCCGCGCGCACGCTCTTGAATTGTCTGCGCAAGGTCCCCCCTAGCGGAGTTGCCGGGTGAACTTCCCTTCACCCGACCGGGGGTGGTCTCGTACGCGTGTGCGCACCCCCCCGGATCACGCAGTATGCCGAGTCGTGCTCAAACGCCTCAAGGGGCTCAGAAGAAGAACACCGAGTCGTCGGGTATCCGTGACACCACTGCCGGAACTCCGTTACCTGACCGATGGGTTGAAGCCGCCCGCATGCCCGCGTGGACGTCCGCGCGGGCCGTGTGCCGAACGGCGGTCACACCCGGCCGCCGCCTCGGCCGCCCCGGCGGGCGCGGCGCCGCTGTCCGCGCACCCGGCGACCCGCGACGCGGTCGCGGAGCTGCTGGGCTGCGAGGGCTCCCGGGCGCCGGCCGGGCCGCTCCCGGCGGGTGGCGCCGCCCTCCTGTCCCGCCACCCGGAGGCGGCAACGGCCCTGGAGTCCCTCCTCACGGCCGGCTGACGGGGCGTCCGCGCGGAGGGACGCGCTCCCGGCCGCCGGACCGGTTCCGGCCGGGAGCGCGCCGCCGTCCGCTTTCCGCGTGCCCGGTCAGGCGGCCGGGTTCTCCTTCACCGTGATGCGGCCCTTGCGGATGGTCGCCACCCGCGGCGCCTGTTTCGCCAGGGACGAGTCGTGGGTGACCATGACGAAGGTGAGCCCCAGCTCCTTCCACATGCGGATCAGCACGTCCATGATCTCGTCGCGCATCGACTCGTCGAGGTTTCCGGTGGGTTCGTCGGCGAGCAGCACCTTCGGCTCCTTCACCAGCGCCCGCGCGATGGCCACCCGCTGCTGCTGTCCGCCGGACAGCTCGGCGGGCAGATGCCCGAGCCGTTCGCCGAGTCCGACCGACGCCAGCGCCTCGGCGGCCTTCTCCCGCCGCTCCTTGGCCCGCACCCCGAGCGGTACGAGGGCGGTCTCGACGTTCTCCTGCGCGGTGAGGGTCGGGATCAGGTTGAAGGACTGGAAGACGAAGCCGATGTTCTCGCTGCGCACCCGGGTGAGCCGGGCCTCGGGCAGGGTGGCGAGGTCGGTGCCGTCGAGGACGACCTCGCCGGAGCTGGGCCGGTCGAGGCCGCCGAGCATCTGCAGCAGTGTGGACTTGCCGCCGCCGGTGGGGCCCTGGATGACGAGCCGGTCTCCGTCGGGGATCGTCAGATCGACGCCGTCGAGGGCGTGGACGGTTTCCCTGCCGCGGGTGTAGCGCCGGGTGACGCCTCTGAGTTCGTACATGGGTGTGGGTCAACTCCTGGAGTGCTTACGGGCGTGAGGGCCCCGGACCTGCGCCGGGCGGGCGCCGGACGGGCGCTATGCGACGCGGCGCAGCGCGTCCGCGGGCCGGAGGCGGGAGGCTCGCCAGCCGCCGAAGGCACCGGCGACGAGACCGCCGGCCACGGCGAGGCCGACCGCGAGGGCGATGGTGGTGAGGCCGACCGGCGCGGTGAGGGCGACGTCGAGGGTCTTGGCGGCCGCCTGCCGTACGGGACCGGCCATGCCACCGCCGCCGGGCCCCCCACCGGGGCCTCCTGCGCCGCCGCCTCCGCCGAGCTGGGCCTGAAGGGTGGGGCTGACCGCGGTGACGGCGTACGCGCCCGCCAGCCCGAGCGCGATGCCGAGGGCCCCGCCGACCAGGCCGTGCACGACGGCCTCGCCGACCACCTGCCGGGTCACCCGGCCCGACGTCCAGCCCAGCGCCTTCAGCGTGCCGAACTCGCGCACCCGGCGGGAGACCGCCGAGGAGGTGAGCAGTCCGGCGACGAGGAACGCGGCCGCGAGCACCGCGATCGACAGCCACTTGCCGACGCCGGCGGCGAGGGAGGAGGCGGTGGACAGCGAGCCGGAGACGGTGTCCGCGAGGTCGGCGGAGGTGGTGACCGTCGTCCCCGCGACGTTCTTCTGGATGCCCGACTTGACGGCGTCGAGCTGCTGGGAGTCGGTCGCCCTGACGTAGATCGTGGTGACCTTGTCCTCGGCGTCGGCGAGCTTCTGAGCCTGCTTCAGCGGGATGTAGAGGTTGGCGGCGGCGTCCCCGCTGTCCGCGGTGGCGATACCGATGATCTTGTACTTGGTGCCCTTGACCGTGACCGTGTCACCGGTCTCGAGCTTCTTCTCCTTGGCGTGGGCAGAGTCGACGACGGCCACCTTCGCGTCGGTCTCGCTCGCCGCGAAGGTACGGCCGTCGGTGATCCGGGAGGAGGTCAGCGGGCCGAGTTCCGGTTCGGTGACGTCGGTGCCGTAGACGGAGTAGCTGTTGACGTCGAAGTCGGCGCCGCCGCCCTGCACGCGCCCCTCGGGGGCCGGCCGGGCCCCGCCCGGCCGGCCCTCCTGGCCGCCGTCCTGCTGGAACCGGCCGCGGGTGAACTCGCCGCTGACCTTGACGACCTGGAGGCTCAGACCGCCCACCGCGTCGGCGACACCGCTCTGTTCGCCGACCTCGCTCACGGTGGAGCTCGCCAGGGTCTGGAAGCCCTGCACCATGACGTGGTCGGTGCTCTGCTCCTCGCCGGAGCCGTCCTCCTGTGCGTCGAAGCGGAAGCGTGGCCGTTCCAAGGCCGTCGAGGCCTCGGCGGCCTTGGTGACCGTCATGTCCGTGCCCAGTCCGTACAGCGATTGCAGGACCTTCTCCTGCGCCTTGCCCATGCCCGCGGACACGGAGTCGACCACGATGACCAGCGCGATGCCGAGTGCGAGACCGGAGGCGACGACGAGGGCCGCCTTTCTGCGGCGGCGCAGTTCGCGCCTCAGGTAGGTGAAGAACATGACGGCACGCTAGGGACGGCCTCTGATGAACTGTTGAGTCCGCGCTGAGAGCCGGATGAGAAGACCTGATGAGAACGACGCCGCCGCCCGCCCCTTCGAAGGGGCGGGCGGCGGCGTCGTTCAGGTGGAGCGGACTGCGGCGGGCGGTCGGTGTCAGACCGCCGAACCCGCCTTCCACTGGGCCCAGTCCATGTTCCAGCCGTTGAGGCCGTTGTCCGGGGCGATGGTCTTGTCACCGGTGTTCTTCACGACGACCACGTCACCGACGATGGAGTTGTCGTAGAACCAGGCGCCCGGCGTGTTCGGGTCGTTGGCGCCCTGGGTGTCGGACAGGCCGATGCAGCCGTGGCTGGTGTTGGCGCTGCCGAAGATGGACTTGGCGCCCCAGTAGTTGCCGTGGAGGAAGGTGCCGGAGGTGCTCAGGCGCATGGCGTGCGGCACGTCCTTGATGTCGTACTCGCCCTTGCCGTCGTCGTCGGTGAAGCCGACGGTCGCGCCGTTCATCCGGGTCTCCTTGAACTTCTCGGAGATGACCATCTGGCCCTCCCACGTCTTGTTCTCGGGGGACCCGGCGGAGATCGGGATCGTCCGGACGGTCTTGCCGTCCTGCGTGACCTTCATCTGCTTGGTGGCGGCGTCGACGATCGAGACCTGGTTGCGGCCGATCTTGAAGTTGACCGTCTTCTGCTGGACGCCGTAGACGCCCTCGGCGCCCTCGACGCCGTCGAGCTCCAGCTTCAGGGTGACGGTGGAGTTCTCCTGCCAGTAGTCCTCGGGACGGCAGTCCATCCGGTTGGCGTTGAACCAGTGACAGGCGACCTCCTGGCCACTGGTGCTGGAGACGGTGATGCCCTTCTGGACCTCGGCCTTGTTGGTGATCGCCTTGTCGAAGTTGATCGACACCGGCATGCCGACGCCCACGGTCGAGCCGTCGTCCGGGGTGAAGTTGCCGATGAAGCTGTTGTCCGGGGAGACCGTGGTGAACGACGCGTTTTCGTGGGCGGCTCGGCCCTCGGAGTCCTTCGCGCTGACCGAGAGCTTGTAGCCGGTGGCGCGCTCCAGCTGGCCGCTGGGCTTCCAGCTCTTCTTGTCGGCGGATATCTCGCCCTCGACGGCGGTGCCGTCGGTGGTCGTCATCTTCACCTCGGTGAGGGTGCCCTTGGTCACGGCCACCGCGGCGGAGTTGTTGATGGAGGCGTTGTTCGAGCCGTCCTTCGGCGTGATCTTGATCTGGGCCTCGGAGGTCTTCTTGGCCGCCGCCTCGTCGACCTGGGCCTGCGACCCGCCCTTGCCTCCGTCACCGTCGGAGGCGGAGCCGCCGCCGGAGCATGCCGAGAGCACCATCACTCCACCGAGCAGAGCGGACGCAGCCATCAGACCCCTGCGCCGCTTACCGTCCGTCATCACACGCTTCTCCATCATCGCCGCTTCCCCGAACCCCGCGGTTCCCCGCGCCCGAAGCCGAGAGTCCCCGTCGATCACTTCAACGCTACGACCGGTGGGCCCCGTTCCCTACGGGCCACGAATGTGGGGCGCACCACGTCCACAGCGGACGGGCGGGGTTTCAACCCGTGCCCAGAGTGAGACGACATGACCCCGGGCCGCGGTTGCCGCCCGAGGTCACGATTTCCCTACACCGCCTCATCCAGTCACAACGGCCTGGCGCGACACACCTTTTCCGGACCGTCCACCTCCGAACGACTCCCCCCGCCTCCCCGCTTCATCACCATCGCGCGCTTTACCCCATTCGCCCGACTTGCCCGTATTGCGCGGATCGCCCCATTACCTCCCGTCATCATCCTTGCCGTCGCCATTGTCTGACACCTCGTAAAGCTCGTAGCCGTCCCCCTCGTCGAGGTCCCACTCCGGCGAGTCCGGGTCGTAGTCGATCTGCTCGCTGCTCCACGAGGCCTGCTGGAGCTCCACCCCCGGCACGTCGCCGACCATGCTGAAGGGGTCGACGAGATACGCGAGGGCCTCGGCCGCGTCCTCGTTCACCGTGTCCCGGGCGGGCAGTCGTTCGGCGTCCGTCATGTCGCCGTCGTCCGCGATCCTCGCCAGCGCGGCGCTGGTCACCGCGGCCTCGTCGTCGATCTGGAGGACGAGGTCGACGCGAAGCCTCACAAACCGTGACGTCTCTGGAGTGCTCATGCACGGAGCGTACGGCTCCGGGACCCGTGACTTTCCCGTGACCCGCGACTTTCACTAACATCAGCCCACACGGCCAATTAGCCAGCGCCACAAGGGGATCGATATTCCGTGTCATCCGCTCTCCGTCCGTTGCTGACCGCCACCGCTGCGGGCACCCTGCTGTGCGCCCTGTGGTTCGTCCCGTCCGCCAACGCGACCTCGGACCTCCCGGCGGGAGGGACGCCCTCGGCAAGCCCGTCTCCGCAGGTCACGGAGCAGGCGAGGGTCGTGTCCAGCACCTCGTCCATATCGCCGACGACGGCTCCCTCCACGGCGTCCACGACGTCCACGGCGACGGCGGTGTCGTCCGCGCCGGCAACGTCCTCGATGCCCTCGGCGCCTTCGGTGTCGTCGGTGTCGTCGGTGTCGCCGATGTCGTCGGATGTCGTCGACACCGCCGGCGGGCAGGTCAGACTCGCCGCCACCGGCAGCTTCGACAGCACGCCGTACGTCCTCGGCGGCACCGCCTGCCTCACCCTCGGCGCGGGCTTCGTCGTCTACTCGGTCCGCCGGGAGCGCCTGGAGTTCTGACCCCCGCGGCCGTTCCCCGGGATGAGCCGGCCTCCGGCGCCCCGCCCACCGGTGCGCCTCACCGCAGCGGGCCGGTGACCTCTTCCACCGCCGCCAGCAGTCGGCCCTCGCGCACGAACGCCTCCGCCGCGGCGAGGTCGGGCGCGAGATGACGGTCCGGGCCGGGACCGCCCACGCCCGCCTTCCGTGCGGCCTCGACGACGGCCCGGGTCGCGGGCGCCGGGCTCAGCCCCTCACGCAGTTCGACGGCACGTGCGGCGGCGTACAGTTCCACGGCGATGACCCGGGTGAGGTTGTCGATGGACGTCCGCAGCTTGCGCGCGGCCGACCAGCCCATGGAGACGTGATCCTCCTGCATCGCGGAGGACGGGATCGAGTCCGCCGACGCCGGTACGGCGAGCCGCTTCAACTCGCTCACCAGTGCGGCCTGCGTGTACTGAGCGATCATCAGACCCGAGTCGACACCGGCGTCGTCGGCGAGGAACGGCGGCAGTCCGTGGCTGCGGTTCTTGTCCAGCAACCGGTCGGTGCGGCGCTCGGCGATGGAGCCGAGGTCGGCGACGGCGATGGCGAGGAAGTCCAGCACGTACGCCACCGGGGCGCCGTGGAAGTTGCCGTTGGACTCCACGCGCCCTCCCCCGGAGCCGAACTCCCCCGATCCGGTGTCCGCGGGCAGCACCACCGGGTTGTCGACGGCGGAGGCGAGTTCGCGCTCGGCGACCAGCCGGGCGTGGGCGATGGTGTCCCGTCCGGCGCCCGCGACCTGCGGGGCGCAGCGCACGGAGTAGGCGTCCTGGACCCGCGGGGCGTCGTCCTGGTGATGCCCCGTCATCCCCGAGCCCGCGAGCACGGCCAGCATGTTGGCGGCACTGGCGGCCTGGCCCGGGTGCGGGCGAAGGGCGTGCAGTTCGGGGGCGAGCACCTTGTCGGTGCCGAGCAGCGCCTCCAGGCTCAGCGCGGCCGTGACGTCGGCGGAGCGGTACAGGACGTCGAGGTCGGCGAGGGCCATAACGAGCATGCCGAGCATGCCGTCGGTGCCGTTGAGGAGGGCGAGCCCCTCCTTCTCCCGCAGTTCGAGAGGCCGGATCCCGTGCGCGGCGAGCAGCTCGCCGACGGGGCGCACGGTCCCGTCGGGCCCCTCGGCCTCCCCCTCGCCCATCAGCGCGAGGGCGCAGTGGGACAGCGGGGCCAGGTCGCCGGAGCAGCCGAGGGAGCCGTACTCGTGCACGACCGGGGTGATCCCTGCGTTCAGCACGTCGGCCATGGTCTGCGCGACCTCGGGGCGTACGCCGGTGTGACCGGAGCAGAGGGTCTTCAACCGCAGGAACATCAGGGCGCGCACGACCTCCCGCTCGACGCGGGGGCCCATGCCGGCGGCGTGCGAGCGGACGATGTTGCGCTGCAGCCGACCGCGCAGTTCCGGGCCGATGTGCCGGGTCGCCAGGGCGCCGAAGCCGGTGCTCACCCCGTACACGGGGTCCGGTTCGGCGGCCAGGGCGTCCACGATCTCGCGGGAGGCGGCAAGGGTGGCCAGCGCCTCACCGGAGAGCTCGACGCGGGCACCGCCGCGCGCCACGGCGAGCACGTCGGACGCGGTCACCGCGGACGTCCGCCCGTCTCCCAGCACCACCTTGTCGAGGCCGCGCCGCGCGCCTTCCCCGTTCACCACAGTGTGCATATCCATATTCAGGAGAGTACGCAGTGAATGCGATGATGTCACCAGTGGAACCCGCGCTCACCCCTTACCGGACCTAGGGCGAGTGCCGGCCCCGGAAACGGCGCCGCTCTCCGTCCGCGTTCCGCGCGGGTTCGTCCGCCAGCTGCACGACCGGATCACCCGGCCCCGCACGCCCGGCGACGACGGGACGGGTGGCCCGCTCCGCCTTGGCGCGGTACTGCGCCGCGTCGGCCAGCCGGAAGAGCCGCCGGGCGGAGGACACCGGCCCGATGGGGTCGCCGGTGGAGGCCACCCCACAGGCCACTCCGTCCCCGATGCCTGACTCCACCGCACGGCGGCACACTTCGCCGGCCGCCTTGACCACCTCGTCGGCGGGCGGCCCCACCGCCAGCAGACAGAACTCGTCCCCGCCGAGCCGCGCCGCCAGCGCTCCCGGCAGCATCGCCCCGCACAGGGACAGCACACCCCCGAACCGCTCCAGCAGCCGGTCGCCGACGGCGTGCCCCTGCGTGTCGTTGACCCGCTTGAGCCCGTTGACATCGCACACCACGAGACTGACGACCGTCCCGTTCTCGCGATGCCGCTCGATCGCCTCGTCGAGGCGCGCATCCACCGCCCGGCGGTTGGCGAGCCCGGTGAGCGCGTCCGTGTACGCCAGCCGCTGCGCCTCCTCCAACCGCTCGCTCTGCGCGAGCCCGGCGGCGACGACGGCGGCCAGCACCGTCGCGAAGTCGGCGTCACCGCGCCCGAAGACGGGCACCCCCACCGGCCGGGCCACATACAGCTCCCCCCATGCCCGCCCGTGCAGCACGATCGGGGCGACCACGCAGCAGCCGCGTCCGCGCCGCCGCAGGGCCGCGACCCGCTGATGGCGGCAACCGGGGCTTCCCTCCGCCGGCCCCTCGGCGGTCTCCACCCAGGCGTCGGGCTCGCCGCCACCGGCCCACCGCTCGTGCAGGAACTCGGTGATCTCGGCGAACCGGTGCACGGGGTAGGCCTCACCCTCCGGGAACTGCTCCTCTCCCTGCGCCAGCTCGCCGACGTTCACCAGGACCCGCAGCCGCCCCAGTTCCCGCTCCCACACGGACAGGGCGGCGAAACTCCCGCCGAGCGCCCGGCAGGCCCCGAGGGCCGCGGCCCGCCAGACCTCTTGCGAGCCCTGCACGGCGGCCATGCCCTGCGCCAGTGCCACCACGGCCGCCAGCCGGCTGTCCTCACCCATCCCTCCAGGCTAGGGACGTTCCGTACGAATCGGGAGATTTACGGAGCGAATGGGGAGCCGTCGAGAGGAGTCGCCGCAGGTGGACGGGGCTCCGCCCCCACTGACCGGCCGCCCGTCAACGCCCCGGCCAGTTCGGCTTGCGCTTCTCGTTGAAGGCGGCGACGCCCTCCGCCCGGTCGCCCGAGAACGCCACCGACCGCCAGGCGGCGTCCTCCACCTCGAGCCCGGCGGGCAGATCCAGCCCCTGCCCCAGACGCAGTGCCCGCTTGGCGGCCCGCAGGCCCACCGGCGAGTTCGCGGCGATCCGGGCGGCCATGGCCAGCGCCTCCTCCCGGTCCCGCCCCGCCTCCACCAGCTCGTCCACCAGGCCCAGTTCACGAGCTTCGGCGGCCTCCACCCGACGCGCCGTGAAGATCAGCTCGGCGGCCCGGGCCGCCCCCACCCGTCTGGGCAGCAACTGCGTGCCACCGCCGCCCGGAATCACCCCGACGGACACCTCGGGCAGCCCCAGCACAGCCGTGCGGTCGGCCACGATCACATCGCAGGACAGGGCCAGCTCGAAACCGCCCCCCAGCGCGAACCCGTGCACCGCCGCCACGGTCGGCACCGGCAGCTCCAGCACACCGGTGTAGGCGCCGCGCGCCACCGGCCGCTGACGGACCAGGTCGGCGTCACTGAAGGAATTGCGCTCCTTCAGGTCGGCCCCGACGCAGAAGGCCCGCTCGTGCGACGAGGTCAGCACCACCACCCGCACCTCCGGGTCCCTCCCCAGCTCCGCGCAGGCTCCGGCGACGGACCGGGCCATCTCGGTCGAGACCGCGTTCATGGCCTTGGGCCGGTCGAGGACGAGCTCCGCGACATGCCCCTGCTCATGCCGCCGCACCAGCACGAACTCCCCGAACCGTTCCTCACTCATGACACCCTCCGGTTAACGCGGGTTAACATCCGTCGCTCCCGATCATCGCAGCCCGGACCCACCCGGCAAAAGGGCGTACGCCCAGTTCCCTCATCACCCCCCGTCCACCCGTTCGAGTGACATCCCGGCCACTTCGGTCCGAACCCGGACCGGAACGCATAACGTGCGCTGCACCGCGGTGCGTTGGGGGCGCGTCCGCAGGGGGAGGAATCACCATGACGACGAACACGCCGATCAGACCACAGCCCACCGCACCGGACGCGGCCGACCGGACACCGGCGCACACCGGATTCGCCCTCTTCAGCGCGCGCGTCCGGGGCCGTCACCGCAAACCGCGCCCCCGGAAGCTGCTGCTGGCCGTCGGCGGTCTGGCCCTGGCGGTCGGCGCCCTGAGCCTCGTACGCATGGCCTCCGACCCCGGCGCCGGGGACATCGGAGCCGAGGCCGGCCCCCGCCCGGTCCCGGACACCACGAGTGCCGCGAGCCCCGGACCGGACGACCCGGCCGCCGCCGACGCCGCCGACGGCTCCGACAGCGCCTCCGGCTCCACCACCGCGAGTCCGGCGTCCCCCGCCCCGGAGGCGAGCCCCTCCTCACCCACCGCCCTGGGCGGGGCGAGCGGCGCGCCTCTCGCCCCGTCCGCTCCGGGCAGCACCACCGCCCCGACCGCCACGACACCGGCCCTCACCGCTCCGACCCCGAACGCACCGAGCACTCCGAACGTCCCGAACGCCCCCGGAGCACCGCCCCCCACCGGCGCCGCACCGGGCGGGCCCCCACCGGGCCCTCCGGGCCGCGCACCGTCCCAGCCGAAGCCACCCCAGCCGAAGCCGAAACCGAAGCCGCCACCTGACCGGCAGACGCCACCGCCCCCGCCGACGGACCGGCCGGGCGGAACGGACGACGGCCCCCTCCTCTGCGTACCGATCATCGGCCTGTGCGTCGACGCCGCCCTGGCTCTCAGCGGCTGAACGGACCGAACCGACAGAACAGGCGGCACGGGCAGCACCGTCCGGGGCGTCCGGCAGCAACCGTCAGGGGACGTCCCGGCGGGTGAGCAGCCAGGGCTCCACCACGCCCAGTCCACGCACCGGCCGCTGGTACATCGGCTGCAGCGCGAAGCGGTACACCGGCGGTTCCTCGCCCTCCTTCTCCGCCGACGCCGCCGCCTCGGCAGCGGCCGCCTCGGAGGCGGGGGCGTCTCCGGTGCGGATCAGCTCCTCGGCGAACGCGGTGTCGATGAGCACGCCGTCACGAGGAGCTATCGAGGTGAGCCGGGAGGCCAGGTTCACCGTCGTACCGAAGACATCGCCCATCCGGGTGGTGACGGTGCCGAAGGCCATGCCGACCCGCAGCTCCGGCATCGTCTCGTCGTTCGCCATGGTCTCGATCAGCAGCAGGGCGATCTCCGCGGCCGTCCCCGCGTCGTCGGCGACGTAGAGCACCTCGTCGCCGAGGGTCTTGATGAGCCGTCCGCCGCGCGCGGCCACCAGGTCGGCGGCGGTCGTCTCGAAGGCCTCGACCAGCTCGCCGAGCTCCTCCTCCTCCATCCGCCGGGTGAGCCGGGTGAACCCGACGAGGTCCGCGAACGCGACGGTGAGCCGCCGGTCCACCATCTCCTCGTCGTCGGCCGCTTGGAGCACCCGACCGGCCGAGGCGGCGAGCTGCCGCCGCCAGACGTAGACGAGGAACTCCTCCAGCTCGGGCAGGAGCAGCTCGATGATGGGATACGTCACCTCGGTGCGGGTCATGCCCAGCTCGGGCGGCTCGGTCAGCCCTTCCAGGAAGGAGTCGATCTGCCACTCGGCCAGTCGCGCGGTGGTCTGTCCCGTGGACCGCGCCACCTGCACGGCCATGGCCTCGCTGAGCAGCCCCGCCTCCACCAGACCGGCCAGTCGGCGCAGGGCCAGGACGTCGGCCTCGGTCAACGCCTTGGCCTGTCCGACGTCGGCGAATCCCATGGCCCGCCAGAAACGCGTGGCCGTTTCCACGGTGACGCTGGCACTGCGCGCCGCCTGAAAAGGGGTGTAACGGCGCTCGGCGCCCAGGATGAGCTGCTCGAGACGCAGAGCGAGCGGGTCCTCGCCGTTGTCGGCGGGACGGGAGTCGTCCCCCCGTCGGCTCCTCCGCTCAGGGAGGTTCCCCCGATCGGGAGGATTCGAGGGCGGGGGAGGCTCCGCGCGGTCCTGCGCTTCCGTACCGGAACCCGAGTCGTCGACGGTCACGCGTTGCTGCCCTTCCGATCTGCCACGGCCATGTATCGACCGGCCTCAACTCTACGGCAGGTGTGCGCCAGCTCACTCCGCCCGGTCGGCCCCACGGGTGGCACGACCGGCGCATCCGGCATCGGAGTACCCACCCCGGGCACCCGCATCCGCACCCGCGTGCGCCCACCGTGCCCCCGCCGGGCCCGCCCCGGTCCCCGTCACCCGCCCTCGACGGGGCGCACGTGCACGATGTCCCCCGCTCCCACCGGTTCCTGCACCCCGGCCTCCGTGGCCAGCACCAGCCGCCCGTCCCCGTCGACCGCAACCGCCTCGCCCACCAGGGCCCTGTCCCCCGGCAGCTCGGCCCGCACCGTCCGCCCGAGCGTCGAGCACCCCGCGGCGTACGTCTCCTGCAGGCCGCTCACCGACGGATCGCCGCCCGCGGCCCGCCAGCGCCCGTACCAGTCCTCCAGCGACCGCAGCACCCCGCGCAGCAGCGGGTCCCGGTCGGTGTTCACCGCACCCGCCAGAGCCAGCGATCCGGCGGTGGGCACCGGCAGCTCGTCGGCGCGCAGGCTGACGTTGATGCCGACGCCGATCACCACCCCGCCGTCACCGGCCAGCTCGGCGAGGATGCCGGCGGCCTTGCGCTCCTCGCCGCCGACGGTGACGAGCAGGTCGTTGGGCCACTTCAGGGCGGTGTCGACGCCCGCCGTCCGGGACAGTCCGGTCGCCACCGCGACGCCGGTGAGCAGCGGCAGCCAGCCCCAGCGGGACACGGGCACCTCGGTGGGCCGGAGCAGTACGGAGAAGGAGATCCCGGAGCGGGGCGGGGCCGTCCAGTGCCGGTCCAGGCGGCCCCGCGCGGCGGTCTGCTCCTCGGCGACGAGTACGGTCCCCTCCTCCGCCTTGCCCTCGGCGGCACGGGCCACCAGGTCGGAGTTGGTGGAACCGGTGCGCTGCACCACGTCGATCTGCCGCCACAGCCCGCCGGCGCGCACCAGCCCCCTGCGCAGCGCGGCGGCGTTCAACGGGGGGCGGTCGAGGTCGGACCAGCGCTGCGACCGCTCCGGACGCTGCCCGCCGGGCGTACCTTCGTCATCGGGTGACTGAGTCATGCGGGCAACCCTAGGTTCGGCGGCCCGCCTCCCGCAGCGCGGGCGGCCCCGTCGTCCGTCGGCGGGCGACCGCCGTCACGGAATCGCGTTCTCCGGTCTGTGAAGGGGCCCGGAGTGTGGGATAGACCGCACTGCCGACCCCGGGAGCCCGCACTACGCTACGGATGAGTAACCGCCCCCCCTTATCGGCCTTATGAGCAGGCAGGGAGCCGCATCCCGATGTCCGAGCCGGAAGAGCAGCAGCCTGACATGCGTACGACCGCGGGCAAGCTCGCGGACCTGCAGCACCGCATCGACCAGGCCACCCACGCCGGCTCGCAGCGCGCGGTGGCCAAACAGCA